>NZ_JADPKL010000090.1:0-18654 GCF_023073935.1 Bradyrhizobium sp. 147 | reverse complement strand
TGCCGTGCTCGATCGCCACGGCCTGGTCAAGCGCGCCCGTGAACGGAAGAACCGCGCGCAGGGCACGCCGCTGTCGGCCGGCGCCGTTCCCAATGACCTCTGGTGCGCCGACTTCAAGGGCGAGTTCAAGCTCGGCAACGGACGCTACTGCTACCCACTCACCGTGACCGATCAGGCTTCGCGGTTCTTGCTGATGTGCGAAGCCATGGAGTCGACGCGAGAGGAACTGGCAGTGACGGCGTTCGAGCGGCTGTTTGCCGAACGCGGGCTGCCGCTGTCGATCCGCTCCGACAATGGCGTGCCGTTCGCCAGCCCTGATGCGCTGTTCAACCTGTCGAAACTCTCGGTCTGGTGGCTTCGCCTCGGCATCGCGATCGAGCGCATCAAGCCTGGCCATCCGCAGCAGAACGGCCGTCATGAGCGCATGCACCTGACGCTGAAGCAGGAGGCGACCCGGCCACCGGGCGCGAACATTCTGCAACAACAAGGCCGCTTCGATGCCTTCGTGCACGAGTTCAACATAGAAAGACCGCACGAGGCGCTCGGCATGAAGTGTCCGGCGCAATTGTATGCGGCGTCACCGCGCCGCTATGACGGCCTACCCGAACTGTCCTATCCATTCCATGACCGCGACGTCCTTGTCACGGCCTGCGGCCGGCTCTGCCTGCATCGCAAGAGGATCAACATCTCGACCGTGCTGGCCGGCCAGAAGCTCGGCATCAAGGAAGTCGACGACGGCATTTGGCTCGTCAGCTTCATGCACTACGATCTGGGATACTTCGACCTGGAGCAAAAGACCTTGCAACCGCTCGACAACCCGTTCGGCCCGAAGCCCGTCCCCGATGTCTCAACTACGACCCCAGCGCCCTGATCGCGACGCACTCTGGTGCATTCTTGGCATGATCGGCCGGTTGCTTGGCCGCGCTGAGCGGTCAACCCCCGAAGCCCGCAGGGGCGCGCCCCCTTGGCGCGGGGTTGACGGCGGCAGCGCGAGCCGAGCAACAATGATCAGGCCAGGGATGCGTCACGCTGCAACTCCTGCAGGAACGCAGCCAATCGGCTCAAACGGCATCGACCTTGGAGTGAACGACCCTGAAACCCCGCGACAACCCGTTCGGCACGAGGTTGTCACCTATCTCTCAGGTACGACCTGTTACCCATGTGTCCGGGCCGGACATTGAGAACATTGGAGCGGGTGAAGGGAATCGAACCCTCGTATTCAGCTTGGAAGGCTGCTGCTCTACCATTGAGCTACACCCGCGTCAGGGGCTCCCTAACACGGTCGGACGGAGGTCTCAACTGCCGCGACGGCGACTTTTCGCACAGCTTGCTGGGCCCTTACGAACCAGCTTCGGTTCCGACCGACCCGCCTGCCCTTAACAGCGGCGGCCTTACAACCTATATTGAAATCTCCCGAAACCAACGAAAGGAGGTGATCCAGTGTCTTATCTCAAGCGCTGTCACCTCGCTGGGATCGCCCACTAGGCTTGAATAAGGCTTGGCATCGGGGCGCTCTCAGCCCTGGACCAGCGAGCAAGAAATCGGGCGCGACGGGGCACTCCCCGCCGCGCCTTTTCCTTTTCAGATTTGCCCTGATCGGGAGGATCGGCCGCTCGCCAGCTCAGCTCGTGCGAAGCCGTTCGCGCAAGCCGACGGCGGCGATCAGCATGCCGACGCACCAGGCCATGACCGCGCGGTGAGGTTCCGCACCGAGGAGCACCGTGCAGATGCTCGTGAGCAAGCATGGGGCAATCGCCTTGCCGGTCCTGCTTGCCAGCGAGAGCAGGAACGGCATCGCCGCAATTGATATCTGCAGGACGTCCATGGTCGACCACCGCCTTGGGCAACGGCTTCAAAAATCGCAGATGTTGGGCGCACGCGGGCGTTTGCCGCGCCGGCTCTCCACGATCCGCTCGCCGCCATTCTCGGCCGAGCTGCCGTAATAGCGGTGATGGCAGGCCTGGTCGTGCAGATCGGCCGGTTCGGATTGTCCCGCCCGTCGCGCGTCGCAGATGATCTTGATGGTGCAACCCGCCATTGCCGCCTCCAGCAAAAACCTTGTTGTTTGTGGTCATCAGTCGCGATCGCTTTCGGCGGCGTTCACGCGGCACGGCCGCAATCGGGTTTCAGGACAGTTTCGTCGCTTGCCGGCCACGCAATATTCTGCTTCGGGATTGTCGGCACGGACTGCGGTGCTACGTCCTTGGGACTTTCGTAAAAAAGTTGCGCAGAAGAGAGGTGACGATGCTGTACGCCATCCTGGCCTATCACGTGGAAGACGAGGTCTTGTCCTGGACGCCGGAGCAGGACGCCGCCGTCGTCGCCAAAGTCATCGAGGTTCAGGCGCCGCTGCGGGCCAGCGGACAGTTTGGGCCGGCCGCCCGTCTGGATGAGACCCGAAAGGCCCGCACCTTGCGGGGCCCCGGCGCGGGCATGGTGCTGGACGGTCCGTTTGCCGAGACCAAGGAGCAGCTGCTGGGCTTCCACCTCATGGAATGCGCCAGCGAGGATGAGGCGATCGCGGCGGCGCGGAAGCTGCGTGCGGTCAATCCGACGGCAGTCTACGAAATCCGCCCGGTCAAGCTTTACGTGCCGGCCGACGGGTTCGGCGCGACATCCGGATAAGCCGCCGCCTTACGCGTCCGACTCCGTTCGCGCGCTGGTGAAGCGCTGGATCGCGACGCCGCCGAAGGCGATGAACCAGACGAAGGGCGCGACTTGGGGCGCGAACGCCGCGACGATCGTGCCCGGGATGAATACGAGCAGCGGAAACACCGATCCCATGATCTCGTGGCGCCACCCGCCCAGGATGGTCCACCACAGCCAGGCATTAAGGCCGGCGATCGCGGTCAGATGCAGGCCATAGAGCACCGCCACCGCGTTGCTCATGCTGTAATTGGTGTAGAGGCCATTGGTCACCGGCAGCAGCACGATCGAGAGCAGGAAGAACAGATTGAGGATCACCGCGCCGCGGCTGCCGACCGGCTGGCGCGCAAGGCGGCGGTGATGGCTGATCCAGAACACGCCAGCGATGATGAAGCTGAGCGCAAAGCCGGCGAGCTTGCCGGAATAAACATGGGCGAGATCGCTCCAGCCGGGGGCGCTGGTGAACACCGCGGCCTTGGGCAAGTCATAGGCGAGCAGCGTCATGGCGACGCCGAAAATGGTGTTGCTGAGCGATTCCAGCCGCCGCATCTCGAACTGGTCGGGCTTGAGCTCGGTCATACCGGAGGGTTTCTCAGGCTGGAACTTGGGGCCGTCTTTCCCCCTAAATCCTAAACCCGGTTTCGTCCAGCTGGATTGCGATTCGCGCCGGGATCGCCGACTCTCAGCCTTTCACCGGGGCGATTCGTGGCGACATATCTGGACACGCTCAATGCGGAGCAGCGCCGCGCCGTCGAGCATGGCGTGGCGGAAGGCGCGACCGTGGGCGCCCCCCTGCTCGTCATTGCCGGCGCCGGCTCCGGCAAGACCAACACGCTCGCCCACCGTGTCGCGCATCTGATCGTCGCCGGCGCCGATCCGCGCCGCATCCTGTTGATGACATTCTCCCGCCGCGCCGCGGCCGAGATGGCCGGCCGCGTCGAACGCATCGCCCGAAAAGTGCTGGGCGAGAACAACGCCGCGATCATGCGCGATGCGCTCACCTGGGCCGGCACCTTCCACGGCATCGGCGCGCGCCTCCTGCGCGAATATGCCGAGCGCATCGGCCTCGACCCCGCCTTCACCATCCACGATCGCGAGGACTCCGCGGACCTGATGAACCTGGTCCGGCACGAGCGCGGCCTCTCGAAAACGGAGAGCCGTTTTCCGGCCAAGGGCACGTGCCTTTCGATCTACTCGCGCTGCATCAACGCCGAGATGGAGATCGAGAAGGTTTTGGGGGCGCACTATCCCTGGTGCACGGGCTGGTCGGCCGAGCTGAAAGGCCTGTTCGCGGCCTATGTCGAGGCCAAGCAAGCCCAGCATGTGCTCGATTACGACGATCTCCTGCTCTACTGGTCGCAGATCATGAGCGATGCGCTGATCGCGGAAGAAATCGGCGGCCGCTTCGATCACGTGCTGGTCGACGAATACCAGGACACCAACCGCCTGCAATCTTCCATCCTGCTGGCGCTGAAGCCCGACGGACACGGGCTCACCGTGGTCGGCGACGATGCCCAGTCGATCTATTCGTTCCGCGCCGCCACAGTGCGCAACATCCTGGATTTTCCGCAGAGCTTTTCGCCGCGTGCGGAAATGATCACGCTCGACCGCAACTACCGCTCGACGCAAGCAGTGCTGGCGGCGGCCAACGGCGTCATCGGCCTCGCGCGCGAGCGCTTCACCAAGAATCTGTGGACCGACCGCGCCTCGTCGCACAAGCCGCAGCTCGTCACCGTGCATGACGAGGCCGATCAGGCCCGTTACATCGTCGAACAAGTGCTGGCCAATCGCGAGCAAGGCGCGCTGCTCAAGCACCAGGCGGTGCTGTTCCGGACCTCCTCGCATTCGGGCCCGCTTGAGATCGAGCTGACCCGCCGCAACATCCCCTTCGTCAAGTTCGGCGGACTGAAATTCCTCGATGCAGCCCACGTCAAGGACGTGCTGGCGCTGCTGCGTTTCGCCGAGAATCCGCGCGACCGGGTCGCGGGTTTCCGCATCCTGCATCTGTTGCCGGGCATCGGACCCGCCACCGCGCAGCGCGTGCTGGACCAGATGGCCGAGAGCACCGATCCGCTCACCGCGCTCGGCCAGCTCCCGGCGCCTGCTCGTGCCGGTGCAGATTGGACCGACTTCGTCCGTACGACCCAGAATTTGCGCTATTCGGAATGGCCGACCGATCTCGAACGCGTGCGACTATGGTACGAGCCGCATCTCGACCGCATCCACGAGGATGCCGAGACGCGGCGCGCCGATTTGATGCAGCTCGAGCAGATCGCGAGCGGCTACGGCTCGCGCGAGAAATTTTTGACCGAGCTCACGCTCGATCCGCCCAATGCAACCAGCGACAAATCCGGTCCGCCGTTGCGCGACGAGGACTACCTGATCCTCTCCACCATCCATTCCGCCAAGGGCCAGGAGTGGAAGTCGGTGTTCGTGCTCAACGTCGTCGACGGCTGCATGCCCTCCGATCTCGGCGCCGGCACCACCGCCGAGCTCGAAGAGGAGCGCCGCCTGCTCTATGTCGCAATGACACGCGCCAAGGACGATCTCCACCTCGTCGTGCCACAGCGCTTCTTCGTCCACGGCCAGGCCGCCAAGGGCGACCGCCACGTCTACGCCTCGCGCACCCGCTTCATCCCGGAGCAGCTGGTCTATCTGTTCGAGCGCACCGGCTGGCCGAAGGCCGCAGCGGGTGCGGCGCGCACCGCGGCGCAGGGGCCGAAGATCGACATCGGGGCGAAGATGCGCGGGATGTGGCGGTAGGTTCGGGCCCGATTGAACAACGGAAACTGAGCATTTCCGAAAGCCGCCTTGTGGCGGTGCGGCTGTTCATTAAGTGTCGTCCATCTTCCCGCAGAGACTTCATTCGATGACCGCACCGCTCGAATTCGGACTGGATACCTTTGGCGACGTCACCAAGGACGCCTCCGGCGCGATGCTTTCGCATGCGCAGGTGATCCGCAACGTCGTCGACGAAGCCGTGCTGGCCGATGAGCTCGCTCTCGACTTCATCGGTCTCGGCGAACATCACCGCGCCGACTTCGCGATCTCCTCGCCCGAGACCGTGCTCGGAGCCATCGCGGCGCGCACCAGGCGCATCCATCTCGGTTCGGCCGTGACAGTGCTGAGCTCGGACGATCCGATCCGCGTGTTCCAGCGCTTTGCCACGTTGGATGCCCTCTCGAACGGGCGCGCCGAGGTCATCCTCGGCCGCGGCTCGTTCACCGAATCCTTTCCACTGTTCGGCTTCGACCTGCGCAAATACGAAGAGCTGTTCGAAGAAAAGCTCGACCTGTTCACGGCACTGCTGTCGCAAACGCCGGTGACATGGGAAGGCAAGCTGCGTCCGCCACTGCGCGATCAATTGGTCTATCCGCCAATCGAGAACGGCACGCTGAAAACCTGGATCGGCGTCGGCGGCAGTCCGCAATCGGTGGTGCGTGCCGCGCATTACGGCCTGCCCTTGATGCTCGCGATCATCGGCGGCGATCCCGCGCGCTTTGCACCTTACGTCGATCTCTATCATCGCGCGTTCAAGGAGTTCGGTCGCCCGGCGCAGCCGATCGGCGTGCATTCGCCCGGCTATGTCGCCGAGACTGACGCACAGGCGCGCGAGGAGCTATGGCCAGACTACAAGGCAATGCGTGACCGCATCGGCAAGGAACGCGGCTGGCCGCCGATGGGTCGCGACGAGTTCGTGAACGAGGCCGAGCACGGCTCGCTCTATGTCGGCGCGCCGGAAACGGTCGCACGCAAGATCGCCAAGACGGCAAAGGCGCTCGGCATCTCGCGCTTCCAGTTGAAATATTCGGCAGGTCCATTGGCGCACGAGAAGCTGATGCGCAGCATCGAGCTTTATGGGCGCAAGGTGGTGCCGATGGTGCGGGAGTTGATCGGGTAAAGTCTGCCTTCGGTCTAGGACGTCGCGCCCTGCTTCATCAGCCCGAGCCTGCTTGCGCCGACATAGAGCGAGAGCACGGCGGCGTTCGAGACGTTGAGACTCTTGATCTCGCCGGGCATGTCGAGCCGCGCCACGACGCTGCAGGTCTCGCGGGTCAACTGCCTGAGGCCCTTGCCTTCGGCGCCGAGCACCAGCGCCAGCGGCTCACGCAGTGCGACGTCGCCGAGATCCTCAGTGCCTTCGCTGTCGAGCCCGACGGTCTGAAAGCCGCGCTCGTTCAGCGCGGTGAGCGCGCGAGCGAGGTTTTGCACGGTGATGAGCGGCACGAGCTCGAGCGCACCGGAGGCTGCCTTCGCGAGCACGCCGGTTGCTTCCGGACTGTGACGCGCGGTGGTGACGATCGCCTTCACCGCAAAGGCCGCGGCGGAGCGCAAGATCGCGCCGACATTGTGTGGATCGGTGATCTGGTCGAGCACCAGCACCATGCCTTCCTGCTTCAGTGTCTCGATGTCGGGCGAAGGCAGAGGATCGGCTTCCGCGAGCAGACCCTGATGCACGGCGTCTGGCGACAGCAGACGGTCGATCTCCTGGGGCCGCACGATCTCCGGCGCGACGGGGGTCGCGATGTTTTCGTCGGCAAGCCGCCTTGCGGCGTTCTCGGTCAGCGTCAGCTTGCGGATCCGCCGCCGAGGGTTGGCAAGCGCCATCGTGACGGTGTGCCAGCCATACAGGATAACGGGCCCGTCGGAGTGCGAATCGCGGTCGCGCCAAGCTGGCCGGCCGGCGGACTTCCCGGGCCTGTTGAAGGGCTTAGCCCCGCCGCGAGCCCCCTTGGGGCCAAATTTTCGATCCTTCATGGGCTCGCTTGTGTCACGGGCGCCGGAATATGGCAATTTGGCTGCCTTTGGGCGCGGTTTTAGCTGTTCGCCTCGGTTGACTTTGCCCCACCGCATCGCTCATAAACGCGCCCGGTCGCGCCCCGATCCGGGTTCTCGCGGCCTTCACGTTCCATGGCCGTCTTCGGTCCGCCGGCAAGGTCCGGCCCGATTGTGCTGCCGTCGAGCGGGGGAGTGTCCCGAGTGGCAAAGGGAGCTGACTGTAAATCAGCCGCCTCATGGCTTCGCAGGTTCGAGTCCTGCCTCCCCCACCACGCTTCACCCTTCAGGCTACGCGTGGCGCAGCCACGTGATCCCGAAGGGTGAAGCGTGGTGTCCGGCGAGGCCCGTAGGGCGAAGACGGACTGAGGCGAACGCAAGCTTCGGCTTGGCAAGCCAACACAGAACAAGTTCACGCCACAAAAAGCAAAACGCCCGTCCGCATCACGCGAACGGGCGTCTCGTTGGCAGCTAGTCAGAGATCAGTAGTAACGGCGCAGCACGCGGTGGCCGCCGTAATAGTACGGCGCGGGCGCGCGACGGGCGTAGCCATAGCGCGGACCGTAGCCGTAGTGCACGCGCGGCAGATAGCCGTGGCGCGGGCCGTAGCCGTAGCGATACGGCCGATAGTACGGACGACGATAGGGATAGGCGTCCGGAGCTGCGACCGCGGCGGCGCGATAGCCATAGCCGTAGCCATAATTGGCGGGGGCAACGACCGCGTCTTCACGGTAGGTCGGATACGGCGCGAACGCGCCCGGGCCGGTGTAGGTCGGCCCCTGGTTGACGTAGTAATATTGCGTGGTCGGCTCGACGAGGCGCTCATAGGCGCCATAACCGTATCCATAACCGCCGCAACCGGTGTTGCAGCCGGAATAGACCGGCGCGACCGGCTGGCACGGATTGAAGCCGCACGCCGCGGCCGGCGCGGCCCCCACGAACATCGCGGCAGCCGCGGCGACCAGTCCCGAAATTATCTGACGCATTACTCTCTCCTGTTAATCTTCGTTTGTTGGATTTTGACGTTTCTTAACCGGGCGGCTTGCCGGCCCCCTCGGCATGCGGCCGCGGCCGACGATGCTGCGGATTCACATTGATCTCCGGCGCGAGGATCACCGGCGGGGGATCGATGGGCACGTCCATCTGCGGCGGCAGCGGCGCCGATTGCGCGCCCCAGCTCTGGTGGTAGCTCTCGGCCGGTTTCGGCAATCTGCGGTTCGCGGGCGGCTCGACCTCGAGCCGGCCGTAGCCGGGCCGCAGGCCCAACGTCGGATAATAATGGCCAACATCGTCGGGCTGCCGCTCGGCGATATAACGCCCGCCATAGATCGTCGGCTGCACCTGCTGGTTCTTGCCGAGGCCCCAGACGCCCTCGACAACGCTATAGGATGCGTCGATGTTGTTGATGATGATCGGCACGCCCGGACGGCCGGGAACGACAATATCGAAGCCGCCGCCGGCAAGCGCCGTCGCGGGCAGTCCGATCAGAAAAGCGGCGAGCGCCACAGCGCGCATGAGAGGACCCCATTTATCCGGCGACAACGTATCCGATCGCAACGCCGAGAGGGTTAAGGCCCGCTCACCAATTTCCGGTAAGCCTAATGTGCAAGGATTGCGCGCTGCTCAAATGCTGCAAAGCGGACTAGTGAAGCGTTAACGGCGCTGAGCTCACCGACAGGAATCACGCCGAATGCTCACATCTGTTTGACCGTCCAGCCACGAGAATCGACTGGTTTCACCGGAACGTCCGGCGTGCTCGATATTTAGCCCCCGTTCAATCACAACGGGAGCCAACAATCATGAATGTCAAAGTCCTCGGCGCCGTCGCGATCGCAACCACCACTCTCGCGGGCTCCGCGATGGCACAGGCGGTGATCAATAATCCTGCCCGCTGCTCGGCCCAGTTCCCCAATGCCAACTGCCAGAACCTCGGACCGGGAAACCCGTACACCGATCGGGGCTATCGCCATCGTCGCATGTCCTATCGGCAGACTAACAGCGGCGACTGGAATAACGACTGGAACAGGAGCCGCACCGGCTTTTGGCCGACCGATGTCGCCGCGGGCGTAGCCGGTGCCGCGATCGGTACCGCGGGGGCGATCGCAACCGCTCCGTTCCGCGCCTGGGACAATTCCTACGCCTACGACAATTCGTGGGACAATCGCCGCTGGGACACCCGCACCTATGCCCAGCGTAACGGCTTCGTCTGCACGCCCGGCACCTTGTTCAAGGGCGAAGATGGCCGCCGGCACATGTGCCAATAAACGGGACTCATATCGAACGGCACAACAGGCGGCCCGCTGGGCCGCCTGATTCATGTGTCGCGACGACGATCGCGGTTCTGGCTCTTTCCGGCCAAGTCTGATATTGCGGCGCGCACGGGTGGACGGCTCCCGGCATCTGCCGGCCCCTTCCCCAAGTGTCGCCGGCTTAGCTCAGCGGTAGAGCAGCGGTTTTGTAATGCGCAAAGCCGAGTGCCCACGCGTACCGCGTTGTATGTTTTAGTTGGGCTTTCCCAGCTCGGCGATCACGCCTCGGCCCCTCCAGTTACTGTGCATACTGGGTAGTTTGGGGCCAAATTTGGGGCCCATGAAAAACCCGCCGGCTTGACCGGCGGGTTCGTGTCGCAACCAGCCTCGTGGCATCACGCGACGGTGTCGATCTCCGCTCTACGCTTCGCGATCAGCCAGTCGATGCCTTCAAACTGTCGTTGTGGGTGCCATGAACAAGCGGCCGAGGGATGGATCATCGAAGGCGGTCTTCACGGAGATGCGCCTCCAGTGCCCTAAAACCGGCCTGCGTCGTCGGCGCCCATGAAAAAAGCCCGGCGCTAGGCCGGGCTGTATTTTTCAATTGTCACGCCCTCGGTGCCTATCGCGATAGCTCCTCAGTGTGCGCTTCCGCATCGAGTTCGGCGGGGTTGGGACAGAGGGCGTGGAAAAGCTCTCCCCGCCGATGGCTTATCATGCCGCGGCTCTTTCCGGCAGCGACATCCTCGCCAGATCGACCGCGACGGAAATTGCAATCGCTGGAGGTATGCCGCGTAAGTGCTCCCCCTCCCGCACATCCTCGTACACATAGACCCCGCACGCCTTGAGGGCCAATTCGTCGATGTCACGGACCTTTACGCGCGCCGCCGCTATCTTGGCTTCTTCGAAATCCCTCCGCGCTTCATGATATACTTTCCCGACGGGGCCCCAGTTCATCTCATCGAGATACTTGCGGTAACGACGCTCCCATTTCCGAAAAGCTCGATTGCTGCCGCCGCCGGAGAACGGATGCTCTCGCTCCCACTCCCGCAAGAGATCCACGACCCTACGATATTCGACCCAAGCGGTCTTTAGCGTCTTGTGTGCGTCCTCCAGCTCCCGGAAAGCAGACCGAAGCTCATCACTCGCGGTCAAGCCATCCATTGCTAGCATGGGCCTTCGTAGAAGCGGCGCGACGCCCTCCGGGGCCTGCCCAGCGCCCGCGGCCGAGCCGGACAGCGGAAGGGCTGCACCAAGGGCGGCGCTTCCAGCAGCTACCGCGGCGGCTTGGGAGAGGAAATGCCGTCGCGTCGAAACGACGGGCATAGCTGTGCTATTCTCAGAATCAACCTGAGCCATGACTTACCTCATAGTTTGGGCCAGGTCCGTCGGGGTGTTGGTCGCACCGCGGCGGGCCGCTTGTTTTTCAAGCTTGAAAATGGTAAGACCAAAATGTGAAAAAGGCAATACCAAAACAAATTGGCGGTAAGAGACGAGGCGCCGGCCGCCCGCCGACGGGCAGAGACCCCGCGAGAACCTTCCGCCTGTCGGACGAGTTCATCGCCAGCATCGATGCTTGGGCTGCCCGTCAGGACGATCAGCCGAGTCGCTCCGAAGCCATCCGCCGCCTGGTCGAGCTCGGGCTGAAGGCGAAGGCCAAATGACCGACCAGCCCACCCCTTCCCGCTTCGTCTTGAGGAAAGGCGCAATAGAGGGCAAGTGGATGGTCTGGGACAGACAGCTTCGCGGTCCGGCTCGACTGGATCACGGCAAAGCCGCGGAGTTGTCCGAGGAGGACGCCCGAAAGATCATCAAGCAGCTGAACCAGACCTACGAAAAGCAATAGCCGGTCTGCTCGAGCACATGAGCGAGCAAGGCGGCCCGAATAACGATTGAGCCTGTCACGCGGGCAACAAGCCGGGAGTTTGGTGAATATCCCCTCCGGGGGCGCGTTGGCGTGCGCCGGCATTCTGAGCCTTCGCGCGCCCACGGACCAGCAGTTCGCCGATCAATCCCAGAGGCCACAACTCACATTGTCGCCTCTGGTCCCCGAACCGTCATCGAACACAGCCTCATCCAGGGAGAGCAGCGGGCTGTCGCCGAACTTGCGGTACTTGGTCGGGAATTGCCTGTCGTGCTCTCGGACGAACCAACCGACCCGTTCAGACACATCAGACCGCTGCAATGCACCGCTCAAAATGTCTTCTATGATCCGGCTTACGATTTCGTCAGGGTCGGCGATGCGTTTTGGAATCAGCGCGCGGATCGCGAGATAGTCGTTCGCCTCTTGTCGGCGGCCCGCTGTCAGGGCTCGCGTTCGCTGCAGAGACCAACGAAGCCGCTGCGCCCTGGATTGGCTATCCGCGGTGTGTTCTCTCACAAAGCGATCGAATTCAGGATCTATCTTACGAGCATTGTAAAAATAGGTGGAGTTGCAAATCACCGGTCGCTTTGTCCCGCGCAGCCATTGACCGGTGATTTCGGCAATCGGCTTTTTCGCTACGAGCATAGCCTTCACTTGCCGTAATTTATCAGGAGCCAACGGCTCGCACCTGTTCCTCGCGGCGTCTCGGCAAACCCGGCACTGTCTGATTTTCCATCCTTGCTTGGTGACACGCATGCGCGCCTCAGTCAGAGGGTGGCCGCGTTTGCAATGGGTGAGCTTGCGTAGGCGCGAGCCCTTTCCGAGACGAGCGTTTTCCTTTGAGATGCGCCACGCCTCTCCTCCCCATTCGGGGTTCAACTCGCAATGCTTCTTGAACCGCTCGTAGCTTACAATGGCTGGTCTGAATTCCTTCATTCCCGAAGTCAGCTTACGGATAGTGCTCCCGCCGATCAGCTTATTCATGAACTCAATTGCGAGATCGGCCGGGATACCAGGCGGGACGTCCCGCCATTTCAGATAAGCGGCGCGGTGGGCTTCCGACCGTGACTTCTGTGCACCTTTCATATTCGCCTCCACAAAGCGCGAGATTGCGCGCGCGAAGGCGGCTCCTGAGTCGCGGCAGGTCAAAGGACCAATCGCGACAATCCACCGCTTGCTGCCTCGCGCCGCCCTTGCGCTCGCCCTCCGGTTGCTGGAGCATCATTTATCCGATTTTCTTCTTCCCGGTTTGTGTGTTTGCTTTCCGAGCGAGTAGTTGAAAGCCAAATCGGCGGGTGCCGTCGGCGCAAACTTTATAATGAAACCGAATCTATCAACGGACTCGATCTCGACCTCGTCAAAATTCCCGGTCGGCTCAATTTCAACACTTGGTGTGTAGTCTAGGGGTTCAGGGAAAAATATATGGGCGCGCCTATCATCCAAGAGAAGGCGCAGATCGAGATCGGGAAACTGAAGCTTAGGTGGAACTTGCAAATGCAACATGAAGGCTGACAAGGCTTCGATCAATTGTCTTGCCGATTGCTCCTGAATTTCTGAAGAGCATTTGGCCAACCGAGAGAAATGCCCCGCAATGAGGCTGGCGGTGCCGGCAATCTGCGGAATGGCAAATTCTGGGTGGATACCTGCTTTGAGTCGCAGGCCACCCGCATAGTTATCGCCCACCTCGTCTTCAACGAAGACCTTTACCGTGCCCAGTTCGGTTATCTCGAACGGGGCAATCCTTGAGATCATCTGAACCTGGTAAAACTTTGCGTCCGCCCCTGGCGTTACGACGGGTTCTTCAAGCAAAGCTGTATTGTCAACTTCAAAGGGCGGATGCCCAGGTCGCTCTATGCGTACTCGGAGCTTTTTTGGACGATCATCGACTGGGGTACGGAACCTAGTGACAAAAAAAAGCTGCGGGAGCGTAAAGGGGACGACAGGAACAATCAGGTCGGCCTGGTAAATACCGACAAATGCAAACTTTCCTAATCCTGCCCCGGCAACTTCATCGCAGAATTGAACGGTTGCTATGCGCGTCACGGCGTTTCCGATGCAACGAACGAAGGTCCGAAATTGGTCGCGGAGTTAGCAACACTGACAGTGTTGGCTCCGCGAGCGCGCCTTTTTTTCTTCGGCAACTTGAACTCTGCGTCTCTTCCAAGCGCCCAGGCGAGTTGCCCTATCGTTCGGAGTTCGAGCGGCGCCGAGCCATTCAATATTCGCGTAACGGCAGAACGGTGCACTCCTAGAAGGCGCGCAATGTCACTCTTCCTCAGCCTGCGCTCGGTCATCTCTTCCAAAAAGGCCAAAAGCAGTTCCTCGCGCACGTCACCGACAAATCGCGCAGCACTAACGTCGCGGGAGGACAACGAATTTGGAGAGGATGTCATTGGGGTCGGTTCCTTGGATGTATTCTTTTGACGTGAAGCCCAAACTTTTTCGTATGTACGCGGTCTGATTGATAAACCCGCTGTAAGCCAGTTGGCGCGCCTTCAGCGGTTTCACGTCGCAGCCCGAGTCAATAACCATGCAGTCCTTGGCAGCGAACCAACCAAAAACCCGTACGTCCAGCGTTTTCAATTCCCAGACCCCGTTCTCCAAGTGCCTCAGCGGCGAGATCGGCGACTTCAGGACAAACGGCTTGTTTGTGAGATAGCGCCCAAGCAGGTTTGAAACCTGCTCGTGCGCGGACAGCATCGCATCTCGGGACGGAATTGCAGGCAGCTCATCGGACATAAAACGGAACAGCCGACTCGTGCCAAATAGCCCACGCTCCGGAAGTTCGTCATCAAGCAGACCCAGCGTTAGAGACCGAAGTGTTCCATCTCCGATTAACTTGGCTATTGTTGACATGCAAGTCAACACTTGACGAGGGGCATGGTCAATTGCCTAGGTTAAGAAATTGTTAGACCAACGCAAATCAACCACACATTGTCGGGATTCTAGGCTTTTTTCAAGCAATCTGGCTTTTGCATCATCCAGTTGGTATGGAACTGCCCAGACTAGGCCCTCATCGGCACCACGTTGCCAGCTTTTTCGGTCCGCGGACTGGCGCAGCACGCGCCGCGGCGGTAGGCCGCCTCGACCTTGTCTGACAAGGATGGTGATCCGGTCCGCCCCCCGCGCCGATTTGTATCGCCCGTCCGTGGGGCGCCGGCATGGTCCGGCTGGTCACCGGCCGCGCGGCCACGAACCGGCAACCGCGTGGCCGGCGCCAGTGTGGAACCGATTTTCCAGCTCCCAAGGCGCATTTCGATGCCGGGGCGCTACCCTAGCCCGAGTGTCGACAGGGCGTCCGCAAACTCTATGGAAATAGGGTTTTCGGAGCGCCTCGTCAGCGACCGAGGATGGCGCATTCGCGCCCCCAATCAAGGGTGGGGTAACGCACCGGCGCATTCGGCTCCGGCTATCGCAACGCGCGATAGCCTCGCAAAAGGCGGCCCCAGCCATTTCGCGGCTGCTGGGGCCGTTGGCACGCTCCCACGCACAAGCGGAGCACGGCACCAATCCAGAAGCTTGCCACTTGTTCCTAGGGAAGAGGCCGCGGCGGCCTTGCGAGAACCGACCCACCGCCAAACGCGCGTCAGACGATGGGCCGTCCCGGGTGGATGTCGCGACACTTGGAGGATCGCGCCACAGACCGAAAATTCAATTCTCTCAGCTGGAGAGTCGTTCCCTTGCAGATTCTCTCCGGCGTGGCCTAGGAGCCGCCAACTGAGGAAGCCTTACTCTTGGGTCTCGCGCCACATCTGCTCGCCACACTGGCATCTATAGATGCGCACGGTGCCGCCACTTCGGGCGTTCAGGAACTTCTGTAGCAGTCGGGAACTGCCCGCACAGCGGTCGCACTTGATCTGATTATCTGTCGGAGAAGGTAGGTATTGCGGCGCCTGGAGGGACATGGCTCTCGCTCCGAACTTTAGGCGGGAGCGCGGTAACGTCTCTCTGTCACCGATGGGGTACCATGGGAATCGCGCGGTGATGGAATAGCTGTACGCCTACAATCTAGCTCTGGCTATAGGAACGCATCAAAATATGCCACTCTTTAAATCAAACTAGGCCACTGAGGTCGGAAGCAGGTCAGCGCCCAGCATTCGATAGGAACTCTCCTCTTGGCCCGACTTTGATCCACGTGCGCTCAGGCGCATCAGGCTATCCCCCATAGCCCGAGCGGCCCCAGCCCTGGGTCATTGATCCAGGCCTGGGGTCGTTCTTTAACGCAGGCCAGCCAGCGTGAACCGGCTGCACTGTGAAAGCCAACTGGGATTTTAGTGCTCAGTTTTGAGACAAAGCGCTGCCGGGGGGACAGGGAATTTTGAGCCCGGCAGCGTTTCTCTCTTAACAAAAAGACGTGGCCCGCCCTTCATCGCTGATGCAGAGGGCGGACCGGCTCCCGACCTTTAGGTCAACAAGAAGGAAGGCGGCGCGAAAATGAAATCCTGCGGCCTGAGCGCCTCCTCGCTGTGCACCACGATATCGTTATCTGCATTGAATGTGATCGTGCTCTCGTGCGTCGTCGGATCGAATGCTGAGATGGTCAGATCGCTGAAGTTCACGATTCCGAGTGTCGAAACATCGATGTGGTCGATTCCTAGATTTGAGAGGCCCTGACCAAAATCCTCGATCTTGTCGTGACCGCTGTTGAAATTGAAGGCGAAGTAGTCGTTTCCTCCTTTCGCGAGGCCGAGCATCACCTGAGCGTCGCCCCACATGTCGTCGTTTCCGGTACCGCTGATCAGCTTGTCATTGCCTCCGTGGGCTTTGTCGGACATGGTCTGTGCATCGCCAACCAAAGTGCTGTAACCACCAGAAAAAACGCTGCCCGCTATCAGCGTATCGTTGCCACCATACGCATCGCCAGACATTGTCAGTGCATCACCATAAGCCACGCAGAAAAACGCGTTGGGGCCGCCGATGAATGTGTCATCGCCGCCGACTGAATGATCCCGCATATTCCCGCCGGCGTCACCAAAGAAGGTAGCTTGGCCAAAGTCGTTTGTAGCGCTGTCCATCGTGTCGTTGCCGCCCCGCGCAAATTCCAGCATGTCGCCCCCGGCGTCGCCGTAGAAATAGCTGAAGTCGTTCATCGCGCCGCCAGGGTGGGGAAGAAAACTCAAGATATCGTCACCACCCGAAGCATGACCAGACAAATTGCCGCCGGCGTCGCCGTAAAAGAAGTAGTTGTCTTGCACGCCGCTTGTTGTAAACGCGTCATTGCCGCCCAGCGCCCGGTTCGACATGTTTCCGCCGGCGTCGCCATAAAAATAGATGTTGTTGCTATGGCCATTCGTTGCTAGCGCGTCGTCGCCCCCTTTTGTGTACCCAGACATGCTTTCGCCGGCATCACCAAAAAATGTGGTGGGGGTCGCGCCATACCGACTCAGCGCGGGGCCTGTAATGAATGTGTCTTGGCCGCCGCTTGCGTGGTCGGCCATGTTGCCGCCCGCATCGCCATAAAACGTATTGGTGGCCAAAATCCCAGACGTGTAAGTGTCATTACCGCCCCGAGCGTAGCCAGACATACTGTCGTAGACATCACCGTAGGTCATGTTTGTGGAAGGCCGGTCGAAGTGGCCGTCGCCACCAGAAAAGGTGTCATCGCCACCGGTAGCGTGATCGGACATGTTCCCGCCCGCGTCACCGATCAAAATGTTGATCGAGTCCGCCCCACCCGTAAATGTGTCAGCACCACCTGTCGCGTGATTGGTTATGTCTCGACCCGCGTCACCAACGAAAAAGTTGGTCGAGTTCGTGCCGCCAGTAAAAGTGTCATTTCCGCCGATGGCGTAATCGAGCAGGCTTCCACCGGCATCCCCATATAGGAAGTTGATCACGTCGGCAGCGCCGGCCAAAACGTCGTTTGTGCCTATCTCGTGGTGCGTCAGATCACCGGCGGTAATTGGAACTCGTTTGGCCATATCTCGCCTCCCCTTGCTGCAGTCCCGCGTAAGGAATCAAAATCACCAGCCATGATGATTCAGCTCAAAAGGTCAGTGTTGTTGCTGCCGCTCGATCACCAGTTCAAGCGCAAGAGCCTCAATTGCGAGTTCCTCTGCCAAGCGTCCGAACAGTTCTCGCTTTCCCGCGTCACTCGTCTGTCTGCGAGATTATCGCCGCCTTCAGGGCGCGGCCGGCTGACATGAGCGGAGGCAGCTGCCTTGTTCAGCTCAAGAGGCGATCTTCTGCTCAGCCTCAAGGACTCGTTCGCGAAGCGCGTCCAATTCGGCAATCTGAGCCGCCAGCGCTTCGAAGCGGTGCCGAAGAACGGCGGCAGCATCATCCGCTCGACCGCGGCGATTGCCCGCGTCGGGCAAGTTGGCCCATTCGAAGGGAGCTGCCGATCCTATTGACGCTGGGGAATTCTGGAAATGACGGAGACCAGTCATGGCCGGACCTTCCGAGCGGGCGCAAGGGAAATGGGGTGGGAAGGCCGCGCCGCGCGTTTGTTATAAATGAGGCAACAATAAATCACGCAGTGACTCAAAAAGCATAAGTAAAGTTAATTAAATTAATCACGAATTATAACACTCGCGCCGAAGGCTCTGTCGGCCTTAGTGCTTCCCCGGATGCTTCCGGTCTGCTCTCCGGCCGAGCTGATTAAGGCGCTCTTCAAGGGCCCGCTTTGCTGCGATCAGCTTGACCGCTAGGACCTGCCCCACTGCGGTGTGCAGCGCCCACAATTCATCAATGGACATCGCGTCAAGGTGATCTCGATCCATGCCACCCGAGTCCTTGCAGATTATCCCGAGATGCGTGACTGAGGGAGATGCGCAGCATTCTAGGCCAAGTCTCAGGCTACAATTAAGGCCAATAATATTAAATTATTAAATAAATAATATATTAAATTCTGAAGTCGCCATCCCGCAATCGCCTTAAAAGGGGGCAGCAGAGTGACGCGGCCCCCGGTAGGCTCGGCGAAGCACCGCTCGCAGCCGCTGGCATCGTCGCGTGCACGGCGAAGGCCGCCGCCAGCACGGCGCCGACCAGGCCCCGGGCGAGCCAGCCGACCGCGGTCGCGATGCCGTTGTACGCCTCCAAGACCTGGCCCGATGTGCAGCCAGAAATACCCGTGGCGAGGCGGCAGTTCCTATTTGAAAGTGGGCGCGCGCCATATCT
>NZ_JADPKL010000133.1:0-19590 GCF_023073935.1 Bradyrhizobium sp. 147 | reverse complement strand
GATGCTGCCGGCATATTCGCCGACCGCGGAATTGGCAAAGCCGATGGGGAGGAAGCCAGCGGCCGTGACCAGCGTTCCCGTGAGCATCGGAAACGCAGTCGATTCCCAGGCAAAGGAGGCGGCGCGCATGCGGTCCCAGCCCTGCTCCATCTTCACCACCATCATCTCGACCGCGATGATGGCGTCGTCGACGAGCAGGCCGAGCGACGAGCAGGCCGAGCGCGATGATCAGCGCACCGAGCGTGATACGATGCAGGTCGAGCGACATCGTGTTCATGACGACGAAGACGATACCGAGCACCAGTGGCACCGAGAGCGCGACCACGATGCCGGTGCGCCAGCCGAGCGCCAGGAACGAGACGAACAGCACGATGACGAGCGCCTCCATGAAGGAGTGCACGAACTCGCCGACGGCGTGCTCGACCACCTTGGGCTGGTCGGCAATCAGCCTGACGTTGATGCCCTGCGGCACCGCCTTCATGAACTCCGCGGTCGCCTTCTCGACCTCCTTGCCGAGTTCGGGCGACGACCGCTTCCTTTTCGGCAAAGCGGGCGACGCGGATCGAAGCCTGGCCCGCGGCGACCACCTGGCCGGGCTCGATCAGCGTTGCGGTGACGACGCCACGGGCGTCGGCGTTGAGCGTCGCGTAGGAAAGGGAATTCTTGGTCAGTTCGAGCGCGCGCTCGGCGCGGTTCAGGCGCGCGCGGGCTTCGTCCGCGGCGGCGCGGCTCGAATCCATCTGCGCATCCGTGGTCCAGCCCTTGGCCTTCAGGTCCTTGGCGCGCTGCTCGGCGGCGGCGGCCTGGGCCAGCACGCCGGTAGCGGCGGTCTGCTCGGCAACGGCCTGCTCGGCCTGGAGCTTCAGATCGACCTCGTCGAGAGTCGCCAGCGGCTGCCCGATTTCGACGGTCTGGCCGACCTCGACCAGGCGCTTTGCGACCTTGCCGGCGACGCGAAAACCGAGATCGCTCTCGATCCGGGGGGCGGATGGTGCCGACGAAGCTGCGCTCGGGGGTCTCGGCATCATAATGCGCGGTTGCGACCAGAACCGGCCGCGGCGGCTCGGCCTTTTCAGCGACGGTGTCATTGCACCCGGCCAAGCTTGCGGCCATCAGGGCCAGCGACACGCCTGCCAACAGCCTGGAATAGGGAGCGGCATCGATAAGCCGGTGACTCATGTCAGCACTCAGCTCTTCTGCGTACCCTGACCGATTGGCCAACTAACTAACTCTCTACTCTCCGAGACCGAGACCGCCGAATACACCCTCATCTGGTCTCACTGACCGGCCAAAGACGCCCCCCTCCACCGAGCGGGCGTCTCCCTGCTAATCCCTGTCAGCTTGCCGGATTGCGCGCCGTGACGGTCCACGTCGCTCTGTCGATCATCACCGACCGCTCGCCAGCGGGGCCCGCGAAGGCGGCACGAACCGCGGCCGAGGCGCGGGCGCGGATGTCGTCCGCGAGCGCGCGCGACAGCGGGCCGACCTCGAACGTCATCTTCAACGCGTCGTCGATCGCCGCGTCCCGCGTCGCGCCCTCGCCAAACGGGACAGAAGCATCGAAGGGCGCGATAGCGATATCGGTGAAGCCGGCCGCCGTCAGGATGCGAGCCACCCGCCCCCGGTCGCCGAACGAGAATGGGCCGGGCGCTTCGGGATCGGGCAGCGCCGTCGGCGGGACGATGCCTTTGACCGCGTCCATCGGCAGGTGCACCCAATCGTTCTCGGCCGCGCCACGCCAGCAGACGAAAGCGACCCGCCCGCCCGGCTTGAGCGCACGGCGCATATGAGCGAACGCCGCCGTAGGATCGTCAAAGAACATCCCTCCGAAGCGCGAGAACAGGATGTCGAACGCGCCCTCGGGCAGCTCGGCGCTGCCAGCGTCGGCCACCCGGAACTGGACCGGCGTATCCTGTGGCGCAAGCGCGCGCGCTCGGTCCGCGCCGACGCGGGCGGCCAGAGCCAGACTCGACGCGCCCGCGCCGCAGCCGCTTGCCCGTCGCGAGCGCGGCGGCTTCGATCGCGGCTTGGCCGAACACCGCCACCCGGGCATCGAGCCGGGCCTGGTGGGCGACCCAGCGCTCCCCGCTTTGGCCATTCCGGAAGGCGACCTGATAAGCTGATGGCGGCGTCACATGAATGATCCGCGTTAGCTCACGATTGGTCCAGCCGCAGCTTCATCCAAACCGGCACGAGCTTGGATAGCGAGGCTTCGTTCTGCAGCCTGCGAGTCGAAGTATTCCTCAATCGAATAAACCTTGCCCCATCGCAACTTGAAGACGTGGACGCCCCTGTTCACATACGAGCTTTGGCCGTCAAGTAGGCTCGCGTTGGCCTGCCACTTGACGAACACTGTGGTATTCCATGGCCAACCCGCCACCTCGACCTGCTCAATATCTATGTGAAGCTTCGGGAACACACGGCCCATGCGCTCGAACCACTGCTTCACCGATTGCTTTCCATGTCGCTCACCCCCCAACGCATGATCTCCCGCAACCCAGTGATACGTGTTTGGTGTTAGGCCCTTTGCAGCATCATCCCAACGCTGGTTGTTGACATGATCGAAGCTCCTGCGGATCTCTTTTTTGACAATTAGACTGTAGACCATTGATGCCCCCTGTTGTTGGATAGCCGACGGCTCTGCAAGACGGATGGATACTTTCCAAATACTGAAAGCTGCTCCGGGTAACGACGGCGATCTGTTGGGAAAGCTGGCTGACGGGCGGCCACGCAGGCAGCGGCGCAATAGTCAGAGCCAGCGCCGAACCTCGGCCTTGTAGCGGCGGTAGTCGTCGCCGAACTTCGCTTCGAGATAGCGCTCCTCGCGCGCGATCACCTGCGTCTGGATCGCGATCAGCACCAACGGGAGCAAGGCGAGAGCGATCGGCCCGTCGAAGCCGATCGCAAGGCCGGCATAGACGAGCGCCATGCCGAGATACATGGGATTGCGGGTCCACCGATAAGGGCCGGTCGTTGCGATGAGGGTCGTTGGCTGCGACGGCGGCACGTTGGTGCCCAGCCGCCGGAACAGCCCCGCCGCCGCAAGCATCATCGCCGCGCCGGCAACGAACAGCAGCGCGCCCGTCCCGGCCAGCAACCGCCAGTCGATGCCGAAAGAGCGCAAGGTGACGAACCGCTCCGCCGCCAGCCCCAACAGCAGCGCGCCCAGATAGACGAACGGCGGCGGGAAGCGCACACCCGCGCTGTCCGGTTCGACGGCCATGCTCATCTCAACCTATGCGCTCAAGCCAGCATCGACTGCTGGGCGAAGATGCCCGCCATCGCGCCCTGCCATGTTGCCTGGGTGACCGAGGGCAAGAAGGGCGCGGTGAGGTCGCCGGCGGCGTAGATGCCGGGCATGCTGGTTTGGCGGCGCTCGTCGACCTTGAGGGCGATGCCGACGGGCGTATCCACCGTGGCGAGGCCCAGTGATTTATGCAGGCTTGCGGACGGCTTGTTGCACGGATGGGCGAACAGGATGTCGACCGCGACAGTGCGACCGGTATCGAGATTGACGGTGGCGATATGACCCTTGTGATGGGCGATCTCGACGATCCGGCCACCGACGACAGGTATGTTGCGGCGCGCCAGATCGGCCCGGATATCGGGCGGAATGTCGTGACCATCGGCGAAGAGCGTCAACCTGTCGGTCCAATCGTGGAACAGCCTGACCTGATTGTGCGACTGCGGGCCGGACCAGACGAGGCCCCAATGCTGGCCGGCGACTTCAAAGCCGTCGCAATAGGGGCAGGGCACGATGGACGTGCCCCAGCCTTCGGCAAAGCCCGGAACATCAGGAATCTGGTCGACGACGCCATAGCTCAAAATCAGGCGCCGCGCCGCAAAGCTTTCGCCATCGGACGTGAGAACCTTGAAATCGTCGATGGCGCCGGAGACGCTTTCGGCCCGGGCACTGACCAGCTTGATCGTGGGATAACGCGCCAGCTGCTGCCGCGCCTCGACCAGGATGTCCAGTGGCGGCTTGTGATCGTGGCCGAGCAGGCCATGCGAGTGGCCGGCGAAGCGGTTGCGCGGCAGGCCGGTATCGAAAACGGTGATCTTGCGGCGGGCACGGCCGAGCTGCAGCGCGCCGGCGAGACCGGCAAAGCTGCCGCCGATGATGATGACGTCATCCATGGTGACGGGCTCCATTTGGAGGACAGGTTGAAACCTGCCCATTGGCTTGCACATTTCAGACACTAGATGGTATCGTAATGCAACAATTAGGATACTGTCAAGTACTGGAATTGTCGTGACCGAAAACAGCCAGGGCCGGCGCGGCCGGCCCGCCAACGAGGCGCTTGGCCAAACGATACTCGACGCCGCGCGCGAGCTCTTTGTGGAATTGGGTTTTCAGGCGACGACATTGGACAAGGTCGCCCAGCGGGCGAAGATATCCAAGCTCAGCATCTATCGGCACTTCGAGAATAAGGAGGCGCTGTTCAGCGCGGCCATCGCGGCCGGCTGCCATCAGTTGTTTGCACCACAGGCGCTTCTTGAAGGCGTCGACGGTTCGGTCGAAGATCAGCTCATGGCGGTGGGATCATCACTGCTTCGCACGCTGTTGAGTCCGGACGTTCGCAGTGTCGAAGCCATGGTCATGGCCGACAAGACGAATCAAAACGCGCTGAGCAAGCTCCATTACGAAGCCGGCCCCGCCCATGTCATCGCCCAAATCGAGGCGCTGTTGCGTCAGTTGCACGCGAAGGCGGTTCTGAACGTGCCCGATCCTCTCCGGTCCGCCCGCTTGTTTGCCGCGCTTTTCAAAGGATCCGATCTCCTGATGATCGCACGCTTCGATCAGGCGAGAGCAGAGGACGACAGCGAAATCGAATCCTATTGCCGGTCGGCCGTCGCCATGTTCATCGCCGCGCACGGTGGCAACGACCGCCCTTCGGCATCGGCTTTCGGCCCGTCGGGACGAAGATAGATACGGGCGCTCAGGACGAGGCAGCGCCCGCGCCCGCCGCGCCCGTCGGTACGGCCAGACATGTCCACGATGTCGTAAAGGCCGCCTGCGCCGCCGACCATGGCCAGTCCACTTCCTTCAAAGATGTGCGCCACCTTGATGACCACGGAACGGCCGAGCCTTGTCGTGAGGGTGACGTAGGCATACTTCGCCAACTGTTTCTCTCCAAACGACAAAGAGCTAAGGACCACTGCAATGCTCATTTTTGCAAGCACTGCCGGAGCGCATCGTGATGAAGTTCGATAATCAAGTTCAAAATCATGTGTGCCTGCCGAAGGCACTGGGCCGCCATTGGTGGAGACGGACACTCCGGTGCGTCGCCGTCTTTGAGGCAGCTCTCGAGCAATCCGCTCGATCAAGAAAACGGTACGCCCCTTTTTGTTCGAGCACCCAGTGAATAACTTCCGTTCGGGGAAACTTATCGTGATGCTCACGGAGGCCTTATCGAAATGGCAGGAGCAACAATCTTCGCGTGCAACACTGGTGGTCGTTCTCCGAGGAACTACTGCGCAAGGCTTTCGTTGTGCAGGTTCTTGCTGACAGAAAAGGAACACGATCATGGACCGCGAACACGTGAAGGGCGCTGCCGATAAGGCAAAAGGCGCCATCAAAGAAGGTGCCGGCAAGCTCAGTGGTGACAAGGACATGGAAGCCGAAGGCAAGATTGATAAGGCCAAGGGATCAGCCCACAACACTGCGGGAGACGTGAAGGACGCAGCGCGGGACGCTGCTGACGCCCTGAAGAAATAATCAGAAGAGGGAAGACTAAAATACTAGCCGCCTCTGGGCGGCTTTTTTTCCTTCCGACTGACCGGTCTGGCGCGGTGTAGGCGGCGCTTTAGCTGACGGGCTTCTGAAACAAACGCCGCTTGAAAGAGCGGCCCGTCCTCGCCGCGCACTCCAATTGCTAGGGGGCAGCACCGCAAGACACCAACTTCGTCATGTGTGAAACAAATCATTATGGAAGCAGCGAGGAAAGCGGATCGTGAAAGCTGAGCTTGTGGCGCGTGGCCTTCGTTTTGCTCGATCATTCAACCACACAGAAGCGAGGGCCGATTAGGGGCTGACAGTCCGCTCAGGGTCAGCATCGGGCCTCTCATCCGTCCATCCGTCGAATTGGACGCAAGTACGTCTCCAATCGTCCGAAAGCGGACGCAGGATCGGAAGCGCTCCGGGCTGAAAATGACCAGCCTCACGAGTTGAGGAGGTCAACATGACCGATATCCTGAGCACTACTCCTGCCGTCTCGAGACACACTCCGTGGAATAAGGGAAAGATCGTCGGGGCGAAGCCGCCGCTCCGTCCGGAGTACGTCTGGTCAATTCGAACCAAGCTCCAAGTCGATGGCCGCTTGCGCGATCTGGCGCTGTTGAACGTCGCCATCGATAGTAAGCTGCGCGGCTGCGACGTCGTAGCTTTGAAAGTCGATGACGTTGCGCCGGGCGTTTGCGGCCGACCGGGCGACCGTCCGACAGAAGAAGACGGGCCGACCAGTCAAATTTGAATTAACGGAATCCACCCGTCAGGCGATCGATGACTACCTGCGGACGACCGGCAAGAAGTCAGGCGAATACCTGTTCACTGGCCAGCGGCGGACCGGACACATGACGACCCGCCAGTATGCCCGCCTCCTATCTCACTGGATCGCTGACATTGGACTGACCCGAACCTGTTCGTGACGCATTCCATTCGCCGGACCAAGGCAACTTTGATTTACCGTCGAACCGGTAATCTGCGAGCCGTGCAGCTCCTTCTGGGGCACACCAAGATCGAGAGTACCGTCCGATATCTCGGCATCGAGGTCGACGACGCCCTCGCGATAGCAGAACAAGTTGACGTCTGACTTCGGGGGCAGAGCAGACGCGCTCTGCTCTGCCCTCACAGACGGCTCCGGGCCCAAATCCGGACATTCCTGGGAGCCGCAGCCGTGTGGGTTGTGGCGGCGGACTTACTGACGCGGGGCCGGTCAGTGACGCTGACTCATCACGTTGCCGCCACCAGGCGTCGTAACCAAGCTGAGACATTGTGGCTGTTTCTCGGGCGCGTCAGGTCACATAGAATGCAGTTGCCGTTGAGGCGGAGCGGTGCCGAATCGTCGTTCAAGGCGAACGGTCATCGCTAGTGCCATCGGCAGGCTCGCGCTCTAGAGACCGACCCCTTTTTCGGGTTCGCACGAAGATTCACTCTCCGCGAAAAGCGCGCATCGCTTCTGCGGCGGCTCGTTGCTGTAACCACAGGAGAAAAGCGATGGATAAGATCGATCGAAGGTCAGCATTGGGAATCGGGTTGGCAGTGGCTTCGGCGGCCATGATGAAGCCAGCCACCGCTCAAACCGCAGGCTACAAGGATTCGACGCCGTGGCCGGGTGTCGTCGTGCGTGCTTATGAAGGCGAGACACCATCCATCATCCCCGGTTTTAAGACCGTCTCAATGCGCGATGTCATTATGCAGCCGGGGATCGAAGACTATGGGTCCCCCGATGGAAAATGCCATGATCTGCCATATCACTGAAGGTGAGATGCGGCTCGAGCAGGATGGAAAGACCTTTACGGCCAAGAAGAACTTTGTCTGGACCTGCAACAAGGACACAAAAGAGCAGGCGTTCAACGATGGGAACGTGGTCGCAATCATGCGGATCACGGACCTGAAGGCTTAAGCCTCGTCTCTTCCTAAGAGACCCATTGCGGGTGCGGATGGCGTACTCGACGAGGCGCCATCCGCGCGCAATATAGACGGCCAATGGGTTGCCATTGAGCACACAGGCTGCCCTGAAAGATGCGAGAAGGCGCCGCCGCCGAGAATCTTATTTAAGCTCAAGCTGACGGCCGCGCCTTGAGCCACCTGTTACAACGGCAGCTTCGGGTCAAAATGCGAAGAACTCAACCTGAGCAGATCTTGTTCGCCATGCCTCAATAAGCGGACCTCGTGGAGCAACGCCGCCACTTCGCCGAAGGGCCAACAGCAGACTCACGCATCGCAGAAACTCCCATTGCTATTCAATCACCTCGTCGGCGCGCGCAAGTAGCGTTGGAGGAACGGTGAGGTCGAGTGCCTTGGCCGTCCTGACGTTGATCACTAATTCGAATTTGGTCGGCTGCTCAACTGGCAGATCGGAAGGCTTAGTGCCTTTAAGAATCTTATCGACGTATCCGCCTGCACGACGCCAAAGTCTGGGAAATCAGGACTGTATGAAATTAATCCGCCGCCAGTAGCGTACTGTCGGCCGAGGTACATCGGTGGGATGCGATGCTTGGCTGCCAGTTCAGTAGTTCGCATGCTGTTGCGACTGATCAAGGCATCGCCGAAAACGATCATTGCATCCACGTGCTGAGACGCAGCCGAGGCAAAGGCGATGTCTAACTCCTCCGCAGTTGTCGCCTCTACTACGGGCGGAGCAATTCCGAGTTTTCGGGTAGTTTGAGGCAGCTCTTCAGCTATTACTCTCTTGTGGATTGGATTGCTTTGGATTAGCCAGGACCCGGCGCAGGCCGCAGCGAGTCTCAATCGCTGCGGCCCTTTTCGTCTAGCCCGCCGGCGGGAACCGGCGGGCCATAGAGCTTCACAATAGTCCCGTGCCTGATCGCCGCGCCATCGAGGGATCGACGCTGCCAAGGATGGTTCGTCGTCGTACTCGTTGTCCACGGTATAGCCGGCGCTCCAGCTGGTTTGATGGTCGGCCGGTCGCACTGCAGCACCGAACTTCAGCACCGAACTTCGGTCGGCAGTTCATGTTTCGGCTCAGTCACACCGGCGCCTACTCAGCTGTAAAAGATCAATGGCAAGCAGATGTAGGTCCAGCAGAACAGGATGGCCAAGCCGCCCAGGACTATGATGTCTTCAGTCATGTCGAATGCCGCCATTTTCCTGATATTGTCCGACGGAATTTGCGAAGACAACCTGAGGACGTGCACAACAGCAGCGCGCCGGAGCACGTAGGCCGCGAGCCGCCCCTCCCTGCATAATGCGGTGTCGCACGAAAAAACCGGCCTACCGAGCTTAGGCGCCCCACCCTTCACGACTTATTTTGACCACTTGGCAGCTGACAGTCAGTGTGATTGCGGCCGAGCGCTCGTAGCCATAGCAGGAGCAGACGTTGTTTTGGACAAGCTAGAGCCCAAATCGGCGCCCCGCTCAATCCTCAAGCATACGCCCACATTGGTCCTGGCCCAACGGGGCCCAGTCCTGGTGGGGAGCGAGGGTGAACTGGAAGACGGCCCCCCGAGGCTTATTCCTCGTCACCCACAACCGTCCGCCATGAGCTGCGATGATCGACCGACAAATGGCCAAGCCCATCCCTAAGCCGTGCGATTTGGTCGTGTAGAACGCTTCGAAAACGCGTTCTTCACTCGTCGGGTCGAGCCCCGGGCCCGAGTCTCTCACGGAGACGCGTACATCGCCCGCAACATCCCTTTCCGTGCTGATCTGCAGCTCCCGCGAGCCGTCCTCAACGCTGTTCACGGCGTCGATGGCATTGAGGATCAGATTCAGGAGCACCTGCTGCAGCTGAATGCGCTCACCTTCGATCTGCGGCAGGTCCTCCGCCAGTTGCATCCGCAGCGAAATCTTATGCCTCACCGCCTCGCTTCGGACCATGGCGACGACGTCCAGCACGGCTTCGTTGAGGTCGAGGCGGCTTCTGGGTACCGGCGCTTTCCTGACCATAGCACGGATACGGTGGACGATCTCGCCAGCTCGTCGGCTATCTGCGACAATGTGCTCGAGGGACTCGCGGGCCTTGTTCAGATTGGGCGGGTTAGCGCGCAGCCAGTTCAAGGCGGCGTCCGCATTGGTGAGCACAGCCGAGATCGGCTGATTGACCTCATGGGCAATCGAGGCCGTCAGCTGCCCAATCGTCGCGACACGACTGACATGAGCGAGTTCGACCTGGGTCTTTTGCCGTTCAATGACAGCCTTCTTGAAAATTTCGATCGCACCCGCCATCGCGCCGATTTCGTCACGCCGATCAATCCCGGGCACGTCGATGCTAGTGTCGCCCTTGGCGAGTGCGGTCATGGCGCCGGTCATTCGGGTGATCGGCGTCGCGATAGCGCGCGTGAGTAAAATGCCCATCAACACCGCGATCAGGAGCGAGGCTGCGGCGCCCAGCGCGGTCGCCGTGTATGCAGTGGCGTACGCCTGCTTCTGCACGGCGTCGCGCCTTGCCAACAGATCGCGCTCAGCCTTCTCGATTTCGTTCGCCTTGGCGCGGATGGCGTCCATCGCAGCCTTGCCGGTCGACCCCTCCAGCGTGCGTGCGTCCTCGCGCGTCTCGGGGGTCGCCATCAGCGCGATCTCGCGCTCGGCGGTCTCGATGCGCCACGTGGACGCCAGCTCGTTCAACTCATCGAGCCGGTTTTGCTGGTCTTGGTTATCCGAAGTCTGTGCTTTTAATTTCCGGATCGCCGCACTGAAGTTGTCGCCACCCCTGCGATACGGCTCCAAGAATTTCTCGTCGCCACTGAGCAAATAGCCGCGCAGACTCGTTTCTTGATCAAGCGCTGCGGCCACCGCCATCTCTAGCGTGTCCAACACGTCAGTGGTATGGACACGCCAGTTTTTGGCCTCTTCGATCACGCCAAGTCTGTCATATACGATTGCGCCACTCACAAATATGACGGCTATCACGGCTGCAAACGCGGCCATCAATTTGTGCAAGATCAGCAAATTCGCGAAAGGGGACACAGTGACCCTCAAGGCCGAAATCAGCGGCCGAACAGCTGGCTAACTCAAGATTGCTCCCAAGCGGTGGCATTCGCAAGAATTTGGCATGGGACTGTGATAGGGGCAAAGCAGCGCAGCCTTCCCCTGAGTGGAGCATACAGCATCTCGTCGGACAACTGGGAAACTAGGCATGCGGTGCCGTCGGACACAACAGGCCCTCATATCGATGCGACCTTCATGATCTCCAATGTTCCGCGCCAGATCATCTCAACTGCCACATAGAGAATGACGGCCAGTCCGACGTAAGCGAGCCATCGATGCGTTTGCAGAAGGCCGGCAATGAAAGAAGCGGCCAGGCCCATCATCGCGATGGAAAGCCCCAAGCCGAAAATCAAGACCACGGGATGGTCGCGTGCCGCCCCTGCGACCGCAAGGACATTGTCGAGAGACATGGAAGCGTCGGCCACGATAATCTGCCAACTCGCTTGGAAGAGCGTTTTGCGGGGTTTGCTTTCTGCAATGGCCCCTATGTTCCCTTTCCAAACAGTGGACCCTGCGGGAGACGTGCGCAACTCTCGCAAAATTTTCCAACATACCCATAGCAACAGGATCCCGCCAGCGAGCAGAAGGCCAACGATCTGCAGGATTTGCGTGGCTATCCCCGCTAAGAGAAGACGCAATATCGTCGCGGCGACGATCCCGATCAAAATGGCCTTGGCTCGTTGCGCTTGAGGAAGTCCCGCTGCAGCAAGGCCGATGACGATGGCGTTATCACCAGCGAGCACAAGATCAATCAGAACGACCTGCACGAGTGCGCTAAGAACATCCGTATGAAGATGGTCTATCAAGGGTTATGGTCCCAGGTTCGGCTCCGAGCGAGGCGCGTATTTATCTGCCAGCTCGACCCATACAAGTTACCTCCAAAGCCCTTATACAGATCCAGTTCTAGTCCATCGCGGCTCGATCGCTAAGGTAACTATCTCCGGCAGCGGCGTCCGAATGTGGTCCGGAGTCTGCCCGAAAAGCAGTGCTACTTGATCTGGCTCGCCAAAAATCGCTGCGGCGCAACCGATCATTGTGAACGCACCTGCGATATCCCAGAGAGAAATTTTGCTCACCGTTGCAGTCCCTGACTTTGCCAGGGCCAAGAGCGCGGTGATCATCGCGTCCGAGAAAAACAGAAGACTCAGCGCTGGTAAGACGAGTTGCGAGTCCAGCAAGAATATTGTCAAAAGGGCCGGAGCCGCGACCAGCATGCTCAACAGCACGAAGATGCAGAATGTTTCTCGCCAAGGAGCATTCCAACTTGCATGAGAAGCGATCATTGCCTCCTGCATACGAGCATCTTATAAGGGCCACTTACTTTGCGGAACGACCTTGTTCCAGTTGGCTGTTCTTTTGAGTCTTGCAGCTAATGTTTTTTGGTCCTACTGCGCCGCCCCTCAATCAGCGTAAGAACGCCAGCGATCATTACGGCAACGACGACGATGGCTGCCAGCCCCTCCACCGAGGCCAGGGACTCAAACCACTTGATCCAAAGCTCAATCATGTGCTGGCCCCTCTGAAGAGCGCACCCACGATCGATAAAATCCTCTCTAAAGACGACCACCGCAATCAGAAAGACAATGCTACGCATTGTCGCGCGCGTTTTAACCGCGCGGCAAGATGACCGCGAGCCGTTTAGCACGCACACACCCCTCCTTCTATTGGAACGTGCCCTGACGGCGCGAGTGCAGGTGGGTGGTTCGACGCCCTCAAAACGGAGAAATTCGGTAGCGTTGCGGCCTGATCACCCACAGGACGCGCGCCCGTCAAAGCATCGCCGGCGACGGCTCGGCCCGGTTGTCCAGGTGGCCGCTGCATCGCTGTTCGCTACGCTAATGTCCTTACCTGATGCCGACCACCGAAGAGAAAGCCGCCGGGCACGTCGGACACCTCCAAGCTCGGAGATCGCGCATGCCGCCGCCGGAACGTCGCTCTAAAGCCGGGTCTGCTCGCCACCCCTTGTGCGGTATCGCCTTTTCGCAAATACGGCTGATGAGCGAGGAAACTTTTGCGGGCCGGTGCGTTCGTTGTCGTGCAAAGTGCGCGCTGCGATGGGGAGGACTGCTATGCGAACCACGATCGTTGCGATGCTTGTAGCTGTTGGAATTACGTTAGCCTTGCCGGGGCTGGCCCAGCAGCCGACGGCACCGAACCCGCAGATGCAGGAGGAGGCGGACAAGGGCATCAAGACCCGCCAGTCCGGCGAGTCAGGCTATGTCGGCGAGCAGGAAAAGCCAGGTGCTTCTGCTCATCCTCCTGGAAAGAGTGACACTGCTGCGCCGACAACCGGCCCAACCAGTGGCACCTCCATGCGGACCCCAAGTAGCGGCGAAAAGCAGCGGTGAGCTGAGCCTCGCCGAGGCGCGCGCGACCCGCGCCTGGCGTGTAGTCCCTTGCTCTTGCGTCTCGCTCGAGAAGCCACACGTGCCTGACTTCGAGGCTCTACAGTGGGGATAGAGACGGACCAATGCGAAGTCCGAAGCAAACGCGACGGTCGCTTTTTTCGCCATGCTCGGAGCGTTTCTAACGGCGAGGAGGTTCGCTGCGGCGCAGAAAGACCAGCCCGGCAGCAGCGATCGGCCGAGGAAAGGCGACCTTCTTGTGGTCTCAGAGCGTGACCGCGCCGGCGGCATCATCGTGCCCGACGACGTGAGGCTCGGTGAGGCGCCGCTGCATGCCTGGCCAAAGGACCCAAAGACTTCGGTTGTCCGCAACGGCTCGCGGCTCAACGAAATCCTCCTCATAAGGCTTGATCCCGGGGACATGGATGAGGAGACCCGCTCGCGCTCCGCGGAGGGCATTGTAGCCTATTCGGCGATCTGTACTCATGCCGGATGTTCTGTCACCGGCTGGCTGAAGTCGGACGTAGGCGACAACGACGTTCTCAAGTGTTTTTGTCACAATTCCGAGTTCAATCCCCGGGAAAGCGCGCAGGTCGTGTTCGGGCCCGCGCCTCGACGTCTGGCGGCATTGCCGCTGGCAATAGCCGACGGCTCGCTCACCATCGCTGCAACATTCGTTGGAAAGGTAGGTGCTCAACAAGCAGGGTGACGAGTAGTCGCATCGGATTCCCGTGCCACAGCTGTTCGCATTATTTATGGTCGGCAAGAGAAAGAGCTTAGGGAGATGGCGTCCATGACCAAAAGGCAATGGCTAGTCAGGTTGTGTTGCGTGCACGACCTTTTTCTCGACCGCCTCATTCGGTGGTCCGATCGAAAATTACAGTCCAGTGACACAAGCCAGGCTGGAAAATCCGGAACCTAGTAACTGGATGCTGTACCGACGCACCTACGACGGGCAGGGCTACAGTCCGCTCGAGCAGATCAACACTTCAAACGTCAAGAATCTCAAGCCGGTGTGGACTTTCTCCACTGGCGTGATCGAGGGCCACGAGGCGCCACCGATCGTTAACAACGGGGTGATGTTCGTCACCACCCCTATGGGACAGGTAATCGCCCTGAACGCCAAGACCGGCGAAGAGTATTGGCGCTACAAGCGCCAGCTACCGGATGATTTGTTCCAGCTGCATCCGACCAATCGCGGCGTCGGTCTGTGGCAGGACAAGCTCTATCTGGCCACAACCGATGATCACGTGGTTGCCCTCGATGCGAAGACCGGCAAGGTGGTCTGGGACACCAAAGTCCAGGACTATAAGAAAGGTCAGTATCTCACCCTGATGCCTCTCGTCATCGACGGTAAAGTCATCGTCGGCGGCTCTGGCGGTGAGCTCGGCGTCCGTGGTTACGTCGTGGCCTTTAACGCAGATAACGGCAAGGAGCTGTGGCGCACCTTCACCATTCCAGCGCCCGGTGAACCCGGCAGCGAAACGTGGACGGGCGACGACTGGAAGACCGGCGGCGGATCGGCTTGGATGACCGGCAATTACGACAAGGACACCAGGACCATCTACTGGGGCATTGGCAATGCTGCGCCGTGGCCGGGGGACGCACACCCGGGTGACAATCTCTATACGAGCTCCGTGCTCGGCCTCGATCCCGATACCGGTAGGATCAAGACACATTTCCAGTACCATCAGAACGACTCCTGGGACTGGGACGAAGTAGAGGCGCCGATACTGGTCGACCTGCAAAGAGATGGCCGCACGGTCAAGAGCCTGATCCATCCGGGCCGCAACGCCATCTTCTGGATCTTGGAGCGTAAGCCGGACAAGATCAGCTACGTAGCCGGCTGGCCCTATGTTCATACAGACGTCTGGAAAGGCATCGAGCCCGAGACCGGCAAGCCGATTGTCGACCCTGCGCACAAGCCGGTGATCGGCAAGCGGGTCGAGTTCTGCCCGTCACTGTGGGGCGGCAAGGACTGGCCTTGGGCGGCCTACAGCCAGAGGACCAAGTACGTCTACCAACGAGAACACCTGCGGCGGCTTCACCGGCGAGAAGGTTGCGCTGAAGCCTGGCGAACTATGGCTTGCCACCAAGCCTGAGGACATCGGTCTGACGCTCCGTCCCGGCGCCACACACATTGGCGAATTGCAGGCTTGGGATCCCGCAACCGGCAAGAAAGTCTGGTCTCACAACTTCCCGAAATCGCAACTGTTCGGTTCGGTACTGGCGACCGCGGGCGATCTCGTCTTTGTCGGCGGGACCAACGATCGCAACTTCCGCGCTTTCGATGCGAAGAGCGGCGAACTCTTGTGGGAGCTGAAGACCAACTCAGGCATCATGGGTATGCCGGTATCCTATGAGGTGGATGGCACCCAGTATATCGCGATCCAGTCCGGCTGGGGCGTCGACGCGCAACGCATCCAGGATGCGCTCGCCACCCAGAACGTCGGGGTTGAAAACAACGTGCCGCAAGGCGGGGTGGTCTGGGTATTCGCTGTGCAGAAATAGCCGCGCCACGACGCGATGAGCGGCGGACAGAAGCGTCCGTCGCTTCCGTGGCGCGCAGCCACTTTGCGGAGCCGGAATGGGCAAGCGGTATGATGGAAGCTTGATTGCATGGCCCACAGGCGAGCGAAGCGCATTCTTTAGCTCGACCGTTTGCGTTTACGAGGTCCAAACGGCGCGCGTGACGAGTTCATCCTCGTAGCCACCGCCCAAAACCTTCGAAAGATGGCCAAGCTGATCCCGATGCCCAGGCCGAGGCTCGCATAGGGGTCAGTAAGAGCAGTTCCGGCCACGTCGCGAGGAGCTATTACAACGAAATACTGCCGGCCTTCTTCAACGGAATCGGCCACGAGCGGAAGCACACCGTTGAGTAATAGGATCTTCGCCTTTCGGTTCTGAAGCGATCAGATCAAAGAGAATGGTGCGACGTTGGGACAGCGTGAATGTCAGATTACATCGCTTGCGCTGCTACCAGTTTAAGCGTTGAATTCTTGCAATAATACCCGCCGCAGGCCATGCAACGGCGGCGGAGTTGTTCGAGCAATCATTCGGTTCTGCAAAGCCTGCGCGCTCTTTCGAGCGCAGCGCTGATTTGGGCCCGCGGCACAAAAACTAAGCCAGCAAACCGGCTCAACACCATGGAACCCTTTCTCGACGAGAATTTGTGACCGCGACCGCGATGTCGTCCGCAGCGTTCGTCGCCGCCCCTTATGTACGCGGCGCGCACGCTGCCGGTAACCTGTCGATTGGTTTCTGGGATCATTGGGTGCCAGGCGCAAACAAGGCTTCGACTGATCTCGTTAATGAATGGGCTGAAAGGGAAAGGGTCCAGGTTCAGATCGACTACATCACGAGCCAAGGCAATAAGCTCTCCTGACCATCTCGGCCGAGGCGCAAGCCAAATCCGGGCACGACATCCTGGCCATGCCAGCTTGGAACCCGCACGCAAATAGCCATCTGCTTGAGCCTGCAAACGATATCATGAAGGGGAGTATCGAGCAGAATGGCAAGGTCAACGAGGCTGTCCACTATCTCGGCCAAGCTGGCGGCAAGTGGCTCGGGGTTCCTGCCTGTGTCGGCAGCCAGATCCAGGCGCCCTGCTCCCGGATCGACCTGATGAGGAAGTACGCTAACATTGACGTACAGGAAATGTATCCGCCCGGAAGTCCGCCAAAAGCCGACAACTGGACGATGGACACGTTCCTGAAGGCGGCGGAAGCTTGCCACAAGGGCGGATTTCCCTTTGGCATCGGACTAGGCCAGACCACCGACAGCATGGTTGCAGCCGGCACAATCTTCCAGTCGTTCGGCGCGCAGCTCGTCGACGCAAAGGGTAACCTCACCGTCAAGACCGACGAGGTTCGGCAAAAGCTCGAATATTACAAGAAGCTGATCGCTTTCCTGCCGCCGGACGTAGGGGCGTGGGACGACGCCTCCAACAACAAATGGCTGATTGCCGGCAGGGGCGCGCTGATCATGAACCCGCCCAGCGCCTGGGCTGTTGCCCGGCGCGACGCACCGCAGATTGCCGAACAATGCTGGACACACGGCTTCCCGGCGGGACCAAAGGGCCGCTTCGCTTCCTACCTGCCTTTTTTCTGGACCATTTGGGCATTCTCGAAGCGCAAGGAAGCCGCCAAGAGCCTGCTCGCGCATCTCTCGCAGCCATCATCGATTGAGAAGCTGGTGGTCGCGAGCGGCGGCTATGATCTGCCGGCCTATGAGAAGTTCACGACCCTAAAGGTTTGGGCGGAAGCGGAGCCACCGAAGGGCACGCTCTATCATTACCCCAATCCCTATAACCATCAGACGCTGTCGATCGCGGCCTCGCCGGCCCCGCCAAGAGTCGCACACCAAATCAACGTGCAGGCGACGCTGACGAAGATGTGCCTACGCTACGCGGGGGGCGAGGCGATGGAGAAGACCCTCGCCTGGGCGGAAGGTGAGTGCGAAGGCTTCCTGCGAACCTGACGATGGGAGGCGGCGGCGAGTCGGTCCACTTAGCGACTCGAAAGTGGCCAAACGCGCACCTCATGTGCGCAACCGTCCGCACGTCGATCAAAATCCGACTCGGCTTCGGGTCCAACAACGGACGTAGACGTTTCACCCGATTACCGTGTCGGCGAACGAGAAGCGCCGCGCGGGATCGTATGCTCAGCGCCCTTCTGTGAGGGGCCCCACGGGCTCGCTCCGGCGTTGGTCCTTGGATACCAGCGCTTTGCGAGACAAAAAACGTGGTTCTCGCTATGGGGTGGAGTAAACTGAGTTTCTCATTCTGGTGGGGCGGCTTGACCGCCGGCGCAGGCTGGCGCGGTGGCTGCTATACCCGGTGAGTGCGGCCTAGTGTGCGTGTGAACGCCATGGATATCTCTGCCTGGCTGCGCGGCCTCGGCCTGGAACGCTATCGGCAGGCATTCCGGGAAAACGCGATCGATGAGGCAAGCCTCCCCAAGCTGACCGCCGAGGACCTCAGAGACCTCGGCGTGACGGCGGTCGGCCATCGCCGCATTCTCCTCGATGCGATCGCCGCATTGCGAACCGAAAAGTTTCGCGACATGACCGAACATTCGGTCGAGCCTGACCGCCCGGGCGGCAAGGCTTCCGAAGCCGAGCGCCGTCAGCTCACGGTGATGTTCGCCGACCTCGTCGGTTCCACCGCATTGTCGGCGCGGCTCGATCCGGAGGAGTTGCGCGACATCATCGGCCGCTATCACCGATGTTGCGCCGAGGTAATCACCAGCTCCGGTGGCTTTGTTGCGAAGTATCTCGGTGACGGCGTGCTGGCCTATTTCGGTTACCCGCAGGCGCATGAGGAGGACGCCGAACGAGCGGTGCGTGCGGGCCTCACCTTGATCGAAGGCGTGGCCAAACTCGATGCGGGCCAGGCGAACTCGTTGCAGGTGCGCGTCGGTATCGCCACGGGCCTCGTCGTCGTCGGTGATCCGCTTGGTGAGGGCGCCGCCCAGGAACAGGCGGTCATTGGTGAGACCCCTAATCTCGCGGCACGGCTTCAGGGGCTTGCCGAACCGAACACGGTTGTCATCGCCGACAACACGCGCCGCCTGCTTGGCGGCCTGTTTGACTATCGCGATCTCGGCACATTGCCGGTCGCGGGAATTGACCATCCTGTTCATGTCTGGCGGGTCTTGGGCGCGAGCCTGGTCGCCAGTCGTTTCGAGGCCCTACGCGCCGTCAGCACGCCGTTGATCGGTCGCGAGGAAGAGATCGCATTGTTGACTCGCCGCTGGGAGCAGGCAAAGGCCGGCGACGGGTCCGTCGTCCTGTTCGTCGGCGAGCCGGGCATCGGCAAGTCGCGCATCGCACAAACCCTGCTGGCGCAGTTGGGCGAAGAGCCGCACGTACGGTTGCGTTTCTTCTGCTCGCCACATCACCAGCACAGTGCGCTTTATCCCAGCATCGCCCAGCTCGAGCAGGCGGCCGGATTTCGACGGGAGGATACAGCCGAGACCCGCTTGGATAAGCTTGTGACGGTGCTGGCTCTGGCAAACAGGGAGCTGAGCGAAGCCGTCCCTCTATTGGCGGACCTACTGTCAATCGGCTTCCAACTTTGACCCCTCATCGGCGTCCAATTTTGACCCCTTCGCGCGGCGGGTTTTGCTGGTAGCGCTCGTCTCGTCGGAGCTGGCCGGGATAGCGGAGGCGAGACGAGCGCGGGTGGCGTGATCGTCGTCTCGGCTCTTGAACCGCCAGCTATCGTTGCCGGTCTCGACGATGTCGCAGTGATGGGTCAATCGGTCGAGCAGCGCGGTGGTCATTTTGGCGTCGCCGAACACGCTCGGCCATTCGCCGAAAGCGAGATTGGTGGTCACGATGACGGAGGCGCGCTCATAGAGCCGGCTGACGAGGTGGAAGAGAAGCTGGCCACCGGACTGGGCGAAGGGCAAATAGCCGAGTTCATCCAGCACGATGAAGTCCATCCGGGTCAGATGCTCGGCGAGCCGTCCTTGCCGACCGTTGCGGGTTTCGGTCTCGAGCCGGTTGACGAGGTCGACGACGTTGTAGAAGCGTCCTCTAGCGCCACCGCGGATGCAACTTCTGGCGATG
>NZ_JADPKL010000015.1:0-23271 GCF_023073935.1 Bradyrhizobium sp. 147 | reverse complement strand
TCATGACGTCGCGCGCAGCGTCCGTCAAGGATGGCCGTCGCTCGCTCGAACCTCACGTGGTCTGTTGCCAGGCCACGCCTTGACGGACGCGAGCACGGCGTCATCATGGCAGGCGCAGACCATCCGGGCGGAGCAAAAAACTGCCGTCACTTAATGGTTGCTACGGCACCTTCACCTGAGCTTGTTCAATAGCGCCATCAGCGTTTCGCGCTCTTTTGCATCCAGCGGCGCGAGCGTCTCGCGGGTGATCGCGAGCGCGTTTGGCGCCAGCCTCTCCGCAAGCTGCTGACCCGCGCGCGTCAGGCTGACCAGCAAGCGCCGTCCGTCTTCCGGATCCTGGCTCGTCTCGGTCAAGCCGCGCGCCGTGAGGCGGTCGATCACGCCCTTGATGGTCGCGACGTCCATCGCCGTGAGACGTCCGAGCTGGTTCTGCGAGCACGGCCCGGTCTCGGCGAGCTTCGACAGCGCCGCCCATTGCGTCGGCGTCAAATTGGTGCCGATATCGCGCGAGAAGATTGAGCTGTGGCGTTGCCAGACCTGGCGCAGGATGAAGCCGACTTGCTCGTCGAGCACGTAAGGCGGTTTTGCCGGTTTGACGCTCTTCTTCGCCGTAACGCTTCTCGCCATCCGTTCGCAGCCCTTCCCCTTGCCTCACAACGACAGATGCGCGTCGCGGATGTCCGGACGCGCGTCGAGTTCGGCCATGCTGCCGCCGAAGCAGATGCGGCCGCGCTCGATGATGTAGGCGCGATCGGAAATCAGCCGCGCGAAATGCAGATTCTGCTCGGAGACGACGATGCTGACGCCCTCCGTCTTCATGGTCAGCATGGCATCGACCATCTGCTCCACGATCTTCGGCGACAGTCCCTCCGAAGGCTCGTCCAGCAGCACCAACGACGGATTGCCCATCAGCGTGCGCGCAATGGTGAGCATCTGCTGCTCGCCGCCGCTCATGCGCCCGCCGGGGCGATTCTTCATCTCGCCCAGGTTTGGAAACAGCGCGAACAGTTTTTCGCGCGTCCAGTGCGGCGCGTTCGGACGCTTGGGCTGGCGGCCGACCTCGAGATTTTCCTCAACGGTCAGATCTGTGAAGATGCGCCGCTCCTCCGGCACATAGCCGAGGCCCTCGCGGACGATCTCGTGCGTCGGACGCACCGAGACATCCTTGCCCTCGAACATGATGCGGCCGGTTCGCTGCGCGACGAGGCCGACGATGGAGCGGAACGTCGTCGACTTGCCCGCGCCGTTGCGCCCGAGCAGCGCAACGACCTCGCCCTCACCGACCTCGAAGCCGATGTCGAACAGGATATGCGCCGGGCCATAATGGCTGTTGAGCGCTTCGACCGTCAGCTTCATGCCGAGGCTCCCTCGCGATGGCGGGCATCATAGACGAGGCCTTCGCCGAGATAGACCGCGTGCACCTGCGGATTGCCGCGCACTTCGGCCGGCGAGCCTTCGGCGATCAGCGCGCCGCGGTTGAGCACGATGATGCGGTCGGCATGTTCGAATACGACATCCATGTCGTGCTCGGTGAAGAGCACGCCGATCGACTTTTCGCGCGCTATCTGCGCTGTGAGCCGCATCAGGTCGACGCGCTCGCGCGGCGCCATGCCCGCGGTCGGCTCGTCCATCAAGAGCAGCTTTGGCTGGTTGGCGAGCGCCACCGCAAGCTCGAGACGCTTGAGGTCGCCATAGGCGAGCTCGCCGCAGGGGCGATCGGCGTAGCCGCCCATGCCGACCAGCTCGAGCAGCCGACCGGCTTCGCCGCGGTCGAACTTCGGCGCCGAGCCGAACAGATTGAACAACTGCTTTCCGTGCGATATCAACGCGACCTGCACGTTCTCGCGCACGCTCATGGTGGCGAAGGTCGCGGTGATCTGGAACGTGCGCCCGACGCCGAGCCGCCAAACCTCGCGCGGCTTCCTGCCGGTGATCTCTTCACCTAGCAGGCGGACATGCCCGGAGTCCGGCTTGTTCTGGCCGTTGAGCATGTCGAAGCAGGTGCTCTTGCCGGCGCCGTTCGGGCCGATCAGCGCCAGAATCTCGCCTGCACGCAACGAGAACGACACGGCGCGCACGGCATGAATGCCGCCATAGGATTTGGTCAGGCCTTCGACCGCGAGAAGTGGGGGTGCGACGCTCATTCGGCGGACTCGATCGGCTTGGCAAGCAAGGGAGATCCCGGCGGCGATGCTTTCTTACGACGCTGCGCCAGCATCTCGAGCACGCCAACGATGCCCTTGGGGAAGACGACGACGATCAGCATGATGAAGCCGCCGAGCACAAGCTTCGACAAGTCGGTCTGGCTGATCAGCCAGATATTCAAAGCCTTGTAGACGATGGCGCCGATCACCGCGCCCGACACCGTCTCGACGCCGCCGAGCAGCACCATGACCAGCGCATCGACCGACAGCGAAATGCCGAGATTGTCGGGGAAGACGCTGCCCTTGAGGTAGGCGAACAGCGCGCCGCCGATGCCAGCGGTGGTCCCTGCGATGACGAAGGCCGTCCACCGGATGCGCTTCGCGTCGATGCCGATCGCTTCGCTGCGCAGCGCCGAGTCACGCGTTGCCCGGAGCGCATAGCCGAACGGTGAGAACACCATGGCTCGAAGCGCGATCGTGACGAGCGCCGCGACGCCGAGCGCGAGCCAGTAGAAATGCGGTGGGCTCGCGGCCCAGCTCGACGGCCAGAGGCCGAGAATGCCGTTGTCACCGCCTGTCACGTCCACCCACTGGAATGCGATCGACCACACGATCTGCGCGAAGGCGAGCGTCAGCATCGCGAAATAAACGCCGGAGAGCTGCACCGCGAAGAAGCCGAACACGGCCGCGCCCAGGCAGCCGAGCAGCGGGCCGAGCAACAGGCACACGATCATCGGCAGCCCCGCCATCTTGGCGAGGAAGGCAATGCCATAGGCGCCAAGCCCGAAATAGGCGGCATGGCCGAACGATGCGAGCCCGCCGACCGACATCAGGAAATGCAGGCTGACGGCAAAGATGACGAAGATCGCGATCTCCGAGCCGACCGTCAGCGCGTAATTGCCGGCGAACAGCGGCAGCGTCGCTGCGATGACGAGCGCGGCAAGCGCAGCCAGCCGCTCATTCGGCGTCAGCGGGCGCCAAGGACTGACGGTGAGGCCCGGCGTCTTGCGCGCAGCCGCCTCGGGCCTGCCGAACAGGCCCCAGGGCCGCACGATCAGCACCACTGCCATCACCAGGAAAACCAGGATGATGGAGATCTTCGGAAAGATCAGGATGCCGAAGGCGTTGAGCTCGGACACCAGCACCGCCGCCACGAACGCGCCGACGATACTGCCAAGGCCGCCGATCACAACCACGACGAAGACCTCGACGATGATCCGGAGATCCATGGCGTGATGCACGGCATCGCGCGGGATCTGAAGCGCGCCGCCGAGAGCGGCGAGGAAGACGCCGACCGCGAACACGGAGGTGAACAGCCACTTTTGATTGACGCCGAGCGCGGCGACCATGTCGCGGTCCTGCGTTGCGGCGCGCACCAGCACGCCCCAGCGCGTGCGCTGAAACAGCAGCCAGAGAATGCCGAGCACGACGGGTCCGAGCACGATCAGGAATAGGTCATAGCTCGGAACGTTCTGGCCGAAGAAATCGATGGCCCCCTTGAAGCCCGGCGCGCGGCGGCCGACGAGGTCGTCAGGTCCCCAGATCAGCACCACGAGGTCTTCGACCATCAAGGTCAGGCCAAAGGTCGCGAGCAGTTGGAACAATTCGGGCGCATGATAGATGCGCCGGAGCAGCACCATCTCGACAAGGACGCCGATCAGCGCCACCGCGAGCGCGGCCAGCACGATGCTGCCCCAGAAGCCGAAGGCGCCGGAGAGGCGCTCGGTCAAAGTGAAGGCGATATAGGCGCCGATCATGTAGAAGGCGCCATGCGCGAAATTCACGATCCGCGTCACGCCGAAGATGATCGACAGGCCCGAGGCCACCAGGAACAGCGACGCTGCGCTGGCAAGACCGGTCAGAAACTGTACGACGTAAAAGGCCATCGGCGGTCCGGGTTGAGGTTGAAGTCACCTCTCCCCACGAAGAGTGGGGAGAGGGAGGGGAAAGATAATCAATCCTTCGGCCGCAGCTTCTCGACCTCCGCATCGCTGGGCAGATAGTCCGCGCCCTTCTTGTAGGACGAATCCACCATCACACCCTTCCCATCCTTCAGCGCGGTCTTGCCGACATAGGCACCGAGCGTCGACTGATGGTCGATCTTGCGGAAGGTGATTTCGCCGAAAGGCGATGGCATCGACAGGCCTTCGGCCGCGGCGATCAGCTTCTCCGGATCGGTCGAGCCCGCCTTCGCCAGGATTGCCGCTGCCGACTTGATGGTCTGATAGCCGACGATCGAGCCGAGGCGCGGATAGTCGTTGTACTTGGCCTGGTAGGCCTTCAGGAAGGCGTCGTGCTCCGGCGTCTTGATCGAGTACCAGGGATAGCCGGTGACGATCCAACCCTCCGGGGTCTCGTCCTTGAGCGGATCGAGATATTCCGGTTCGCCGGTCAGGAAGGAGACGACCTCACGCCCCTTGAACAGGCCGCGGGTGTTGCCTTCGCGCACGAGCTTGACGAGGTCGGCGCCGAAGGTGACGTTGAGGATGGCTTCCGGGTTGGCGGCGGCAACCGCCTGCACCACCGGACCTGCGTCGATCTTGCCCTGCGGCGGCCACTGCTCGTCGACCCACTGGATGTCCGGGCGCTTCTCCGACATCAGCTTCTTGAACACCGCGACCGCCGATTGGCCGTATTCGTAGTTCGGCGCGATCGTCGCCCAGCGTTTCGCCGGCAGCTTGCTGGCTGCCTCCACTAGCATCGCCGCCTGCATGTAGTTGGAGGGACGCAGGCGGAAGGTGTATTTGTTACCCTTCGACCAGGTGATCGCGTCGGTCAGCGGCTCGGCCGCGAGGAAGAACACCTTCTTCTGGTTGGCGAAGTCGCTGACGGCGAGGCCGATGTTCGACAGGAACGTGCCCGCGAGCATCGCAACGCCCTCGCTGGAGACGAGCTCATTGGCAGCGGTCTGCGCATCCGCCGGCTTGCCGCCATCGTCCTTCGAGATGACGACGAGCTTCTTGCCGTTGATGCCACCGGCCGCGTTGATCTCCTCGGTGGCGAGCTGCCATCCCTTGCGATAGGGCTCGGTGAAGGCCGGCAACAGCGAATAGCTGTTGATCTCGCCGATCTTGATGTCCTGCGCCAGGGCCGAATGGGCCATGCCGTCGGCCAGAAGCGCGAAGGCCGCGCCGACAAAAACGTTTCTTGCTCGCATCCCAACCTCCAGTTTTGAACTTCTCTGTCTTTCGCAAACGATCTGATCGGAGAACCCGTGCCCGGTTCTCCGGACGCGCTATCTCAAACCGTCTTCGCCCTTGATCTCCGCAACCGTCAGCCCGCCGACGCGCGGCAGCGGACGGCCGCTGTCGGTGACGGCAACTGCGACCATGATTTCGTTGGCGCGCGGTGCATCGTTGATTTGTACCTCCATGCCGTCGAAATGGCTGCGTACGAAGGCCGCGTCCTTGTGCCCCAGAGGAATATCGAGCGTCGTGCCCGGGCCGCTGCGTTTCTTCGACGACGGGATCAGCGCCGCGCCCTTGCCCAGCACTTTTCGCACCGGCGCACCCATCTTCGGATGAAGGATAGCGGCGGCGTGCTCCAGCTCGCCGTTCTCGCCGACCGCGGCGGCCTTGCCGTAGCTCTGCACCTTTGCGCCATCGATCCCGAGCGCCGCCACCGCGCGCTTCGACAGCAGCTCGCCCAGCTCCTCGCCAATCGCGATGAGCGGCGAAAGGTCTTCAACATATTTCCCCGCAAAGGGATTCTCGATCACGGCGATCGCCGCGGCGCGCCGCGTCGGCGGCGACACCTGACGTCCCATCTCCATCTGGGTCTCTTCGAGGACGGTGACGATCTTGCGGATGATCGCGTTCATGATTGTTTCCTCAAATCGCTTCCCTGTTCAGGCATGAACCGCAGTCTCCAGCATAGGCGGGCGCGATCGTTGCCGTTCGATATCTTTTGGTCCGATGACAAGCATATCACCACAAAGCTGCAATACGGCACCCTCGATCAATTCGCGATCGAATAAATGCCGTGCACATTCCGCGCCAGATTCCAGCGCGGCCGCGATCTCATTGTGCGACAACTTGCCGACCTCGCGGGTGACAAGACGGGCCCCGAGATCGCTGTCAGGCTGAAGCTCGTTGGCGGGCTTGCGGATGATGGCCGGATGTCCCGGCAGATCCACCGCGTTGGCGATGATCGTGGCCGCCGCATCGGCCTGCGATGCCGTTGCAGCCAACACCGTCACCGCGTCGGCGATACCGAGCGAAAAACTACGACCGTGGCGTCCACTGGTCGCGATTCCGCGTACAGGGTCGGTCGAATCGACCCTCATGGTCCGCATTACGCCGGAGCCATCAGGCCGATCAATCAGACCGACAGAGAAATGCTCGCCTTCGCCCAGATGAAGCGCGAGGTCGCCGCCATTGTTGACGTAGGCTTGATTGAGTGTCGCGGCTCCGAGCATTGCGCCAAGGATCTCCTCCGCCCCGCTGCCAGCAACGGCGGCCATCGGCGTGATGAAGCAATCAGCCGCATAGGGCGAGACAGCGGCATGCATCCGCCGCGCGACCACGCCCTTCAGCGAAGTGCGCTCCTCAGCGGCCGTCCGCAGCTCCGGCAGTTCCGCGCAGAGCTCATCCAACAATCCGGTGAACCGCCGCGCTGCAGCCTCATAGGCCGCGCGCACCTCGTCCGCAGGCCCTCTCGCCTCCACGATCAAATCAATCGGTCCATCCTGCAAATGCAGCCGTCGGCCGTCAGACAGCAATGCGATTTGCGCGCGCCGTGTCATGCCCGCCGTCCCGGGATCGGGTTCTGCCAGGGCAATTGACGGACGTCGTCACCGCTCTGCACTTCGGAAAGCGGCTTCACATGATCCATGTGACCGCCGAGCGCGGCATAGTCCGACAGCCTCATGGTGAACTCGATTGGCGCGACCAGCGCCGGCGTCGGCACGTAGCCAAATGCGCCCGCGGGCATCTGCGTCACGTCGACCATATAGGTGATGCCTCCGCCGGGCCAGACATAGACCGGCGCGCCGCCGCTGGTGACGCGCGTCAGTGCGTCCTTAACCGAGCGCGTCAGCCGCACCGGATTGTCGGTGACGCCGGCGCGCAACGAGCCGCCGGCACCCGCCATGAACAGCACCGTGCAGAGCGCCGGCTCGCAATTCTCCTGGATGCGCTCGACCGAAAACTTCAGGTCATCAGGCATCTCGGTCTCGACCGGCTTCAAAGCCTCGTCGAGGACATAATAGGACGAATGCTCGCCCGTGGTGGAGACCATCAGCATGGTCAGACCGGGCTTGGCTTCCTTGGCATCAAAGGGCCCGAGAATCGAGAGCGGATCCGAGATGTTGGTGCCCCCCCAGCCGGTGCCGGGCTCGGCGACCTGGAAATAGCGGCCGGGCGTCGAACGCCGGCCCTTCATCTTGATGCCGGTATCGACGATGTCGAGCAGCTTGCCGGCCTGATGTTCCGACAGCACGCCGGTGATGTGGTCATCGACCACGACGACCTCATCGACCTTGCCATGCCATTGCTTGGCGAACATGCCGATCGTCGCCGAGCCGCAGCCGACCCGCATGCGCTCTTCCTTCACGCCGTTGACGATCGGCGGCTGGCCGGCCTGCACCACCACGGTCGCGCCGCCGTCGATGGTGAGCTCGACCGCCTTGCAATTGGCGAGATCCATCAGCGTGTCGCAGGTGACGCGTCCCTCTTTCTTGGAGCCGCCAGTGAGATGATGCACGCCGCCGAGCGAGAGCATCTGCGAGCCGTATTCGCTGGTGGTGACGTGGCCCACCGCCTCGCCTTGCGCGCGAACGGTCGCGGTCTCCGGCCCGAGATAGCGATCGGTGTCGATCTTCACCTTGACGCCGCAATAGGAGAAGATGCCCTCGGTGACCACAGTCACCATGTCGACGCCATCGACCTCCGCGGAGACGATGAATGGCGCCGGCTTGTAGTCGGGATAGGTCGTGCCCGCGCCGATCGCCGTCACAAAAGTTGAAGGCTCGTGGACGATCTTGCCGTCCCAGTCTTCGGTCCGGCTGAACGGCACCAGCTTGCCGCCATGCGAGACGGTGCGCTCCAGGATCACGTGCGGATCGACGCGAACGAGCTTGCCGTCGTGGTTAGCGTAGCGGTCGCAAGCTCCCGCCGCACCCGGCTTGATGTAACACATCACCGGACAGGCATCGCAGCGTATCTTGTCGATGGCAGCGCTCGTCGTTTCCATCACCATGTCAGAGCCAGCAGACACCGCGGTTATCATTCGTATACGAACGATGTTGCGCGCGGTCCCGATGGCTGTCAAGCGGCGGTGCGGCGCAAAAGGTGCACCTGCCGCATAAAAGCTCATATGCCTATCCGCCCTGTCCACAAAGGAGGCATTCGCGCTGCAGTGCGGCATGACGGCTTGCACGTTTGTGTACAAACGGTATCGTCGCGACTTACAAATCGCGTGTTTACAGGGCTTGGGAACGAGGATGATGCAGACACCGATCCGCCTCACCGTGAACGGCAGGATCCACGAGGTCACTGCGGCTCGAGACACGCCGCTGCTCTACGTGCTGCGCAACGACCTCGCGCTCAATGGGCCGAAATATGGCTGCGGCCTCGGTGAATGCGGCACCTGTACTGTCCTGATCGACGGGGCCGCGGCACGCTCCTGCGTGATTCCCGTGAGTGGCTGCGATGGCCGCGACATCGTGACGCTCGAAGGCTTGGGCACGCGCGACAAGCCGGACATCGTGCAGCAGGCCTTCATCGACGAGCAGGCCGCGCAATGCGGCTACTGCCTCAACGGCATGATCATGACCACCAAGGCGCTGCTCGCGGTCAATCCGCGGCCGACCGAACAGCAAGCGCTGGCGGCACTGCGCTACAATCTCTGCCGCTGCGGCACGCATGTCGAAATCCTGCGCGCGGTGATGCGCGCCTCCGGCCAGCTCACCGAGGCCGCTGATTGATGGTCTCCTCCCATTCGAACGGAGCTGAGCGGCCATCCGGTTCGCTCGTCGTCTTGCGCACCGTGGACGAGGTCACAACCGAGACCTATGTCCGCATCACCGCGGACGGTTCGGTCACAGCCTATAACGGCCATGTCGATCTCGGCACCGGCATCCGCACGGCGCTCGGCCAGATCATCGCCGAAGAGTTGGACGTGTCCTTTGCGCGCGTCGTCATCGTGCTCGGCGATACCGCACTGGTGCCGAACCAGGGCGCGACGATCGCGAGCGAGACGATTCAGATCACGGCTGTGCCCTTGCGCAAGGCCGCGGCCCAGGCGCGGCACTTCTTGATCGCACGCGCAGCCGAGCGGCTCGAACTGCCGGCGGCCGAGCTTAAGATCGACGACGGTCTCGTTCGCGGGCCCGACAATCGCTGCGTCAGCTATGGCGAACTGATCGGCGGCGAGACGATCAGCCTGGAGCTTGCCGATGACGTCGTCGTGAAGGCGGTTGGCGATTATGCCATCGTCGGCCAGTCGGTACCGCGGGTCGACCTGCCGGCCAAGGCCACGGGCGAGCTAACTTTCGTGCACGACATCCGCGTGCCCGGCATGCTGCACGGCCGCGTGGTGCGTCCGCCCTATGCCGGCGTCGATGCCGGTCCGTTCGTCGGCACCAGCCTGATCGCCGTCGACGAGGCGTCGGTGCGCGACATTCCCGGATTGGTTGCCGTCGTGCGCATCGGCGATTTCGTCGGCGTGGTCGCCGAGCGCGAGGAGAATGCGATCCGAGCGGCAGAGCAGCTCAAGGTGACCTGGAAGCCGACACCCGCGCTGACCGATCTCGCTGATGTCGAGAGCGCGCTGCGCGCCAATCCATCGACGCCGCGCACGCTGATCGACAAGGGCGACGTCGACGCGGCGATATCGGGCGCGGCCAAGCCGATGCAGCGCACTTATGTCTGGCCCTATCAGATGCACGCCTCGATCGGCCCGTCCTGCGCGGTCGCCGACTTCCAGGACGGCAACATCCGCGTCTGGTCCGGCACGCAGAACCCGCACGTGCTGCGCAGCGATCTGGCGCTGCTGATCGAGCGTCCGGAGAGCGAGATCGAGGTGATCCGGCTGGAAGCCGCCGGCTGCTATGGCCGCAACTGCGCCGATGACGTCACGGCGGACGCCCTACTGCTGTCGCGCGCGGTCGGCCGGCCCGTGCGCGTGCAGTTGACGCGCGAGCAGGAGCACGCCTGGGAACCAAAGGGCACCGCGCAGCTCATCGACGTCAATGGCGGCCTCGACGCCGGCGGCGGCATCGCTGCCTACGACCTCGCCACGCGCTACCCCTCGAACGCAGCGCCGACGCTGGCGCTGCTGCTGACCGGGCGGATCTCGCCCGAGCCCGCCGTGCTCCAGATGGGCGACCGCACTGCTATTCCGCCTTACGATTACGACCACATGCGCGTCATCGCCCATGACATGCCGCCGATGGTGCGCGCGTCCTGGTTTCGCGGCGTCTCGGCGCTGCCGAACACCTTTGCTCATGAGTCCTATATCGATGAGGCCGCAACAGAGGTCGGCGTCGATCCGATCGAGTACCGGCTGCGCTACCTGAAGGATCGGCGCGCCGTTGACCTCGTCAATGCGGTCGCCGAGCGCGCAGGCTGGATGCCGCGACCGGTGCGCGAGGAGAAACACGGTGAGATCGTGCACGGGCGCGGCTTTGCTTATGCGCTCTATATCCACAGCAAGTTCCCCGGCTATGGCGCGGCGTGGTCGGCCTGGATCGCCGACGTCGCGGTGAACAAGACGACCGGCGATGTCAGCGTCACGCGCGTCGTCGCCGGACAGGATTCCGGGCTGATGATCAATCCGGACGGCGTGCGCCACCAGATCCACGGCAACGTCATCCAGTCCACCAGCCGCGCGCTGATGGAGGAGGTTTCATTCGAGCGCGGCGCGGTGGCGGCGCGCGAGTGGGGCGCCTATCCGATCATTCTCTTCCCCGAGGTGCCCAAGATCGACGTTTTGATGCTGCCGCGTCAGGACCAGCCGCCCCTCGGCGTCGGCGAGTCCGCTTCGGTACCGAGCGCGGCGGCGATCGCCAACGCGATTTTCGATGCCACCGGCGTGCGCTTTCGCGAGCCGCCATTCACGCCCGAACGCATTCTCAGGGGATTACACGGCGATGCGGCGGCCACGCCGCAGGCCCTGGCCGCTCCCGCCACCCCGCCGCCATCCCGCATCTGGGAGAATCCGTTCGCCAAACGCGCCGGTATCTTTGCGACGATCGCGGCCGTCTGCACCGCCGCAATCGGAGTCGGCGCAGCGCTACTCCCGGCGCGCGCGATCGCGCCCATCGCGCGGCCCGACGCGTCGGTCTATTCCGCAGCAACGATTGCCCGCGGCCAGCAGCTCGCGGCGCTCGGCAATTGCGCGGAGTGCCATACCACGGTTCGAGGCGCGCTCAATGCCGGCGGCCGAGCGCTGGAAACGCCGTTCGGCACGATCTACTCGACCAACATCACGCCCGATGTCGAGACCGGCATCGGCGCCTGGTCCTACCGCGCCTTCGAGCGCGCGATGCGCGACGGGGTGCATCGCGACGGACGGCAGCTCTATCCTGCCTTCCCCTACACGCATTTTTCGAAGACCAGCGAGGCCGACCTTCAGGCTCTCTATGCCTACCTGATGGCACAGCCCGCGGTACGCGCGACGCAGCCTGCGAACGCGCTCGCCTTCCCCTTCAATCTTCGGCCACTGCTTGCGGGATGGAACGCGCTGTTTCATCAGGCGGATGAATTCAAGCCCGATCGCGCAAAGTCGGAGCTTTGGAATCGCGGCGCCTATCTCGTCGAGAGTCTCGGCCATTGCAGCGCCTGCCATTCGCCGCGCAATGCACTCGGTGCCGAGCAGCGCCAGGCCTATCTCGCCGGAGGCTTTGCCGAGGGCTGGGAGGCGCCGGCCCTGACCTCGCTCTCCCGCGCACCTATTCCGTGGAGCGAGGACGAACTCTTCGCGTACTTGCGCACCGGTCATTCGCGCTATCATGGCGTCGCGGCCGGCCCGATGGCGCCGATCGTCCGGGACCTCAAGGTCCTGTCCGATCAGGACATCCGCGCAATGGCGGTCTATCTCAACTCGTTCAATGACACGGCGAGCGACGGACAAATGCAAGACGCGCTCGCAACGAAACTCGAGAACGCGACGCAAGTCACCGTCGCTGCGTCCAACGGCGCGCGGCTCTATCTCGGCGCCTGCGCGGTCTGCCACGAGATCGGCGGCCTGCCTCTGTTCGGCACTAGGCCCTCGCTCGCGCTCAACAGCAATCTGCACAGCGCGACCTCGGACAATCTCGTGCAGGTGATCCTGCACGGCATTGCCGAGCCGGTGTCGAGCGATCTCGGTTACATGCCCGCCTTCAAGGGCAGCATGAGCGACGCGCAGGTCGAGGAGCTCGTCACTTTCCTGCGCAAGCAGTTCGCACCGGACAAGCCGGCCTGGACCGGCGTGCGCGAGACGATCGCGCGCGCACGCGCATCCGCAAACTAAGCGTGCTTCTTGATCTCCACTGGCGGCGTGCCATGCGTGTGGAACGACTCGATCGTCTTCAGGCCCCAGGCCTGGCCCTTCTTGCGCTCCTCCTCGGTCCACACGATCGGCTTCCAGTCCGGCGCGAGGATGAGACGCGCGCCGGCGTTGGCGACCTCGACGCGGTTGCCGCCGGGCTCATAGACGTAGAGAAAGAAGGTCTGCTGGATCGCGTGCTTGTGCGGGCCGGTCTCGATGTGCACGCCGTTCTCCAGGAAAATGTCTGCAGCGCGCAAAATCTCCTCGCGGCTGTCGAGCGCGTAGGTGACGTGATGGAAGCGGCCGGGCGTGCCTGAATGGTCGAGCGAATAGGCGAAGTCGTAGCTCTTGTTCGACATCGTCAGCCACATCGCGGCTTCACGTCCGTCGTTCAGCACGATCTGCTCGGTGAGACGGCAGCCGAGATAGTTCTCGAAGAACTCGCGGTTGGCCTTGATGTCGACGGCGAGGCAGTTGAGATGGTCGAGCCGGCGCACGTTGACGCCGCGCGCCGGAAAGCGCTGGGCCTGGTTCTTCAGCGCGGGCTTCAGCTCCGGCGGCGCCTGATACCATTCGGTCTCGTAATAGAGTTCGACGATGTGTCCATCAGGGTCACGGCAGCGGAAGGTCGGCCCCTGCCCCATATCGCCGTCGATCCAGCCAATATCAAAGCCGGAGCCTTTCAGCGCGGCGACGCGGCGTTCCAAGGCCTGCTGACTGCGCGCGCGCAACGCCATGTGCTCCATGCCCGAGGTCTTCGAGGCCGTGAGCTTAAGCGAATAGCGCTCGTAATCGTCCCAGCCGCGTAAGTAGACCGACTCGCCGTTCTGCCCGCTCACGGTCATGCCCATGACATCGACGAAGAACTTCAGGCTTTCATCTGGCTTGGGCGTCAAGAGCTCCATGTGGCCGAGATGGGCGAGATCGAGGATCGGTTCGGGCTGCATGCTTTCCTCCAAACCTGGCGGTCAAGCGTTGGCTACGATCCGCAGGACCGAGTCCTGCAATCCGGCGTGAGACTGCGATGCGCCCACGCCACGGCCGAACACTGACGCCGCCAGTTCATTTGTACCAATGTACAAATCATTAGGTCTCGTCAACAAATCAAGCGCCCGAATGGAAGGGCGCCGCTCCCGGGAACAATTATTCCCGAACGACGGAACCTTGCCTGCCTCGAATGGTAAAATCTTCCTTAACTGGCTTCGGCTCTCCCTTTTTTCTGCCATTTCTGCTCTCAGTACGGATTAGGAACCACCTTCCGGCCAGATTGCCGCGGATTTAACGGAGCAGCCGCGCCTGCGGCTTAACCGTTTGTGCAGCGACGGCTGCGCATAGTCCGGACCAAACCCGTTGCTCTTGCCAGGTTCATTCATCGTGACATCCTTTGGACGCGTGATTTCGGTTCGCGGATCGCTCGCCCGGGTCGGGCTTTTGGCGGAAAGCCGGATGCCGGTCTCGGAGGTTCGGGCGACCGTCGGCCGCTTCGTCAGTATCCGCTGCGCAAACTCGGTTATCGTCGCAATGATTACCGAGGTCTCCTGCGAAAACCTGTCGGCTAGCGACAATTACATTGCGATTGCCTCGGTCGACCTGCTTGGTGAGATCCTCAACGCCACCGACAAGCCGAAATTCCAGCGAGGCGTGACCAATTATCCGACCATCGGCGATGCCGTCGACCTGATCACGAGCCAGGAGTTGCGCACGATCTACGCGCCGACCGGGTCGGACCAGATCAACGTCGGCTTCCTCCAGCAGGACCGCTCGGTCGTCGCCTATGTCGACGTCGAGGAAATGCTATCCAAGCACTTCGCGGTGCTGGGATCGACCGGCGTCGGCAAATCGACCGGCGTCTCGCTCCTGCTGAACGAGATCCTGAAGGCGCGTCCGAACCTGCGCATCTTCCTGCTCGACGTGCACAACGAATATGGCCGCTGCTTCGGCGATCGCGCGCTGGTGCTCAATCCGCGAAATCTAAAGCTGCCGTTCTGGCTGTTCAACTTCGAGGAAATCGTCGACGTGCTGTTCGGCGGCCGCGCGGGCGTGCCCGAGGAGCTCGACATTCTCGCTGAGGTGATCCCGATCGCCAAGGGCGTCTATACCCAGTACCAGAACGCCGACCGCATCGGTCTCAAACGCATCGATCCCAAGCAGGTCGGCTACACCGCGGACACGCCGGTGCCGTATCGCCTGGTCGACTTGATATCGCTGATCGACGAGCGCATGGGCAAGCTCGAGAACCGCTCGTCGCGCATCATCTATCACAAACTGATCTCGCGCATCGAGGCCGTCCGCAACGACCCGCGCTACGCCTTCATGTTCGACAACGCCAATGTCGGCGGCGACACCATGGCCGAGGTGATCAGCCATTTGTTCCGCCTGCCGGCCAACGGCAAACCGATGACGGTGATGCAACTCGCCGGCTTCCCGGCCGAGGTCATTGATTCCGTCGTCTCGGTGCTCTGCCGCATGGCTTTCGACTTCGGCCTGTGGAGCGACGGCGTCTCGCCGCTGCTGTTCGTGTGCGAGGAGGCGCATCGCTACGCCTCCGCCGACCGCAACATCGGCTTCGGGCCAACTCGCAAGGCGGTGTCGCGCATCGCCAAAGAGGGCCGCAAATACGGCGTCTATCTTGGCCTTATCACCCAGCGCCCGGCCGAGCTCGACGCCACCATCATCTCCCAGTGCAACACGCTGTTCACGATGCGTCTCGCCAACGAGCGCGACCAGGCGCTGCTCCGCGCCGCCGTGTCGGACGCGGCCGCCAACCTGTTGTCCTTCGTGCCCTCGCTCGGCACCCGCGAGGTGCTGGCGTTCGGGGAGGGCGTCGCCCTGCCGACGCGGCTGCGCTTCAAGGAGGTGCCGCCGCATCAATTGCCCCGCGGCGAAGCCACCATCAGCAGCGTGCCCTCGGTCACCTCCGGTCACGACATGCATTTCGTCAGCGCCGTGCTCGAACGCTGGCGCGGCGCCACCTCGCAGCGCGACGTGCCAAACGATCCACTGTTCTCGGCCCCTCCCGCCAAGACGATGTCCAGCCTCGAAGCGCCGATGCTGCAACCGTCGATGGGCCTCGATCCCGACCGCTTCTCGCTGCTGAAGAAGCCGTTGAGGTAAGGCCGCGCGTGTCCCGGACGCGCTACGGCGTGCAACGCTGCTGCGCAAGGCCGAGACCCACGCCACACGCACCGCACTCTCGGAAAGATGGGCCCCGGCTCTGCAGGACACCGCTGGACAAGCGCTGCGCTGCGTTCGGGCACGCCCTACGGAGTATGCAGCACGTTGAGACGGCCGCCCGCATCGACTATGTTTGCCGGCCCTGAGCCGGAGTCCATGCAAATGACAAAGCCCGCGCAACGCTTCCCCGCCCCCGCCTTCGACACGCTGCCGGACGACATCCGCACGCGGCTCCTCGCCGTGCAGGAGAAGAGCGGCTTCGTGCCGAACGTGTTCTTGACGCTGGCGTATCGTCCCGACGAGTTTCGCGCCTTCTTCGCCTATCATGATGCACTGATGGAGAAGGACGGCGGCCTCACCACGGCCGAGCGCGAGATGATCGTGGTCGCGACCTCGGCGGCCAACCAGTGCCAATATTGCGTGATCGCGCATGGCGCGATCCTGCGCATTCGGGCCAAGAATCCGCTCATCGCCGACCAGATCGCGATTAATTACCGCAAGGCCGATATCACGCCGCGGCAGAAGGCGATGCTCGACTTCGCGATGAAGGTCTCGGCCGAGGCGCAGCGGATTTCAGAGGACGATTTCGCAGCACTCGCGCCGCACGGCTTCAGCGACGACGACATCTGGGACATCGCCGCGATCTCCGCCTTCTTCGCACTTTCGAATCGGCTGGCGAATTTCACGGGCATGCGGCCAAACGAGGAGTTCTATCTGATGGGACGGCTGCCGAAGAAGTGATCGACAGGCAATGACCGAGCTCGACTGGCCCGAAATCGTGCTGCGTCTCGGCAGCGCCACGCTTGCAGGCGGAGCAATCGGCCTGAACCGCGATCTGCAAGGTAAGCCGATCGGACTGAAGACGCTCGGCATCGTCGGGCTCTCCACCGCGGCCGTCGTGCTGCTTGCGGTCGAGTTCGCCGAGCCCGGCAGAATCACCGATGCGGCGAGCCGGGTGATCCAGGGCATCCTGACCGGAATCGGTTTCCTCGGTGCCGGCGTCATTGTCCACGAGAGCAAAGGTTTTCGCGTGAGCGGTCTGACCAGCGCGGCCTGCACGTTCCTCGCCGCCTGTCTCGGCATCGTCTGCGGCACCGGACAATGGAAGATCGTCGCAGCCGCGCTGGCGTTCGCCTTCGTTCTGCTGACGGTCGGCCGCCGCGTCGAGCGCTGGCTGCACCGGATGCTCGGTGGCCAGGAGGAGCTGCATGAAACGGCCTCCGAGCAGAAGCCTGAACGCAGCGTTTAGGCGCTTTCGGCTCGCCTTGCGCTCGCCGCGCTCACCTCTTCCGCCGCAGGGTCCAGCGGTTCCGTGCGAGCAGGGTCGCGGTCATGCATTGCGTGCGGCTACGAAGCGCTATGCCGCTAGCGCTTTGTCATCAACTCGAGTGCCGGAGCAAAGCGCTCGGCAAACGTCAATGTCTTGGCATGGTGAACCGCCGCAAACGAGGCCGAAACCCCTGCTGACGCAAGGGCAAGCAGGGCAACAGCGAAAACCAGACCGCGCATTCTTGCCTCCCGTGTGAGCCCGATTGCCCCAAAGGATGGGACGGCTCTGTTTCAGGGCCGCTTCATGCGGGGCGGAAAATGATTTCGCTCAAGAGGCTGTGATGAGGTCGGATTGCGGTGCCGTATCCATGCGCCCCTAATCATCGTCCGCCGGCCCGCACCAGCCGGGCAGATAGATCGCATCCTTACTTCTAGCCGAGGACATCGCCTTCTCGAGCGCCTTGTCGAAATCGGCATCGACCAGCTTGCGCGAGAGTTTTCGGCGCAGATAGTCGGCCCACAGGAATTCGGAGAATGGCGTCGTATCCTTGGCGAAGCCGCCGATGCGGCGGAGCTCGCCGGCGAGGCTGCGGAACGGGTCGTCCTTGAGGTCGGCCACCGATTTCGGCAGGTCCCGGAACGGCCGCCTTTCGCCCTTGGCGTCGTAGGGATAGACCCAGCGCTTGTTGTCCAGGACGCCCCAGAAGGCCTCGCGCTCGACCATTCTGAGGTCGCCGACGATGGTGACCAGCACCTCCTTGATGCCCTCGTCGTGCAATGCGCGGCCGAGATGATGATGATCGATCACGTAATAGCGCTGGTCCGGGCCGTAGACGACGGGAATCATGTGCTTGCCGAGTAGGTCGGCCTGCTTCTTCTTGTCGTGCTCGCGCCAGCGCTTGCGCTTCTCCTTGACCTCGCGCATGCCGACCGTCATCTGCGTCGGCCGCAGCGACAGGATGGGAACCGGGTGCACTCTCGGCTCACGCGTATTCGTCATTTCGAACGGTCCCTCATTGGTTGCAATTGGCGGAAACAAGTTCCCTGGACTATGCCATGACCCCAGTGACGGCAAAATGCGTCGGGCTGCACGCGCAGATGACAAGCCCATGTGGACGGAACGCAGGCGTGAGTTCCCCGCCAATATGGCAACGCAACCGCATATTCCTGACCGCGTCGCAGCCGGTTGGTGACGATTGACGGCACGCGATGCAAAATAGTGCGAATAGGAAATGCAGCTCCGAGTTGAGAAGATTTTCTGCAACGCGGTCATCACGTATGCTATCTAAAAATCGCTGCTTCGGAGTGATCCCCTGCCCTATGAAAAGCCAGCGGCCCATAAGCTCTGATGACGAGCACCGGGTGCTCCAATTCAGGCCGCGCACCTCGCCTTCCGCCATGGTTCGCCGGGGCAACGGCACCGTGCAATCATTGCGCGCGGCGCCGGAGCCGCTCGACCTGTCGCGCTACGAGCAGCCCCGCACCGGACCGGACGATTTCCGCCACCGCATGCTCGCCAATATCGCGGCGCTCGCCTTCACCATCGCGCTGACCGCGATCGGGATTTGGCTCGCCGTGAGTATTGCCGACCTGCGCCGGACTCAGGATTGCGTCCTGATGGGTCGCCGCGACTGCGTCAAGATCACGACGCCGCACATCTAGGCTCGCCCTGCCGGCGGTCCCTCGCTGGACGACCCGTGGCGGGCATCCCCAGCCCTGTCTCCGCGCCTGGCAGGCTCCATTGAACTCAGGGCGGCGCTCCGATATACGGGCTTTCGACCCGGCCAGAGGGGGGTTTGAGGGCGTCATCAGGGGCGCGATGCCCGCCCACCGTGCCACTCTGGAAATCTGACAAATACCTGCAATATATCAAAGGCTTAGTGATGTCTTCCACATTCGATCAGGTCGCCACGATCATCGCTGAAACCTGCGACATCCCGCGCGACACGATCACGCCGGATAGCCATGCCATCGATGATCTCGGCATCGACAGCCTCGATTTTCTTGATATCGCGTTCGCGATCGACAAGCAGTTCGGCATCAAGCTGCCACTTGAAAAGTGGACCCAGGAGGTCAACGACGGCAAGGCGACCACGGAGCAGTATTTCGTGCTGAAGAACCTGTGCGCGCGCATCGACGAGCTCGTCGCGGCCAAGGGCGCGGGCGCCTAAGCGCGCGGCCATGCAACTCGAATACTTCCACATGATCGATCGGATCGTCGACCTGAACGTCGACGAGAAGACGATTGTCGTCGAGGCCCAGGTTCCGAACGCAAGCACCATTTTCGAGGGACACTTCCCCGGCTATCCGCTGATGCCCGGCGTGCTCCTGATCGAATCGATGGCGCAGGCTTCGGGCTGGCTTCAGCTCGGTGTGCTGAAGTTCGAGCGCATGCCGATCCTCGCTGCCGTGAAGGAGGCCAAGGTCCGCGGCTCGGTCTACCCCGGTGACGTCATGAGCATCGAGGCGACCCTGTCCCATCAGGGCTCGGGTTACGCGGTCACCGAAGCCAAGATCCGGGTCGGCGGCAAGCTGCGCGCGAATTCGACGCTCACCTTCACGCAGATTCCCTTTCCCAATGCGGATATGCGCGGACACATGGACGCAATCGCCAAACGCGTCGGCTTTCCGCAACAGGCCGTTTCGCCATGATCGACACTTTCGCGACGAAGCCCGCCCAGACGGAAGTCTGGATCACCGGCATTGGACTTGCCACCTCGCTCGGCGAGGGGCTCGACGCCAACTGGGCCGCGCTCCAGGAGAAGCGCATCAATGTCGACGAGAAGGGCTTTGCGCCCTACATCGTGCATCCCTTGATGCCGGTCTCTTTCGACAGCCAGATTCCGAAGAAGGGCGACCAGCGCCAGATGGAAGCCTGGCAGCGTATTGGCACCTATGCCGCGGGCCTGGCGCTCGATTCCGCCGGGATCAAGGGCAACAAGGACATCCTGTCGAAGATTGACATGGTGGTGGCCGCAGGCGGCGGCGAGCGCGATCTCAACGTCGACACCGGCGTGCTCACGGCCGAGGCCAAGGGTGCCAACGCCCCCGGCTTCCTCAACGAACGGCTGATGAGCGACCTGCGGCCGACGTTGTTCCTGGCCCAGCTCTCCAACCTGCTCGCCGGCAACATCGCCATCGTCCATGGTCTCGGCGGCACCTCGCGCACCTTCATGGGCGAAGAGGTCGCGGGCGCGGACGCGGCCCGCATTGCGCTCGCGCGCATCGCCTCGGGTGAGAGCGACATTGCGCTGGTCGGTGGCTCGCACAATGGCGAACGCAAGGACCTGATGGTCCTCTACGAATTCGGTGACTTCAACCTGAAGGACAAGTTCGCTCCGGTGTGGGCGCGCAAGGACCATCCCGGCTTCGCGCTCGGTTCGGCGGGCGCCTTCCTGGTGCTGGAGTCGAAGGCGCATGCAGAGGCGCGCGGCGCAAAGCCGTTCGCCAAGCTCACCAGCGTCGTCGCCGACCTTGCCCGCCGCAAGCAGCCTGGCGACATGGCCTCGACGCTGGAGAAGCTTTGGGAAAAGCTGCCCAAGCGCGAGGGCAAGGCCGCGATCATATCAGGCGCGACCGGCGCCGAGCCCGCGACCTCGGAAGAGCGCAGCTTCCTGAGGAGCCACGCGGATCTGCCGGTGCGCTCGACCGGCACCATGTTCGGCCACACCATGGAAACGCAATTCCCGCTCGGAATTGCCCTCGCCGCACTGTCGATCTCGCGCGGTGCATTGTTCCCGCCGAATGATTCCACGGGGACTGAGATTGAAATGCAGGGCGCGCCCACCCAGATCGTGGTGGTAGGGGCTGGGCACTGGCGCGGCGAAGGCATGGCGCTGGTCGAGGCAGTGAGCTAGCTCAGGGGGTCGAGATGACTGCACCACGCGACAAATTCGGCCGTCCCGTCGTCGTCGTCACCGGCATGGGCATCATGACCTCGCTCGGCGCCGGCAAGGCCGACAATTGGGCGAAGCTGGTCGCCGGCGAATCCGGCATCCGCACCATCACGCGTTTTCCGGTCGACGGCCTGAAGACCACGATGGCTGGTACGGTGGATTTCGTCAGTGTCGATCCGTTCTCCTCCACCGGCCTCTCCGAGCGGATGGCGGAGCTGGTGACGGAGGAAGCGCTCGAGCAGGCCGGCATCGGCGCCAAGGCGGATTTCCCTGGCCCCCTCTTCCTCGCGGTCGCGCCAGTCGAGGTCGAATGGCCGCAGCGGCGCGAGCTTGGCCGCGCCGTCGGCAAGACCGAGTTCAACTACGACGACCTCCTGCGCATCTCCGGCGGCGGCAAGTACAGCGACTATCATCACCGCTTCATGTTCGGCTCGGTCGCCGCGCATCTCGCCGAGACTTTCGGCACCAAGGGCTCGCCGATCTCGCTGTCGACGGCCTGCGCCTCGGGCGCGACCTCGATCCAGCTGGGCGTCGAGGCGATCCGGCGTGGCGAGACCGACGCTGCGCTGTGCGTCGCGACCGACGGTACCGTCAATCCGGAGGCGCTGGTGCGCTTCTCGCTACTCTCGGCGCTCTCGACCCAGAACGAACCGCCGCAGGCGGCCTCCCGCCCCTTCTCCAAGAACCGCGATGGCTTCGTCATGGCCGAAGGCGCTGGCGCGCTCGTGCTGGAAAGCTACGAGGCGGCGACCGCGCGCGGCGCAAAGATCCTCGGCGTGATCGCCGGCTGCGGCGAGCTCACCGATTCCTTCCATCGCACCCGCTCCTCGCCCGACGGCAAGCCGATTATCGGCTGCATGAACAAGACGCTGGCCGATGCCGGCATGACGCCGGACCAGATCGACCACATCAACGCGCACGGTACCGCGACGCCCGAAAACGACAAGATGGAGTTCAACACGACGTCGGCAGTGTTCGGCGAGCTCGCGCAGAAAATTCCGGTCACCTCCAATAAGTCGATGGTCGGCCACACCATCTCGGCCGCCGGTGCGGTCGAGGCGATCTTCTCGCTGCTCACGCTCGAGCATCAGCGCATCCCGCCGACGATCAACTACGAGACCCCGGATCCGACGATCCTGTTCGACGTCGTCGGCAACAAGGCGCGCGATGCCCGCGTCACCGCGGTAATGTCGAACTCGTTCGGCTTCGGTGGCCAGAACGCCTCGCTGATCCTGACCCGCGAACCGGCCTGACCGGACGCATGGCACTGCTGACTGCGAGCACGAAGGCCCGCGCGCGGGAGGCTGCCAAATCGCTCGGCGGCAGCTTGATCGGCGCCGCGACGGTCGGCTTGCTGCGCACCACGCGCTATTTCGATCCGGTCAAGACTTCGGACTTTTTCGCGCGCGTCGTGAAGCTGATCGGCCCGCGTCTGCGCGAGCATCGCATCGGCCGCGCCAACCTCACTGCGGCATTTCCGGAGAAGTCGCCGGAGGAGATCGAACAAATCCTGATGGGCGTCTGGGACAATCTCGGCCGCGTCGGCGCCGAGTTCGCCCATATCGACCATGTCTGGGACTACGACCGCGATGACCCCGAGAAGAGCCGGATCGAATTGTCGCCGCGCAGCATCGAGCTGTTCGACCAGATCCGCGACGACGGCAAGCCGGCGCTGATCTTCGCCGCGCATCTGGCCAATTGGGAATTGCCGGCGCTCGCCGCCGTCGCGCATGGGCTGGATACCGCGATCCTCTATCGCCGACCGAACATCGCCTCCGCCGACCGCATCATCCAGGAGATGCGCCAGGTCAACATGGGCACGTTGATCCCGGCGGGCCGGGACGCGCCGCTGCGGCTCGCACAGGCGCTCAAGGACGGCAAGCACGTCGCGATGCTGATCGATCAGTATCTGACGGCCGGCGTCGAGGTCACCTTCTTCGGCCGCAAGACCCGCGCCAACCCGATGCTGGCGCGCCTCTTGCGCCAGGTCGAGTGCCCGATCCACGGTGTGCGCATCATCCGCCTGCCCGACGGCCGCTTTCGCGGCGAGCTCACCGAAGAGATCAAGCCGGTGCGCGATGCTGACGGCAAGATCGACATCCAGGGCACGACCCAGGCGATCACGAGCGTGGTGGAAAGCTGGGTGCGCGAGCATCCGGAGCAATGGCTGTGGCTGCATAGAAGGTGGCGGTAGTTACGCCGTCGTTGCGAGCGCAGCGAAGATTCCATGGGGGTGGATAGCGACCAAGTCTGAGGCCAGACTGAGGTTGCATCCATTCAACCTGGAGACGACGATGTTGCTCGATCATCCTATC
>NZ_JADPKL010000139.1:0-24059 GCF_023073935.1 Bradyrhizobium sp. 147 | reverse complement strand
TCCATGACTCGATGGAAGCCACTGTGGACCCTTATCCCGGGGTCCCGATTGGATGCCGATCACCCCGAAAACGGGGTCCTTATTCCATGCCGAAACACAGGCCGCCTGCCCAAATGTCGCGACGGTGTTCATTGCAGCACCTCGGAATCACGCCGCGGGCGCCCGTCGACACCGCAACGACCGAAAGTCCGGGCCGCAGCTTCACCCCCTGATCGTGTTGGTCGATCGCGATGCGCACCGGCACGCGCTGGACGATCTTGGTGAAGTTGCCGGTTGCGTTTTCTGGTGGGATCACGCTGAACTGGGCACCAGTGGCTGGTGCCACACTCACGAGCCGGCCTCTTAGATGAGTGCCTGGCAGCAAGTCGAGTGCAATGGTAACAGGCTGGCCCTCACGAATTTGGGCCAGTTGGCTCTCTTTGAAATTGGCATCAACCCAAAGACCCTGGTTCGGCACGACTGATAGCAGCCTCGCTCCGGTGGTGGCATAAGAGCCCACCCGGGCGCCACGGTTGCCGATCACTCCGTCTATCGGTGATCGGATTTCCGTGTAGCCGACGTTTATCTGCGCAAGAGTGCGTTCGGCGAGAGCCTGGCCAAGCGCGGCGCGCGCCTGCCGCTTCTGAGCCTCGATGACCTCCAGGTTGCGCTCGGCCGCTTCGAGACCGGCATGCGCCTTCCATTCGGCCGCTAAGGCCTTCTTATACTCTGCATCCGCCTGCTGAAACCGCTGCAGGGAGGCGTTCTGTCCGTCAGACAATGTGCGATAGCGATCCGCGTCGAACTTGGCGCGCTCCACCTCGGCTGTCGTCGCAGAGATCTCCGCCTTGGCCTGTTCGATGGCCGCGTGCTGCAAGCGGACAGTCGCATCGAGGTTCGCAAGCGCCGCATTCTGCGCGTCGACGCTAGAATTTGCACGATCGAGCTGAGCGCGGTAGTCTCGGTCATCGAGCTTGATCAGAAGGTCTCCAGTCTTGACCTGCTGGTTGTCCGTGACCGCGACGGTTTGCACGAAGCCAGGGACCTTCGTGGCAAGCGTTGTCACTTCGGCGCCGACATACGCGTCATCTGTCGTTTCGATGAACCGGCCCTCCGTGAGCCAATACCAGCTGTACCAGACAGCGGCAGTGCCGATCAGCGCGGCACTTCCCACGAGGGCTGCGCGCTTGCTGACGCGCTTCAACCATCCGACTAGTTGCTTTTCGGCGAGTTTGGCGGGGATGGTACCGTGCATGGTCGTGATCCTTCAAGCAAGAGAACCGACTGGTTTTCGGCTGCTTAAGAACTAGCTTCTCCTCGCAGAGAACGCCCGTTACGAGTTGTGAGACGTTGTTAGGAGGCGGCGCTTAGCGAAATGTCGATGACCCGTCCGCCGCACCCCTCAATCTCAGGCCAGCTTCTATTAGGCGAGAACGCCCCAGCGGGGCTCCGCCAGCGAGCTCACATTCGCGCAACGTGCGCAAAAGTGCTTGTTGTGTGTTGCTAAGCGCTGTTGGTCCGAGTTTTGCGGGTGGTGAGACGTGCGTATCTCATTCGCGCGGGCACTGCCTGGGCCTTCAGGGTTTTCCAGGCATCAGCTTGTACGTGCGCTCGCCCGCGCTCACGGCGACGACCATGCACCCCGCGGCAATTGATCTGCACTGCGGTGGATCTCTCACCACTACGTTGGGCTTAACGACCGCTCGCTTGCGGGGTAGCTCATTTCACATAATGATGCATTGGGCCGCTTACTTGGGGCTTGTCGGGCTCAGAACGAGCAGCGGTTTTCCCTTTTCGACGATGTAGGTGGCGAGCTCGGCGGCGGTGCCGCTGCCGACGTTTTTCACTGCATGAGGCGTTCCGGCGGGGATGAAGAGCGCTTCGCCGGCCCTCAGCGTTACCGGGGGTCTGCCATCGAGCGCGTATTCGAGCGAACCGTCGACCACGTAAACGACCTCTTCGCCCGGATGTGAGTGCTTCGGAAACGATATGCCCGGCCCAAACTCGACAAGCACCTGGTTCACCTCGCGCCCTGGTACGCTGAGATCGTGCCGCTGCAGGTCTGTGCGCTTGATACCCGGCTGCTGCGCTGAGGCTGTGTGCGTCAGCACGCTGGCGACGGTCAGTACCGCTGCTGTCAACGCTGTGATTTTTCTCACGCGAATCTCCTTTTTCGTCGTTTGAATTGCATCGAATGATTAAAGTGCAGGCCGGAGCGACCTGAACGCGGCGCGAAGCTCGGCCGCAAAAAGCGCAGGCTCCTCCCATGCCGCAAAGTGACCGCCTTTCTCCACCTCATTGAAGTAGATCAGATTCCGATAGGCGCGCCGGGCCCACGTCTCCGGAGCCCGATAGACCTCCTCCGGAAAGACCGAGATCGCGACAGGGATCGAGATGTCCGCGGTCTTCTGCACGGTCGAGAGAAGAACACTCTGGCCGCTTGTCTCCCAGTAGATGCGCGCCGATGCCGTTGCGGTATTCGTCAGCCAATACAGCGTGACGTTATCCAGCATGTCGTCTTTGCCGAGCAAGCGCTGCGGCTCGCCATTGTTATAATCGAACATCCAGGCAGCAAGGCCAGCGGGAGAATTCGCCAGGGCGTAGCAGATGGTCTGCGGCCGTGTGCCCATGATGGCAGCATATGCCCTGTACTTCTTGTTGAAGGTGCTGAGTGCGTTGAAGGCCGCGCGTTCTTTGTCGGAAAAATCGTGTGGGGCGGGTCCTCCGCCCGCGAGCGCGGCGGCCACCTCGGATGGAATGGTCGCCGGCAAGTTGATGTGGATGCCGAGCAGTCCAGGAGGCCCCTGACGCGCCATGGCGCTCGAAATGGGAGATCCCCAGTCGCCGCCTTGGGCGACGTAGTGAGTGTAACCGAGGCGCTTCATCAGCTCTGTCCAGGCTCGGCCGATCCGATCGGGATTCCAGCCAGTGGACGTGGGCTTTCCGGAAAGGCCAAAGCCTGGAATCGACGGCATGATGAGGTCGAAAGCGTCTTCCGGGCGTCCACCATAGGTCGTCGGATCGGTGAGCGGGCCGACAGTCTTGAGCAGCTCGAATACCGAACCGGGCCAGCCGTGAGTCATGATCAGGGGCAGGGCATTCGGAAGACCCGAGCGGATGTGGATGAAGTGAATGTTCACGCCATCGATCTTCGTCATGAATTGCGGAAGTGCGTTGAGCCTGGCCTCGGCCTTTCGCCAGTCGTAATCCGTGCCCCAATAGCGCATGAGCGCCTGCAATGCCGCGAGTTGTACGCCCTGCGATCCATCGTCTACCGTCTCCCCGTCGGGCCATCGCGTGGCGTTGATGCGCCGGCGGAGATCGAGAACAGCTTCTTCCGGAAAATGGACGCGGAAAGGTCGGATTTCAGGGCTCTGCTCTGAGTGACTGGTGGAAAGAGGGACAGGCTCGCGACGCCGGCAAGCGCTATCCCCTTTGCGGCGTTGCTCAGAATTGAGCGCCGCTGTTGATCGATGATCTGGGACTTTCGTGACGTAATCATCGGGCTCTCCTTCATCGAACGGTGCCTGCGTCTGCGGGAAAATCCTGCGCTTAGCCCTATGACTATGGATCAGGAGGCGGCCAATAGCTTGTTACGTCTTGTTAAGCGGCGTTGCATGGATCAGCGTGGGGCCGTGCCGCAGCCGCATTTCGCGTAGATTTGGGATATCCAGAGGCCCCTTCGTTGGCTAAGCTTGCTCTCAAGGGGGACGCGGCGTTTTTTTCGAGAGCAGTTTTGGCGATCGTATGGGTTCAGATGGCCGGGATTTTGTCGCAATCTGTTTCGAACGAGAGCGGCCGTCGTCGCGTGTTCCTGACATCCGCTGATCAAGGCGCTGCAGGTGGTCGCGCGTGACGGGACATGAAACACCAGATGCTTCGCGCATGAACCCCGCCGGGACGTCTCATGCGCCGGACGCTATCGCCTTTGGGCCGTTCACTCTCCACAACAGAACGCGATTGCTCGAAAAGGATGGCGTGCCGGTTAAGCTGGGCAGCCGAGCGCTTGATATCCTCCGGCTTTTGGTCGACCGAGCCGGCGACGTCGTCCCAAAGAGCGAACTGCTGGCTCACGCGTGGCCCGGCCTTGTTGTCGAGGAAATCAGCTTGCGCGTGCACATCGCCGAACTTCGCAAGGCGCTCGGTGACGGCAAGGCGGGCGCGCGCTTTATCACGAACGTGCCGAGCCGTGGCTATTGCTTTGTTGCTCCTGTGCAACGAAGCGTACCGGTACCGATACCAGCTTCCCTATTAGCGACCAGCACGCCTGACCAAGTGGCGCCGGTTTCACTGCCTCACCGTCTTGAGCGGATGGTGGGGCGCGAGGAGATTCTGCAGGAACTGTCGAGTTTGTTGCTGGATAAGCGCTTCGTCACTCTCAGGGGAGCCGGCGGTATCGGAAAAACCACAGTCGCAGTCGCGGTGGCACACGACATGTGGAGGGCGTTCGAGGGCCAGGTGCGTTTTCTCGATTTGGCCACTCTAAAAGATGCCGCGCTCGTCGCCAGCACAGTCGCATCGGCTCTGGGCCTCGTCGTGCACCATGCCGATCCAACCGACAGCATCATCAATTTTTTGCGCGATAAGCGCCTGCTTCTCGTCCTCGACAGTTGCGAGCACGTCATCGAGGCCGTCGCAGGGCTTGCAGAGAGCATTTACGAGCAGGCTCCCGGCGTGAGCCTTCTGGCGACTAGCCGTGAATCATTGCTGGTCCAGGGAGAGCAGATCTTTGAACTCGTTCCCCTCCAAGGTCCCCCACAAGGAGCCGGGCTGAGCGCAAGTGAGGTGTTGAGCTATCCTGCGGCGCGCCTGTTTGTGGAACGAGCGGCGGCGGCCGGGCATCGTGCGGACATTTTGGACGAGGATGCAGATGTTCTGGCCGAGATCTGTGGCAAGCTCGACGGCATCGCACTGGCGATCGAACTTGCCGCGGTTCGGGTTGGCGCGCACGGGCTGCGGGAGATCGCAAGCCTGCTCGACGGCCGGCTGAAGTTGGAGTGGCGCGGGCGGCGGACAGCACCTCCGCGGCAGCAGACGCTCGGAGCGGCGCTGGACTGGAGCTACGGTCTGATCAGCGAGAGCGAGCGGACCACACTTCGGCGTCTCGCCGTTTTCGCCGGACCGTTCACGCTGCAGGGTGCGGTGGCGGTCGCGGGCGAGGAGGGTGGACAGGCGGATCGCGTCGTCGCAATGGTTGAGCAGCTTCTCGCCAAGTCACTGGTTTCGGCCCGGCTTGAAGGCGCTTCCACCCGCTATCGCCTGCTGGACACCACCCGCGCCTATGCCATGCAGAAGCTCGCCGAGGCAGGTGAGGCAATGAGCATCGCCCGCCGACATGTCAAATATGTTCAGCACGCACTTGAGACGACCACGGCCGAATCGAGCGGTGGCGATCAGGTCGCCCGTTCGCAGGAGCGCGCAGGGCTGCTTGCCGATGCTCGCGCGGCCCTGAGCTGGGCTTACGCGAACGACGACGGCGGCGAACTGCGTGTGCCGCTGGCCGGCGCCTGCGCCAGATTGTTCGTCGAACTCAATCTGCTAAACGAGGGGCGGCTCTGGTCTAGCCGCGCGCTGACGATGCTCGACGACAAGACCCGCGGCAGCGCGTGGGAACTCGAACTTCAGGCGACTCTCGGACATGCCTTCATGTTTACCGAGTGCAATGGCGAGCAGGCCGAAGCCGCGCTCCGTCGCGGCCTGGATATCGCCGAAGCGCTGGGCGACAATTTCAGCAAGTTCAGGCTGCTGGCGCGGCTGAACATGTTCTATCGACGAACAGGTCAGTACCGCCATCTGCTTCCGATTGCCCTCGAGGCTGAGCGGGTCGCGCGAGCGATCGGCGACACCGCAGGGATCGCGGGGGCCAAGGCTCTGGTCGGCGTGTCTTACCATCTCATCGGCAACCAACCCGCCGCCCAGCTCCATCTGGACGAAGGCGTGTCGGGCGAGACGGCACTTCGCGAGGCGCAGCCCGGCCACTTCGCTTACTCAAGAACGCCGCAGATTCCGCTCGCACGCGTTTTGTGGCTGCGCGGCTTTCCAGACCGAGCGGTGGACTGCGTTGGCCCGCTGATTGCCGCGGCAGCGCCGCGGGACGCCGTGATGCATAGCATTGCGCTTTGCTGGTCCGCGTCTGTGTTCGGGTGGGTAGGTGACTGGGCCGCGGTCGAGTCGATGGCCAGTCGCCTGGCGGCTCATGCCCGTGCGCATGGACTGACGCCCTATCAAGCCGTCGCGGACGGCTTTCGTGCGCAGACGCTGATCGCCCGAGGGGAATTGAAGCCGGGAATCGAGCTGTTGCGGACCGTGCTACCACGCCTGCATGCGGATCGTTATGAACTCTATGCTTCCTCCTTTGTGGGGGAGTTATCCCAGGCATTGGCTGCCTCGGGCGAGCTGCCCGAAGGGCTGAAGATCCTCGGCCAGGCCATCGCACGCGTCGATACGGAAGGGGAAACCTTCGACACGCCCGAGCTTCTGCGCCTGCGCGGAGAGCTCGAAGTCGTCGGCGGGGACCTCAGGGCAGCGGAAGCAAGCCTGGCCGCCTCGGTTGCGCTGGCCGAACAGCAGGGGGCGCTGTCTTGGAAGTTGCGAACCGAGATGTCTCTTGCCCGGCTTCGACTCCAGCAAGGCGTCGCGAGACCGTTGGAGGGTCTTGCCGAGACTTATGCTCGCTTTTCAGAAGGCTTTGAGACCAACGACCTGAAAGCTGCTCGGCGCCTGCTGGAAGAGGCATCCTTTGACCCAACTGTTCAGCTGAAGCGAAAGTCGGAGAGGTCGATCGATACTAAGAGGGTATCGAGCACTGGCGCGAGATCTTCGTCACGCAGGTAGGCACGCCGCTTCGTTGGCATCTTGATCCCATCGACCCTGACCGGATCAGAAATGTACTGGGCGGCTGCAACCCCCCCCGCGATTTCCACTCGATAATCGTGCCGGCGGACTAACATGTCCGGCCCGAAATAGAAGTCCTGCTCGGTGCCGTGGCTCGCGATCTCCGGAGGGAAGATGGCCCTCAATCCTCGCCACGTCTCCATTCCCTCGCGCCACGGATCGATCTCGCGGACCTTGAACCCGTCCGTTGCAAGCAGGAAGGGCGTGGTCAAGTAGGTCCAGAGCGCGTATCCATTGAAGTAGGCTCGGTGCAGTGGGTCCCAATGTGTCCGCATATCGTGTCGTGCAAACGATGCGCGGGGATGTCGTCGTTCGGCGATAACTCGTCCATCTTCTGCCTCGATCGCGATGCGCTCAGGAGTGAAGTCGGTGCGCTGGCCCGCCTTCCCGAAAGGCTCGACCGAAGCCCATTCGCGATGAAGATCGATCCGCATCGTGCGCGGGCTTCGATCCTGATCGATGCCCTTCAATGCCCACAGCTCGCCGCCGGTTACAATGGATGCAGCGAGGCTGCGCCGAGCCCTCCAGCGATCCAGGCCACCATGGGCCTGGATTGCGTCGCTCAATAGTGGAATCATTTCCCCTCCCACCTCAACCTGGTTGCTTCAGCAAACCGCGATCAACGGGCATTTTCCGCAGACGCTTGCCGGTTGCTGCGAAGATGGCATTGCTGATCGCCGGCACGATCGCTGAGGTGCCGGCCTCGCCCACGCCTCCTGGTGGCTCCGAGCTGTTGACGATATGAACTTCGACCGCTGGGGCTTCGTTCATGCGCAGCATCTGATAAGTGTCGAAGTTCGTCTGTTCGACACGTCCGTTCTTCAGCGTGACCTCGCCGTAGAGCGTGGCTGTGGCGCCAAAGACGATTCCGCCTTGGATCTGAGCCTCGATGGTGTCGGGGTTGATGACGGTGCCGCAATCAACGGCACATACGAATCGCCGTACGCGCACAGCTCCATCCTTCGAGACCTCGACTTCGGCAACTTGCGCCAGGTAGGTACCGAAGGCGGATTGCACCGAGACGCCGCGGCCCATTCCCTTAGGTAAGGGCCGTCCCCAGCCCGCCTTTTCGGCAGCGAGATCGAGCACCGCCCTGGCGCGCGGAGACTTGTCTAGGAGAGCCTTGCGGTAGGCGACCGGATCCTGTTTTGCCGCCGCTGCTAGCTCGTCCATGAAGCTTTCGACCACGAACACCGTATGCGACGGACCGACACTGCGCCAGAACGCGGTCGGAATGCCAGGCGGCTCTACCCTGACATACTCGACGTGAAGGCTCGGTACCCCATAGACGAGATCGATCGCGCCTTCAGTCGAGTCGGGATCGAGGCCATTCCGGAAGGCAGGAGGTAACCAGCGCGCAATCACAGAGGAGCCTGCGAAGCGGTGGCGCCAAGCTACCGGCCTACCTTGATGATCGAGCCCGGCGGTGATCCGGTCGAACCAGTAGGGCCGATACATGTCGTGCTGGATGTCTTCCTCGCGCGTCCAAACCACCTTCACAGGCCCATCCACCTGTTGCGCGATCTGAACGGCACGAATCACGCCATCGGCCTCCAGCCGGCGGCCGAAGCCACCACCGATCAGATGATTGTGAACGATGACTTTTTCGAGCGGCAGGCCGGCAGTCTTCGCCGCGGCGGCTTGCACACGCGCGACCGCCTGGCTACCAACCCAGATTTCACATCCATCCTTGCTGACATGAACCGTGCAATTCATCGGCTCCATCGTGGCATGAGCCAGAAACGGGAGTTGGTACTTCGCCTCGATCCTGGTCGCGGCGCCCGCCAGGGCGGCCTCCGAGTCGCCGATATTCTGCGCGACCGCGCCTGCACCAAGCGTCGCCTGCTCAAGCTCGCGCGCAACCGCTTCAGTCGTGAGCCCGGCGTGGGGACCATCGTCCCATTCAATCTTGAGCGCCTCCAGCCCTTTCTTGGCGGCTCCCATGTGGTCGGCTATGACCGCAACCGCGTCGTCGAGCCTCACGATTTGGCGCACGCCCTTGGCTGCCATGGCTGCCGCATCGTCCACAGTCTTCAGTCGGCCGCCGAACGTCGGCGATTGCGCCAGCGTCGCAAACTTGACCCCGTCCGGTCTTGCGTCGATGCCGTAGACGCCCGTTCCGTTGACCTTTCCCGCTGCGTCGAGACGCTTGGCCGGAGTGCCGATCAGCTTGAATGCTTCGGACGTCTTGAGCATGACACTGGTCGGCACGGGGACCTTCGCTGCGTCAGCTGCGATCTCGCCATATTTCAGGTGGCGCTTTGTCGGGGAGTGAATCACCTCACCGTCTTGCGCGCTGCAGGACTTCGGATCGACACCCCAGCGGCCGGCTGCCGCGGCGATGAGCATGGTCCTTGCGGTGGCTCCCGCTTCGCGCAACGGCTTCCATGCACCGCGTATTGCATTCGAATTACCGGTTGCCTGCACACCGAGCAACGGATTGGCGTAGAGCTTTTCGTTGGGTGGTGCGTGCTCCAGGCGCACCTGCTTGAGGTTCACCTCGAGCTCTTCGGCAATCAGCATGGGAATAGAGGTGTAGGTGCCTTGACCCATCTCCACATAGGGCATCGTCAGAACGACCTGGCCGTCACGCTGAATGCGAATGAACGCGTTCGGAGCGAAGTCGCTGGCGGCAGCGTCGCTTCTGCCGAAAGGCAGGCTCAGGCTCAGCATCAAGCCGCCGCCCGCTGCTCCGGCCGTGGCCAGGAAGCCCCGGCGCGAGAACACGGTGTGGGTCTTACCGGTACGATCGGGGGTCATGGTTCAACCTCCCTTTGCTGTCGATTGCGCGGCGAGCTTGATGGCCTCGCGGATGCGGACGTAGGTGCCGCAACGGCAGATATTGCCGCTCATGGCGTCATCGATGTCGGTATCGGTCGGATGTGGATTGCTCGTCAGGAGCGCAGTAGCGGACATGATCTGTCCCGACTGGCAGTAGCCGCATTGCACGACCTCATGCTCGAGCCACGCCTTTTGAATCTTTGCGCCGGCATCAATCTTGCCGACAGCTTCGATCGTCGTGACCTGCGAGTTGCCGATGCTGTCGACCGGCGTGATGCAGGACCGCGTGGCGACCCCGTCAATGTGAACGGTGCAGGCACCGCAAAGCGCCGCGCCGCAGCCGAATTTCGTGCCGGTCATGCCGAGGACATCTCGCAGTACCCAGAGCAAGGGTGTCTCGCCATCCACATCGGCGCTGCGTGCTGATCCATTGACTTGAATGGTGATGGCCATAGGTGATCTCCATTTGAGTTGCCAGATGAGCGCGCACATGGCGCGCCCGCTTCTTCATCGAGCCGTAGCGTTTCAGCTGCCGAGCTGGCCGACGTAGTGCCCGAGGCGGTTCTCGACATCGCCGGGGCGATGGAAGCCGCGCGCGATCAGCGCCTTGATCCTGGCCTGGGTGGCAGGCCGTCCGAGCGAGGCAATAAAGGCGTCCCACTCTGGTGCGATGTCCGCGTCAGCAGGCAAGCTTGCCTTGTCGACAAGGCGCTTCGTCTCGGCAATCGCATCCTTGTCGAACGAGGCGATCCGCATCGCCAGGGCATCGACGAAGCTGTCGAGTTCGGCGTCAGGAAGCGAGCGGTTGACATATCCGTAACGCTCGGCGAGGTCGCCGCTAACGTCATCCGCGCTGAGCAGGATCTCCAGCGCGCGTCCGCGCCCGACCAGGCGAGGCAATCGCGCCATCGGCCCGCCACCGGGCACGAGGCCGGCACCGACCTCCCATTGGGAAAGAATGGTCTTTTCGCGGCTCGCGAAACGCATGTCGCTCGCCAGCGCGAGCTCGCTGCCGACGCCGGTGGCCCGCCCACGGATCGAGGCGATCGAGACCACCGGCGCGCGGCTGAGCCGCACCAGCATATCCGGAAGAGCTTGCAGGCCGGTCGGTCCGGGCGGAATGCTCGTCGAGTCCTCGAGGGGCGCGAGGAAGTCGTAATGGGTCAGGAAGAACCCCTCGACGGCGCTGTCGAACACAACGACCTTCACCTGCTCATCGGTTTCCAGAGCCGCGATGATCGCATTCAGCTGTGGGATGCTTTCCGGGCCGAAGATGTTCAGCGGCGGATGGTCGAACGTGACCCGCCAGTAAGAGGGCAGGCGACGCTCGAGGCGGATGCGTTGTGCGGTAAGCGTTCTTTCCAGACGGGTCATGGTGCACTCCTTGGTTGCCCGCAAACACTGGCGCAAATGGCGGCAAATGGCCCGTTAGGTGATGTTAAACGCTGTTGGGCAGTCCTGACGGGCAGCAAAGACTCGTGAGTCCAGTTGGTTAAGCGGTGGTCTCTGTGCAGTCCGAGACGCCCCCGACGTTCTCGTTGTCACCGCGCTCTGACGCCGGCCTCTGACGGGGCGAATTCCTGCTGACAACGTCTAACAACGGTTAACGAGCCAACACGCTGGGTCGGGGTGCAGTATGCGACCGAACAGGAGAGCAGCGTGTCTGCCAACAACGAGCGGGAGCAAGAAGATGTCAACCGAGATCAGGCATGGCCGCCGGGATTCTTCGGCACCGCTGCACACGGGATGATGAAGGTGCGCAAGCTGCTCGCCTTTATAGTGCTGGGTGCGAGCCTTCTTCTCATTCTCGTGCAATTCGGTCCCGCGGTCGTCTTCGAGTCAGAAGCGGCCAGCTCAACTCACATGCGCGCTGGGGCCCGATAGCGTGCGTGGAATCTGCCACTACAACATCAAGGAGAGAACCATGACTGTCACTGTCAATCCCGCCAAGGTCCGTGCGGCGGACATGAAGCTCGAGCTAATCGTCATCCCTGTTTCCGATGTGGAGCGCTCCAAGCAGTTCTACGCAGGCCTTGGCTGGCGCCTAGACGCCGATTTCGCCTTCGAGAACGGCTTCCGCATCGTCCAATTCACGCCACCCGGTTCCGCAGCTTCCGTCATCTTCGGCACGGAGGTCACCGGCGCGGCGCCCGGCTCCGCAAAGGGACTTTACTTGATCGTGTCCGATATCGAAGCGGCACGCGAGGAATTACTCAGGCGCGGTGTGAAGGTCAGTGAAACGTTTCACGGCGGCGGTGACGTTTACCGCGGCGCCGACGAGCCGCACCTATTCGGAAGCGTCCGGGTCAGCGGCCCGGATCCCGAACGCCGCAGCTATTTTACCCTGGCCTCATTCAATGATCCGGACGGTAACGGCTGGCTGCTGCAGGAGGTGACGACGCGCCTTCCCGGACGCGTGGAAGGCGACACGACCTTCGCCTCGATGTCCGATGTTGCGGCTGCGCTCCGCCGCGCTGCGGCAGCGCATGGCGAACACGAGAAGCGAACCGGTGAGCACGATGTCAACTGGCCCGACTGGTACGCCGAGTACATCGTCAACGAGCAGGCCGGCAAGCCCCTGCCGCAATAACTGCGACGGCGTCTCCATCATTAGCTGCGGTTCGCCGGCGGCCGGCGAACCGCACGCTCTCTCAATTTCGGCCGCTGGGTGAATGCGATGAATAATCGAATTCTCGTTTTCTATGGCTCCTATAGATCGGACCGAATGGGTATTCGCTTGGCCGAATTCGTCGTCGAGCGGTTGCGGCGCCGCGGCGACGATGTCGAGCTGATCGACGCCAAGACGATCAACCTACCGATGCTCGACCGTATGTACAAAGAGTATCCGAAGGGCGAAGCCCCGGCGGCTCTCGAGCAACTGGCGCAAAAGATTCGCGCCGCTGACGGGTTTGTCTTCGTCACCGGCGAATACAATTGGGGCGTTCAGCCTGGACTGAAGAACCTGACCGACCATTTCCTGGAGGAATGGTTCTGGCGGCCGGCCGCCATCGTCAGCTACTCGGCCGGCCGTTTGTCAGGCGCACGCGCCGGAACTGCGTGGCACGGCACCCTCTCCGAGATGGGGATGGTGGTGATCTCAAGCACGGTTGCTGTCGGTCCAATCGGGCAGGCACTGTCGGCTGAAGGTGAACCCACGGGCGAAGCCGGCGCCGCGCTGGAGCAGGCGTTCCCGCGCTTCGCCAACGATCTGATGTGGTGGGTCGAAGCCGGCAAGGCGCAGCGGCAACGCAAGGCGCCGCCGTACTGATCGAGGATGAACACAGACAATACCAGACCAACTTGACGCAACCTAACGGAGCTAACTATGAGCACTGAACAGAAGGTCGCTATCGTCACCGGTGCGACGCAAGGCATCGGCGCGGATCTCGTCAAGGGATTTCGCGATCGCAACTACCGCATTATCGCCAACTCGCGCTCGATCAAGCCGTCGTCGGATCCGGAGGTTCTAAACGTCGCCGGCGACATCGCCGCCCCCGAGACGGCGGAGCGCATCGTCCGCCAGGGTCTTGATCGCTTCGGTCGCATTGACACTCTGGTCAACAACGCGGGGATCTTCATCGCCAAGCCGTTCGTCGACTACAGCGAAAATGACTACGCCTCGATTGTTGCGATCAACCTGGGCGGGTTCTTCCGCCTCACGAAGCGCGTCGCTTCCGAGATGCTGAAGCGGGGCTCGGGACATGTTGTGCAGATCACGACCAGTCTGGTCGATCATCCCAACAGCAGCGTTCCGTCAGCGCTCGCGGCGATGACTAAAGGCGGACTGAATGCCGCAACCAGGTCGCTTGCCATCGAGTACGCGTCGCGAGGCATCCGGGTCAATGCCGTTTCGCCGGGCATCATTAAGACTCCGATGCACCCAGTGGAAACGCACGCGTTTCTCTCAAAACTACATCCAGTCGGGAGAATGGGAGAGGCGAGCGACGTGGTCGATGCGGTGCTCTATCTGGAGAACGCAGCCTTCGTCACTGGCGAGATCCTGCACGTCGATGGCGGGCAAAGCGCTGGCCACTAACGCGCACCTATCGCGACGTCAAATTGCTCTAGGGAAAGGATATGACCATGCCGATTGTGACGATACAGGTTACGCGTGAGGGCACTACGACTGGCGTCCAGTCCGTCTCCGCGACCGAAAAGGCCGCGCTGATCAAGGGCGCGAGCGAGCTGCTGTTCGATGTGCTGAAGAAGCCGCTTGAGTCAACATTCGTGATCATTGACGAAGTCGATACGGACAACTGGGGCTGGGGTGGGCTTCCTGCGCTTGAATATCGAAAGAAGCTCGCAAAGGAGCGATGAGCTTCCCTCGAGTGTCGAGAAACTGTAGAAACGCTTTCTGTCCCACCTTCCCTAAGTGTTTGATTTGCCTCGGAACTTAAAGTGCCCTAGGGAGCGCCAGCAATCTCAGGCACTTAGGCGCAAAAGACTCATGCTGTTCTAGGAGCGTGCCTCCGGGAGCCGGATGCATACAAACGATTCCGTCCAGGCGGCGTGCATCAGGACCTTCCGCCCAAGCTGATCGATGACAGCGAGGCCTGGTGCGATCCATTCCTGCGTGTCGTCGACGACCTGGACTCGTTGCTCTCGCTCAACCGGATCTTCAAGGCGGGCAACGTGGGTATCGACAGAGTGGCGCTCGTGCAGGCATCGGCATGGGGATTCTCGGGCATAAGGTTTTCATCTTCCTGCCGGCGAGATCTACGTCGCAGTCGAAGCACTCAAAGGTGAGTTCGGCGTGTTCCTCGTCTCGGACGGGACTAACAAAGCCTACAAGTGCAAGATCCGGTCGCCGGGATTTGCCCATCTGCGCGATGGACTTCCTGTGCAAGGGCCACTTGCTCGCCGACGTCTCGGCGACCTCGGATCGCTGGACATCGTGTTCGGCGAGGTGGACCGCTGAGCGGCGGTGTCGAGGCTCATGAATCTAGCGAGATAGAGGCGTGTCAGCGATGTCTAACAGCGCGCCGAGACCGTGCCGCAGGCGGCGCGTTGCGAGGTTATCGTTGGCAAGCCCAAACACCAACAAGGATCGCCCGGTCACCGCGTAAGCGTGCCCGAACTCGAACTCGACCATGCGCGCGTCCGGCTGGTTGGTGTCGATCAGGCCTAGCCAACTGAGCCCGTCGGCGACGGCCGGCAAGATGAAGTTTACGACGTCATGGTGCGCGTTATAGACCAGTAGCAGGGTCGCATCCGAGCCACGGCGTTTGATTCCGGTCTCCTGGGCGCGTCCGTCAAGCAGCATCCCCAAGCACTTGGCGTTGCCGTCCTCCCATTGGTCCGTCATCATCTCCTCGCCGGTTGGAGACAGCCAGGTCACGTCGTTCACGTCGAGCTCCTCGTTGTGAGAGCCGACCAGGAAGCGGCTGCGGTAGAGAATGGGAAATGCCTTGCGTGTAGCGATCAGCTTTCGCACAAATTCGCGAAGGTTGCGGCCGTTAGCGGTCATGCCCATCCAGTCAAGCCAGGTGGTCTCGTTGTCCTGGGAGTAGGCGTTGTTGTTGCCCTTCTGGGTATGTCCGAACTCGTCGCCGCCGAGCAGCATGGGTGTACCATGGGAGAGCAGCATCGTCCCGAACAGATTCCGTTTCTGGCGCTCGCGTAGCGCGGTGATCGCGGGATCGTCGGTCGGACCCTCGACCCCGCAGTTCCAGGAATGATTGTTGCTCTGGCCGTCGCGGTTCTCCTCGCCATTCGCCTCGTTGTGCTTGTCGTTGTACGCGACGAGATCGTTGAGGTTGAAGCCGTCATGGGCCGTCACGAAATTCACACTGGCCCATGGCCGCCGTCCGCGCTTGTTGAAGAGATCGCCCGATCCTGAGATACGCTTGGGAAAGTCGGCAATCGTGCCGGGATCGCCCTTCCAGAAGGCACGCACAGCGTCCCTGAATTTGTCGTTCCACTCCGCCCATCCCGGCGGAAATTGGCCGACCTGATAGCCGCCCGGTCCGATGTCCCAAGGCTCGGCGATCAGCTTGACGCTGGAGAGTACAGGATCCTGGCGGCATGCATCGAGGAAGCCGCCGCCTTCGTCAAAGCCATAGGGCTCCCGCGCCAGGATAGTGGCTAGATCGAAACGGAAGCCGTCGACCCGCATCTCGCTGGCCCAATAGCGCAAAGAATCGGCGACCAGCTGGAGCACGCGCTGGTGCGAGAGGTTCACCGTATTTCCGGTGCCCGTGTCGTTGATGTAGTAGCGCTTCTGGTCCGGCAGCAGGCGGTAATAGCTGGCATTGTCGATGCCCTTGAATGACAGGGTCGGGCCGAGCTCGTTCCCCTCCGCAGTGTGATTGTAGACGACGTCAAGAATGACCTCGATGCCATGGGCATGGAACTGGTTAACCATAGTCTTGAATTCGTTCGCGAGCGGCGCCTTGAGATACCGTGGCTCCGGTGCAAAGAAGGCAATGGAATTGTACCCCCAATAGTTGCGAAGGCCCTTCTCCACCAGATAACCGTCGTCGACGAAAGCATGGATCGGCAACAGCTCGGCGCTGGTTATGCCAAGCGAGCGCAAATAAGAGGGAATTTCAAAGTGCGCCAACCCTGAGAATGTGCCGCGGTCTGCTTCAGGAACCAGTGGATGCGTCTGCGTAAAGCCCTTCACGTGCATTTCGTAAATAATAGTACGCTCCCACGGCACTTCCGGCTTGCGCGCCACGCCCCAGGTAAAGGCGGGGTCGATGACGCGGCATTTCTGCATCAGCGACGCGCTGTCGCGTTCGTCGTAGGAGAGATCTTTGTCAGCATGGTCGAGCTGGTAGCCGAACAGCTCAGACCCCCAGCGCAACTGGCCGACCAATTGTCTCGCATAAGGATCTAGCACGAGCTTGTTGGGATTGAAGCGGTGTCCCGCGTCGGGTTCATAAGGACCGTGGACGCGGTAGCCGTAGACGGTGCCGGGACGGGCGGAGGGAAGATAGCCGTGCCAAACTTCGTCGGTGTATTCCGGAAGTTCGATACGCTCCAGTTCGGTTTCGCCGGTGTCATCGAACAGGCAAAGCTCGACCTTGGTGGCGTGAGCCGAAAACAGCGCGAAGTTGACGCCGAGCCCATCCCAGGTGGCGCCGAGCGGAAACGGCCTGCCTTCTGTGATCCGGGAGCGGCGCAGGCTCGAGGCCGTCCGCGTCAGGGCTTCATCCGAACGCGCTGATTGATCCATGTCCGCCCCCAAGAGGAATCTATTTAAGAAACCGGCGCGGTTGGCAAAGGCTCGGTTGCTGTTTGCTCCGTGCCGGGCGCGCAGGCGACCACGGCGGCAGGAAGCGCATCGGCGGCCTGCGTTGCCACGCTGGCCTTCTGCAGCGTCGCTTCCTTGCTGATCGCCGAAATGGAATTTCCGATCCGACCGACGATCGCGATCAGTTCGGCGTCAGAAAGGCGTAGTCGCTTTCTGACGTGGCGCACCTGGGTACGATCCGTCAGGTCCAGCTTGTTGCGGATGGGTTGTGGCTTCGAGCGTTGCATGGCGACGGCTCCTGTCTATCGGAGCAACCAGCGGCCGGTCCTTCTGTTCCAGAAATCGCTTGCTGAATGCAACAAGGCGCACTGGTCGGCCCGCCCCCTTGTTCGATGCTTTGGGCAGGCCGCGCATGACTTCGCTGAACGGCCCAACTGAAGACGTGGTCCATGGCGGCCCGGTGCATTGTGGCGAGCATTGCCGAGCGCGAACTAGTTATCCCATCATTGATTCGAGGAAAGGACCTGTGGCGATCACGTGCCGGCCCGACCACCGACTTTTTTCCAGATGATATCGTCGTTCGGGTTCATCACGAGAACTGACCGGCGTGGAAACTGCCATTCAGGCCATGGGAGTTCTCGCCGCGGGTTTGACGTCTCTGTCTTACTTGCAGCAAGTGCGTAAAGCACGTGCGCCTGGTTCGACCGAGGACCTTTCCCTGAAGATGCTGGTCGCGCTCGCCAGCGGGCTATCCTCTGGATTGCTTATGGGTTCTTGAAGCGAGACTGGATCATCGTCCTCGAACGTGGTCGGAGCGGTGCTTGCGCTTACGTTGATCGCGTTAAATCAGCGACATGAGAAGATCCAACCATCGCGCTGGTGACTTCCGGGTGGAAATGGACGTGCTTGGCATCGCCTATCACCAGTTCTCACACGAGCATACTCCCCGCGGCACCGGAGCGCCTAACACAACCACATCGACGTTCACCAACGGCGTTACCACGATCACACAACAACCGATGCCACGGCCAATGTGATCCACCGTGAAATCGACAACGCGGATGGAACGCGCGAGTTTGAGATCTATCAACTTGCCGACCACCCCTTTTCGGGGACTGACCGGATGTCGACGCCAGTGGCAATGTCCCATCGACAACTTTAACGGATGGAACGATTTATCTGTTGGGCATTGATATTCTTAACGCCGACGGGTCGACCACAGGCTACGACGAGCCATACCAGATTCGGCGCTTGCTGAAGAAAAAGCGGCGCTCGATTCCTTCGCCTCGAGGCTTACGAACCGGCAGTTGGCGGTCTGGAGCCCGATCTGATCCACCCATCCAGGCAGGTGGAACAACCGCGCGCGCTTAATGAGCCCTTGACGCTTTTGCGCAATGGATCGCGAGTTGTAGAGCTTTCTGGAACCGACCAAAGCAGCGCCACGTTGATCGTCATGGCGCTGAAGGAAATCCGAGGCTGGTTGACCAACATAGGCGTGCTGGCCTCGCGGCCAGCCGCGTTCGTGGTGTTTCTCGCTTATGCCGCGCTTTGGTTCGCCTTCGGCAATGGCCTAGAGTGGCATTCGCTTGCCACTCTCGCGACCTGGGGAATGACCCTCGTGATCCAGCGCGCCGAGCACCGCGACACGCAAGCCATTCATGCGAAGCTCGACGAGCTGCTGAAGGTTCACGGCGATGCCAAAAACTCCCTTATGAACATCGATGACAAGGACGCTGAGGAAGTCGAGCGGGAACGAGCCCAGGCGCGTGCGTCGTGAGCCCTGGCGGTCTGACCACGTTGAATGCTCCTCCTTCCTGGTTCCAGAATTAACTCGCCACCGCGACATCAAGCTTAATTCCAGAGGTTGATTGCACCGAAGCTGCGGAGCGCTAGCTTCTTATGGCCGGACATTGCCCTTGGTCCGGGTCCCCAATGGCGGAGCCGTCGCGCCATTATATTCGACGCGGCGGCTTCGTTTGATTGCAGGCCATTGTATTTGAAACAGCAGTCAGACGGCGGAAAACTTGACCTTATCGAGATGCGTCGGCAACTCACGGTCCTGCGCTCACAGCACTCGGAAAACCTTGCGATAGCATCGCTACTGAACCGCTTCCTCGTGAAGGTTGCATTCCTCTCGGAGCCTACAGACCCGAAGCACGAACAGCATCTCCAATCTGAGTTTGCACAGACGCTGAAGAAGGTGGAGGCGATCACCTCGCGCAGGTCATTAGCGAAGCGACCAGTCACCACTAACCGACCCAAGTAACACTAACGATCGTATCTCATTGCGCTTGCCGGCGGGCGCGCCGATGCCGGATGCAGTCGCGAAGTCGCCCTTGTTCGCGTACTGGCGTCTTCGCGGCGAGGGGGCGCCGGCCCTTCGGCCGGCGGCCCCGCCCAGTGCTAGGATTGATGCTGGCGGCCATGCGACGAAGCGCGGTCGGGAGCGTAGTCTCCGGGCGGGCGGGCCTCATAAGCGGGTTTTCCGCTTCGCCGTCAGCTTCGCGCGTTGAGCCGGCGGCTCATCGTAGGCATCAACCGAGCCGGGCAGTCAGCGATAGCGCGCTACCCAGACGCGCGTGTTGGGCGCTCGCAGCGGCCCAACTGTTCGTTCACAGACCGTCAACGCTCTTGCCTTACTCTGAGCGGCTGCCCGAAGGCCACACGGGGTGGTTCATGAGTGAGGCGGAACAACGATCCGACAGGCGCGTCGTCTTCGAACGGCCAATCGAAGCGCGGTTGATGGCGATCGACGGCACATGGCAGCGCGCCTCCAAAATTCATGATGTTTGCGAATTTGGCGCAAAGCTAGTGATTGACGGTGCGGTGACAGGTATCGGCCAGAAGGAATTTTTCCTCGTACTGTCGCCGATCGGATTAGCCTACCGACACTGCGAGCTCTCCTGGGTCAACGGAGAGTTCGCCGGCGTTCAATTCATCAATCGCGGTCGAGTTTCGAAGAGAGCGCGACGCGGCGAAACGCTGGTGAAGTGATGACAACCGATCGTCGCAGACAGGAGCGCAGCGAAGTCGACGAGGTTGCGTACATTTCAGGTGACGGATCAAGCCTTCGCTGTCGGGTGCGGAACATCTCCGATTATGGCGCTGCTATCGAGCTGCCGGACAGCCGCTTTATGAGAGCGCGGTTTACTCTGATGCTCGAGTGCAGTCGCATGGTCAGGGAGTGCCGCTTGATCTGGTCAATGGGTAACCGGATCGGAGTGGAGTTCGTTCGTGAAGGCGAATAGACCAGCGGCGTCGTGGCGTCAGGCCGACATCGGGCGGTTTTTCAGCTCGATCATTGCGCGACGCGCAACCGCGGTCAGTTCACCGAGAGAAACGTGACCTGCCTGCGCAGACTGGATCAACTGCTCTGCGATGAACTTGCGGCTATCATGATCTCCGCCGTTCGGAAGCTCTCGGCACACTTGCTCCAGGATAACATCCATATTGGCCTGCGTGCGCCTGCAATCTGCCCATTGGCGTCCTCGATCTCCGTTTTGGCATATCCTCACCCCTTCCAAACATCGCAGGTTTTGAAACGGGGCTCGGGCGACGGCATACCTGCTGAGAGAAGATGTCCTCTGAGGAATGCGCGGCAGATGTGCTCGCCAAGCAGTGGCTCGAAGAGGAAAATGACCTCACCTATGACAAGCTCCATTACCTCGTCCTGACGACGCCACACTTATCGCCATCGCCACCGACACTGAAAGTCACCGCGAAGAAAGCCGCTTTCATCATTTTATTCTAGCACACTGTAGACGGCCCTTTTTCGACCTCGTCATTCACCGGGAGATGCGGCCATTCGATCTCCAGCTCGCGGTTTGGTGCCGAACTTGAAGCCAGAAGAGATCCCCGTCAGCGGTGTCACATGCTCCCCGCACTCTCGTGGGCCTGACAAAAAGGCAATAAACAATGGCGCGCATTCTCGCGAGCCTGATTATGGGCGGTCCACTATCGGTGGTGTTATGTCTTCGTGTGCGGCGATTTCGGCCTTCGTACGAGGCTTTCGTTTTTGGACAGAGAACACTTCCAGTTCCGCGGCTTGGTCATGCTGGCCAGAGGGGAGACCGGTCGCCATGACGGTTCATGAGCAACCATGCACTGATGATAATGCAGTATTTTCCGTCCGACTTCCATGCCTCGCGGCATGTCAAGGCGACCGCACACCTCCACATCACGGGAGCAAATCTCCTCCGCTCAGCTGTCCGACATCTGAGTCAGGGCCTTTTCAACAAAACTGATGCCGTGAACTAGTCTGATGGTCTTCGGCATCAATCTGGACGCTGCAAAGGCATCGTCTAATCGGAACTTGGTCCGTAGCTTGATCATGAGCGCGAGCGTGATACTAAGCCACTCCGAATCAACTTGGAGATCGAAATGGCCAAGAATGTCACGAAGAAGAAGCTCGTCCGCAAGGAATACACGGCATCCGACATCAAGCTATTGAAAGCACATTCGCGAGCCAGAACGCCGGTTACGAAGCTGTCTAAAATGATGAAGCGATCCGAAGGATCGTTGAGGCAGAAGGCACGAGTGCTAGGTATTGGTCTCGGCCATCAACGCTAGTTCGTTAGTAAAGCCGCTCACGGCGCTGAAAGGGGCGCATGTAACGGGGCCGATGTCTCGGCACGCGCGCCCAGATCCGATCCGACAGACGTCGCCCGTTACCGATCTTCCGACCGGCTCATGTCCCAAGCACATCGGGCCGACCCAAGTTGAGTTGGAGAAGCTCTCGCGACCGAACTGACGCTGCCTCTTTCTCCGGCTGTGCCGGCCGACATGGATCTTACGGACGCGGCAGGAAGCAAAGGGCGGCTTGCTGCTAGCGCTAGGTCTTCTCTGTCTTAAGCTCCAGCCGCACGCATCGGCTGAAGATGGCTGTGCACTTTTGTCCACGGCCTTTCCAACGGCCCACTCAAACAGAGACGTTTGGATGCTCGAAGGTAATCTAGGCGGCTCAAGCGTGCTCTTCCGTCCGCCAATTTCCGTCGGAAGGAATCGCCGCTCGCAACTGTAACGCCTAGTTTAGGGCGTCGAGATCAGTCCACCAGCTGTTGCAACTATCCAACGGTTGCCCCAACGCACGATAGAGTCTATCCGCCCGATGCCGGGGACCACGTCGCCCCGTGCTGCCATTCGAATCCCATCGGGCCCTTCGAGCACCGCCGTTCCGCCGCGAACGTCAAGGACTGCCCAACCTCCAATAGTCGTTGGTCTTGTCTCGGGGCCCGACAGGAGCGGCTCCGCGGACCCGAGCGAGCCGGTCACAGACACGTCCGCCTCGACAGCCGAAGAAGCTTGGTTCGAAGCCGCCGATTGCGCCCCACTCGACGCTTTTGTCAGGGGCTTCGGAGTAAGGCTAGCGCTTACTGTGGAGGGCTGACCTACACCAGGCGGTGTTCGCGAGGCCGACGCTAATGCTATCTTTCGGGCGCTTTCGATCCTACCGCCTGACTTTGTGTCAGGCATGCGGCGCGAAACCGTTTCTACCTGAGCAATTGGGTTGAGAACCGAGATAGTTGCAGGACCGTACCAAGCCCCAGCCCATCCCAACCCGAAGCCCCCAGCCAATGCGGCCACGACGAGCCAAATGGTGCGATTTGGATGGCCGCTTGGCGCCAATAGGGCCAGGATCTCATCTCGATTGGAGCTCGAGAAATCTGATTGGTCGAGAGTGACAGGCCAAGTCGTGACCTCGCAACTGCCTTGATCCGCGACCGTCTCGAACCTCTCCAAGGTATTCGCATGATGCAGTGGCATGCTCGGGTCCCTTGTGGTCCCCAATGATCATGCTGGGAACTAAACCAACCCTTAACAGCCGATGCATGTCGGCACGAATAGACAGTGGTGCATCGCGCAGGAAGATCAAAGGAGTGATGACCAGCGGATGCCCCCCAGCGCTCAATTTGTCTGCCGCTTTTGAACCGAAGCCTGCTCGATTAGGAAGTCATCCAACTTCCCGCCGCCTCGAAGCTGCGGCCGCAGCCACCGAGGCAACCTGCCGCGACCGGACCATGTCTCCGACGGGTTCTTCCATTGCGATATTTGGGATGAACGGGCGGGTATGGACGGCGCTTACGAACGAACCGTGGGGCCTCGTCTGGCAGTCCAATCTTTTGGAGCCGTTCCTCCAATTGTGCTTTTTTCACTAACACTTTTTGAGTGAGGCTGACGGTGACGTGTTGGTGAAGTATCCAGAGCTCGTCAATGGAGAGCGAATTGAAATGCGCGGTGTCCATGGCTCGATCCGAATTCTTGGGAGAAGGCCTAGGCAGACAACTCGGGAATGAAGGAGCAGACAAGGCGCCAGCTAAATATTAGCCATACAATCCACATTTAAATGCGGAGGTAGCAGGAAGAAAGGCACCACGGCGGTAATATCGTGGCGAAGCGTTTAATTTGGTGCGAGGGGTAACTCTCGCTAGGGGCTCGCAGACTGATATCGTGACATCCACAAATTTACCGCCCGACCAGTTGCGCTTTCGCACGGCCATTGCTCGCGCCGAGATGAGCGCAACGTTGCCGCAGCGATGGCGATCGAGCGGCTGCGTCGCGGACCGCGGAGATCAATGCGTAGAGAAATGCAGTTGGCTGGATTTATTGAGCGCACTGCCGAGTTGCACCCCAACGGCGCTGGACGACTCTATTGGATTCGGATGGCCCGGCGCACAATTAATCATAACGCTGCCAGATTTAAGCCGCATGGGAGCCCGTGTCGCCGCGAAGGCTCATGCCCGGGGGCACATCGGGAGTTTTCGATGTCCGTCATTTGCGATTTTACTTGGCCAGTTTGAGAACCCTTTTGCCGAGTTCTTCAATATCACTCCCCGCGAACCCGCTCCAACCTCTCCGCCGCAAGCGGAATGCCTGGCACCTCGACCGCCATTGGTCAGCATTGGGTGTATCGGATGGACGGTCACCGCAAATGCTGGTTCTTGGCCGAGGGTATCGCGACGGTGAAGAAGCACGTCACTCATCGCGTGGCCAAAGAGCACGCCGCCAGTTCCGACGAGAACGAGTCCGCGCTGCGAAGCCGAGGCGCGGTGATCGATGCGCGCGGAGCTATTGCGCCCCGCACCGGCGGATAATATCAGGGCACAACGCCTGCTGTCGGGCGACGTGGAAAATTGACCCCCTGACGACACGAGGAATTGACCCCCTCGCGACACGGTCAGAACGGGGGTTTTATGCAGCGACTCAGTTC
>NZ_JADPKL010000131.1:0-577 GCF_023073935.1 Bradyrhizobium sp. 147 | reverse complement strand
GATCCCTTAATGTCAGCCCCATAGAGCACCCCCTCGCGAATCAGGTGCTCAGCAAGGAATCACAAGCGATTCTTTCGACTCAAGATTTCGCCGATCAGCAAATCAGGCCGAGTGGTCAACGTTATGGGTAATTGAAAGCCGGCGGCGACCGCCTTGCGTAGTTTGAGCTGTGGCCCGAGGATTTGACTTAAGTCTAGCTTTAAGGTCACGTGGCGAATGCAGGTCAATGTGTTGGGCGCCGAGCGTCGTCGGCGATTTCGCCTTGTCGAAGAGACGTTGCAGGCTGGCGAGAGGGTCTGCGGGGGGCGCGCCGGCACGGGGTGGCTCACAGCCTGCTGTTCACCTGGCGTCGACAGACACGCCAGGGGCGACTGGGCGGAGATTCCGTGCCAGCTCTCGTTCCCGTCGAGATCACACCGGTGGCGGCTCCGATCTCGAGCGACACGCCACAACTGGCGCCTGCGCAGCGCGCAAGGGCCGAGACCTGGACCAGAACCGATATGGCACCTTTGCGGGGATGGGCGCCGCGCGGGCACAGACTTCCCGCCAAGGTTCCGCACGGCCGCTGGAAGACCAT
>NZ_JADPKL010000045.1:0-26271 GCF_023073935.1 Bradyrhizobium sp. 147 | reverse complement strand
GATGCTGCCGGCATATTCGCCGACCGCGGAATTGGCAAAGCCGATGGGGAGGAAGCCAGCGGCCGTGACCAGCGTTCCCGTGAGCATCGGAAACGCAGTTGATTCCCAGGCAAAGGACGCCGCGCGCATGCGATCCCAGCCCTGCTCCATCTTCACCACCATCATTTCGACTGCGATGATGGCGTCGTCGACGAGCAGACCGAGCGCGATGATCAGCGCACCGAGCGTGATGCGGTGCAGGTCGAGCGACATCGTGTTCATGACAATGAAGACGATGCCGAGCACCAGCGGCACCGACAGCGCGACCACGATGCCGGTGCGCCAGCCCAGTGCCAAAAATGAGACGAACAGCACGATGACGAGCGCCTCCATGAAGGAGTGCACGAACTCGCCGACGGCGTGCTCGACCACCTTGGGCTGGTCGGCAATCAGTCTGACGTCGATGCCCTGCGGCACGGCCTTCATGAATTCGCTTGTCGCCTTCTCGACCTCCTTGCCGAGATCGAGGATGTTGGCGCCCTTGGCGGTGACGACGCCGATGCCGATCGCGGGCTTGCCTTCCTGGCGGACGACGAAGCTCGGCGGATCGACATAGCCATGGGTGACGGTGGCGATATCGCCGAGACGGAAGACGCGGCCGTTGCTCTCGACCGGCGTCTCGGCCACGGCCTTGGCGCCGTCGAGCGCGCCAGTGACCCGCAGCGGCACGCGCTGCGACGAAGTCTCGACTGTGCCGGCCGGCGTCACGTTGTTCTGCTTGGCGAGCGAATCGAACAGCGCCTGCGGCGTGATGCCGAGGGTGGCGAGCTTGGCGTGGCTGAACTCGACGAAGATGCGTTCGTCCTGATTGCCGTAGACGTCGACCTTGGTCACGCCGGGCACCTTCAGGAGGCGCTGACGGAATCCTTCCGAGACCTTCTTGAGCTGAGCATAGTCGGCGCCGTCGCCGGTCATCATGTAGAGGATGGAATCGACGTCGGAGAATTCGTCGTTGACGACGGGCCCGAGAATGCCGGACGGCAGCTGACCCTGCACGTCGACCAGCTTCTTGCGTAGGAGATAGAAGAGATAGGGCACATCCTTCGGCGGGGTGTTGTCACGGAACGTCACCTGGAGCGCGGTAAAGGCGGGTTTGGAATAGGTCTGCACCTTCTCGAAATAGGGCAGCTCCTGGATCTTCTTCTCGATGGGATCGGCGACCTGGGTCTGCATCTCCTGCGCGGTCGCCCCCGGCCACATCACGGAGACGTTGACCACCTTTACCGTGAAGAACGGATCCTCGGCACGGCCGAGCTTCTCGTAGGAGAAGAAGCCGGCGACGCCGAGCACAATCATTAGGAAGAGCACCAGCGTCGGATGGCTGACGGCCCAGGCCGAAAGGTTGAAGCGCTTCATCGCACTCTCCGAAAGACGATCCAGTTGCAAAAACGACAGCCGCTCTATTCAAGGCCTCATCGCGAGGCAGCGAAGCAAATCCAGGGGGCTGGGCAGGTTCTGGATCGCTTCGCCGCTTCAGCCTTTGCATTTGCGCTCGGGCCGAAACTCACCTCGCAATGAGGAACTCATTTCTTTCGTCATTCCGGGATGGTCCGAAGGACCAGACCCGGAATCTCGAGATTCCGGGTTCGATGCTTCGCATCGCCCCGGAATGACAAAAACTAAAAACTCAGCGACGACACGATCCGCACCCTCTGGCTCGGATCGAGCTTCTGCACGCCAAGGGCGACGATCTTGGCGCCCTCTTCGACACCGCCGGTGATGACGACGTCGTTGCTCTCGTAGGACTTCACCGTCACCGGCCTCAGCGTAATCGCGCCGTTGTCGTCGACGACGTAGAAGGACGGCTTGCCGCCTTCGTTGAACAACGCCGATAGCGGTAGCCGGGCGACGCGCTCGGTGGCGGCGTCCGACAGCGTGAGCGTCGCGGTCATGCCGAGCGCGACCTTGTCGTCGGCCTCGGGCAGCGAGAATTTTGCCAGATAGGTGCGGGTGGCCGGATCGGCCGCCGGCGCGATCTCGCGCAGCTTGGCGGTGTACTTCTTGTTCGGCTCGGACCAAAGAGTGACGCTGGCGACGCCCGACTTGGCGCGTCCGACCAGCGTCTCAGGAATGGCGACGACCGCTTCCTTTTCGGCAAAGCGGGCGACACGGATCGAGGCCTGGCCCGCGGCGACCACCTGGCCGGGCTCGATCAGCGTTGCGGTGACGACGCCACGGGCGTCGGCGTTGAGCGTCGCGTAGGAAAGGGAATTCTTGGTCAGCTCGACCGAGCGCTCGGCCCGATTCAGGCGCGCACGGGCCTCGTCAGCGGCGGCGCGACTCTGGTCGAGTTGAGCATCGGTGGTCCAGCCCTTGGCCTTCAGGTCCTTGGCGCGCTGCTCGGCAGCGGCGGCCTGGGCCAGCACGCCGGTCGCGGCAGTCAGCTCGGCAACGGCCTGCTCGGCCTGGAGCTTCAGATCAACCTCGTCGAGAGTCGCCAGCGGCTGTCCGATTTCGACGGTCTGGCCGACCTCGACCAGGCGCTTTGCGACCTTGCCGGCGACGCGAAATCCGAGATCGCTCTCGATCCGCGGCCGGATGGTCCCGACGAAGCTCCGCTCCGGCGTCTCGGCCTCATAATGGGCCGTTGCGACCAGAACCGGCCGCGGCGGCTCGGCCTTTTCGGCGACGGTGTCATTGCACCCAGCCAGTGCGGCGGCCATCAGGGCCAGCGACACACCTGCCAACAGCCTGGAATAGCTGGACAAAACCGACCGGACGAACATCGAAGGACACTCCTGCATCTCGAATGAGAGGAATGTCGATTAATTACTGACAAAAGTCAATAATCGTCAGTCATCAGGAATCCGTGATCGCTAAGGCCTGGTAAGGACCCTGTTGTTGTCAGGAAGGTGCGATGGTAGGGCGGACAACGCGAGATGTCCGCCGTAGCTCGAAGAGAAGGCGGACGCGTGCCACCACGACAGTCGCAAGCGGGAAGAAGATGGGCACGGCGTGCGAAGAGCACCCTTTGCCCCACTGCAGAGGCTCCCTCGCCGTTCCTATTCGGCGAACTCGTGCTTGCTGTCATGGCCGCCGACGAAGACCAGGAGGCCGGCGATCAGCGGCAAGACGGCGAGCACGAGCAGGCCGGTCGAGGTTTGGCCAGTGGCTTCCTTGACCCAGCCGATCAGATAGGGCCCGCCGAAGCCGGCGAGGTTGCCGACCGAGTTGATCAGGGCGATGGCGCCGGCCGCCGCGGTGCCGGACAGCCAGGCGGTCGGCAAGGTCCAGAACACGCCGAAGCAGCAGAACACCCCAATGGCCGCCACCGTCAGCACAACCATCGTGAGGGCTGGATCGGTGAGATAAGAGGAGATGCCGAGCGCAACGGCGGTGAGCAGCAGCGGCGCGCCGACATGCATCACGCGCTCGCGTGTCGCATCCGAATGCCGCGCCCACAGCACCATCCCGATGGTGCCGAACAGATACGGAATCGCGGTGACGAAGCCGGTCTGCGCGTTGGTGAGGCCGAACGCCTTGACGATCTGCGGCAGCCAGAACTGCATGCCATAGAGCGCGCCGACGAAGCCGAAATAGATCAGGCTGAGCGCGATCACCTTCGGCGACGACAACGCCTGGCCGAGCGAGGGATGCTTCACCGCCTGCTTGATTGCGATCTCAGAATCGAGCTTGGCCTTGAGCCAGGCTTTCTGCTCGGCCGAGAGCCAATTCGCCTTCTCCGGCCTGTCGGTGAGATAAAACCAAGTGACGATGCCGAGCAGCACGGAAGGAATGCCCTCGATGATGAACAGCCACTGCCAGCCCTTCAGCCCCATCAGGCCGTCGAGCCCGAGCAGGAGGCCCGAGACCGGCGCGCCGATCACGGTCGAGACCGGAACGGCGATGGCGAAGGCCGCGAGAAAGCGGGCGCGATATTCGGCCGGATACCAATAGGTGAGATAGAGGATGATGCCCGGGAAGAAGCCGGCCTCCGCGACGCCGAGCAGGAAGCGCAGGACATAGAAGCTCGTGACGCCGCTGACCGCCGCCATCAGCGCCGAGATGATGCCCCAGGTCACCATGATCCGGGCGATCCAGCGGCTGGCACCGAATTTTTCCAGCGCGAGGTTGCTCGGCACCTCGAAGATGAAGTAGCCGATGAAGAAGATGCCGGCGCCCCAGGAGAAGATCAGCGGCGTGAACTTCAGCTCCGCATTCATGGTCAGCGCGGCGAAACCGAGATTGACGCGATCGAGATAGGAGAAGAAGTAGGCGAGCACCAGGAACGGAATCAGGCGCCATGAGATAGTGCGGATGGTCGAGGTCTCGATTTCCGACTTGGCTGCGCCGACGGAACCGGCATAGATCGTGGTCTGGCTCATGGCTTCCCCCGTGTTGTTGCTTTTGTAGCTAAGAGGCGGTTTTGAGCATCGCGGGCAAAGAGTCAATGGAGCGAGCAATGCACGGAGCGCAGCCGGATAAACGCGTTGCGCTGCTGCGGATACCGCTGATCCGCGCCGGCCTCGCGTTTGCGGTGATCGTCTGCGGGCTGTCGCTGCGCTGGTACGGCCTTCCGCTCGGCCTGCCCGCCTTCGCCGTGAAGTACGGCGGCTCGCTGTTGTGGGCGACGATGGTGTTTCTGCTGGTCGGTCTTTTGCTGCCGCGGCTGACGCGGATGCAGATGGCAGCTATCGCGGTCGTGATCGCGGTCGTCGTGGAATTCTCCCGCCTGGTGCATACCCCTTGGCTTGACTCGTTCCGCCTGACCACCGCGGGCGCGCTGCTGCTCGGGCGCATCTTCTCGTTATGGAATTTGGCGGCTTACGTGATCGGCATTGTGTTCGGCGTCTGGCTGGATCGGCTTGTGGAAACGCGCAGCCTAGGCAAAGACTAGCCAGCCAGCCTCTTCCTGGTGGCGCGGAGAATCTCGTCTGACAATTTGGAATCGCTCACGGCGCGGGCGAGTACAACCGCTCCGACCAGAGAGGCCAGAGTCACGATCGCGTCCCCATCGCGCTTGCGTTGGCCGGCCCCCGCTCCCATGCGGGCGCTGAGCCATCCGATCATGCCCCTCACGCCGGCGGTAAATCGCTCTCGCGCGCCTTGGCTCTGGCGATGCATTTCAGAGCACAGGGCAGCAAAGGGGCAGCCGCTTCCCGGTTCATTCCGGTGCGCCACCGAGAGATATTCGGAAACATAATCGCCGACCGTGGTGGTTTCACGGAGTTCGCGTCCTTTGGAGACGATCGCTTCGGCGACCGCCTCTTCGATAAGCCGCTCCTTGGAGCCAAATTGGCTGTAAAGGCCGCCATGCGTCATGCCGGCGGCTTCGGTCAGCGCGTCGACGCTGACGCCGGAGATCCCGCGCTCCCGGATCAGGCGTGAGGCCGCCGTTAGAATTCGCTCGCGGTTGTCGGCCGCCTTCTCCTTGGACACGCGCATGTCCGAACTCCCGAATCAGAGGCCTTGACAATTATAATTACGATCGTCATCTAATTCAAACATTACGATCGCCATCAAAATCTGGCGGGCGCAGCGCCGATCACTAGGAGAAAGTCATGACCAAGGTAAAGATTGCTCTCGTGACAGGCGCCTCGTCGGGCATCGGCGAAGCCACCGCGCAGCGGCTCGCAACAGCCGGTTATAGAGTTTACGGCACCAGCCGACGCGGAGTTCAGGCAGGCAAGCGGCCATTCGAGATGCTGGCCCTCGACGTGACCAGCGACGAATCCGTCACAGCGGCCGTCAGCGAGGTGATCGGGCGCGAGGGTCGCATCGATCTACTCGTGAACAACGCCGGATTCGGCGTTGCCCCTGCCGGCGCGGAGGAGAGCTCGATCGAGCAGGCCCGCTCGATTTTTGAGACTAACTTCTTTGGGCTGATCCGGGTGACGCGCGCCGTCCTGCCGCAGATGCGCCGTCAGGGCAGCGGCCGCATCATCAATATCAGCTCCGTCCTTGGCTTTCTGCCGATGCCCTATGGAGCGCTCTATGCGGCGACCAAGCACGCCGTGGAAGGCTATTCGGAATCGCTTGACCACGAGCTGCGCACGCGGGGTATCAGGGTCTCCACCATCGAACCCGCCTACACGAAGACACCGTTCGACGCGAACTTCATCGAACCGGACGTCAAGCTCGACGAGTATCGCGAAGCACGCGCGGCGGTGAGCAAGCGGGTGAACGAGGTCATGGCAACCGCCGAATCGCCGGATGTGGTCGCCGACGCCGTATTGAAGGCGGCAAACGCGACGCATCCGAAAATTCGATACACAGCCGGCAAGCTCGCGAACCGCCTGCGACTTCTACGCAGGTTTGCGCCCGCCGGCCTGGTCGATGCCGGGATTCGAAAGGACCTCCGACTTGATGCGGCTCAGCCGTCACGGTCCGCTCGTCTCCCACGAGCTTTTTGACGGCGCGCGTGCGCCGCTCCCGGCGCTGCATTCGCCCGTGCCCGAGGCATGAACTTCTTCATGGTGTTCCTATTCGGCCTGTTGAGCCGCAAGATCATTCGCGGCGCTGGAAAACGCGGCGTCGAATATTCGTTCCTGTTTGTGCATCCGGACGGGGGGCAGCTCTCGCAGATCTCGGACATTCTCACGGCGGGTCACATTCGGCCGGTGATCGACAAGGTATTTCCGTTCGCGCAGGCAAAGGACGCCCTTGGCTATCTTGCGAAGGGCAGGGCCAAGGGGAAAGTCGTTGTCCAGATGAGGTGAGGCTCACTCCGCAAGCTGAAACCGCTCGAACCGGTCGAGCTCGTCCTCGATCTTGCGCTTGAGCTCCTTGCGGCCTGCAGTCTTCTTGCCCTCGCCGACCCAGGTCCATTTCTGCATCAAGAGCTTCTTGGCCTGCCGGTCCGTCTTGAGATCAAGCGCGGCGACGATCTCGTCGCCGACCAGCACGGGCAGCGCGAAATAGCCGAGCTTGCGCTTGGCCTTCGGCACATAGGCTTCGAACAGATGGTTGTAGCCGAAGATGAGATTGGTGCGCTTGCGCTGGATGATCAGCGGATCGAACGGCGACAGGATATGGACGAGATCGGGCGACGCCGCCGCGCCGGTGGACTCGAGCACCGCAGGCACCGCCCAATGCTCCTGCTTGCCCGCGCCGTCGATCGCGACAGGCACGAGCTCGCCGCGGCGCACGCGCGAGGCGATCAGCCCCGCCACCGCCTTCTTGCGCGGCGCATCGAGATGGCAGACCGAATCCAGACTGACCACACCCTGTGAGCGCAGCGCGCGGTCGAGCAGATAGGCCGTGATCTCCTTGGCCGAGGCCGGCTTCGGCAGCTTGTCCCAGCCAAAATGGCGCGTCGTCAGCTCATAGGTCTTGAGCATGCCCTGGCGCTCGCTGATGGTCACAGCGCCGGTATAGAAGGCAAGTTGCAAGGCCCGCTTCGACGGCTTGCGGCTCTGCCACAAATGTTCCTTCTCGACGAGCACGTCGTCCTCGATGTCGCGGATCGTGAGCGGAGCGGCGCGCAGCAGCCGCATCACCTTGCGCGTGTCGGCCGGCTTCACCGAGTTGAACCATTTGTGCCCTTCGCGCCGGTGCTCGCGCATCGCCGGCAGGAAGAAGCGGAAGTCGCTCGCCGGCACGTAGGACAGCGCATGCGTCCAGTATTCGAACACACTTCGGTCGACGCTCTGGGCATGGCGAAGATCAGCGCGGCGGTAGGACGGGATGCGGCTGAACAGGATGTGGTGGTGGCAGCGCTCGATCACGTTGATGGTGTCGATCTGCACATAGCCGAGATGAGCGACCGCATGCGCGACGGCCTGCGCGCCTTCGCCGAACGGGGTACGCTCGTCCAGCCGCTGGGCATGCAGCCAGATCTGCCTGGCCTGTGTCGTCGAGAGGGGGAGAGGCTTGGGAGCGCGGGACATTGCAGGATGCAATGTAGCGGGATTCGCGCTGAGGCAAACAAGACAGCCAAAGAAAACCGCGCTGCCATCTGCTGACAGCGCGATCTGTCAGCGAACTGCTCACTATTTCGCGCCCATCTTCTGCGCCTTCATGTAATGCATGCAGGCGCCGCGCATATTGCCTTTGCTCATCTCGGTGTTGGCCGCAGCCATTTCCTTGGCCATCGCCTGTTTGGCGGGCGAATCCACGGTTCCCATTGCGGTCATCGATTTGCCGATAGCCTCGCCTGTACAGGGTTGCATCTTTGCCGCAGAAGCCGGCGAGGCCGCGAACACCGCGAGCACAACAGCCGAAAGCAACATCTTCATCGAGTGTCTCCTCCGTAGAACAAAACCGGCGTCGTGCCGGCCCAACGCAAGAGCCATTCTTCAGCGACAAGTTTTCAGGGAGAAGACATTTTCGTTGCTGCGCCGCAGCGATAGCCCCCCTTAGCGTGCGGCTTTTGGGCGCTCCCCGAGGCTGCCCGTAGCAGTGTCCGGCTCGCAGGATGCCTTGCCGCGCCCCTCCGACTGGCAGCGATAGACGCTGCCAGTGAGACGATCGACCAGCCACATATTATCCTCGGTCGGCGCTTCCAGGCCGACATAGCGGGAGGTCAGCCCCGTGATCAATGTCGACAGCAGGATCGCCACCGCGATCATCGCCGCGCCGATATAGATTGGCATTGAGCTCAGGGACACTGTCCGATCCGGCGGGCCGCTGCGATAGAACTGGTAGTCACGCTGGTAGTCACTTGGCCTCGGCACTGGACGGAACTCGCCTCCCTCGCGGACGAATTGTTGAATGATCAAAGCCTGCTAGGCGCGCATCTGGACGAATTCTTGTTCGTGGGCGGGCCTTGGGCCGACGCCTTTGCGACGATCGGCGAACGCGGATGGCCGGGAACGGCCAGAGAGCTGGCTCGAAGCAAGCCGGAACGAACACAGTGGCCCCCGGCTCGTGATTTCGAATGTGACAAGGATCACATCGGGGCCTTTGAACCTTCCCTATGCTCACAGCATCAAATCGCCATCAGGCATACAGCGAGGATACGACAATGACCCGTTTCGATAAATTTTTTGGATTGAAGGCGATTACTCTCTCGGCGGCCCTGTCGATGACGGCAAACCTTGCGCTGGCCGGCGACAACAACGTCTCCGCGGGCCAGATCCTGGATGCATTGAAGCCGAAGCCGGTGACCCGCGGCCTGTCCGTTGGGCCGCAGGCCGATCCCACCGCGCAGGCCAAGGAATCGACGTTCCTCAACACCGTGCGCAACCGCTCGACCCGGTCGCTCTCGACCGGCGAGCGCGAGCAGATCGCTGAGCTCGCGGCCGCCAAGCCGAAGATCGATCTGGAGATCCAGTTCGACTACAACTCGGCCGAGATCGCCAAGACCTCGGTGGCATCAGTGCAGGCGCTCGGCAAAGCGCTGTCCGATCCGACGCTCAAGGGTTCGACCTTCGTCGTCGCGGGCCACACCGACGCGACCGGTGGCGAGGAGTACAATCAAGGGCTCTCCGAGCGGCGCGCCGACACCATCAAGAAGTACCTGGTGCAGAACTATGGCCTGAACGGCGCTGATCTCGTCACTGTCGGTTACGGCGAGACCAAGCTGAAGGATGCCGCCAACGGCGCCGACCCGGTCAACCGCCGCGTCCAGGTCGTGAACATGGACACCAAGACCGCGTCGAAATGATCGCCTAGTTACGCGTGACGAAACGCGCCGCCTGCTGTAACCCGGCAGGCGGCGATGTCATATCCAGCTCTGGAACAGCATCAATCGGCCGAAGGTTCGCATTGAGCTGCCGACAAAGGCCGCGGAGATCGGCAGCAGGGCTGCAAAGCCGGCGGCGGCGATGCCGACATAGGCCCACAGCAGCCAGCGCGGCAATCCGTCCCGGCGCAGAACATAGACCAGCGCAAGCGACGCCGCGGTCGCAGCCGGCAGGTAGTAGTAAATGAAGCCCAGCGTGCGTGGCAGCAGCGCCCAGGCGAGCCAGGGGCCGAAATAGAACGCCGCGATCAGGAATGCATCCCAGCGCCGCGCCACGATGAAGTCGCGGAGCACGACCGCGAGCGCGAGCAGCGCCGGCCACAACACCAGCGGATTGCCGAGGAAGACGATCGCGGCGACGCTGTCCTCCGCCGTCTTGTCGAACAGGAACCAGACCGGGCGGGCGAGCAACGGCCAGGATGGCCACGCGCTCATATAGGTGTGGCCGGCGATCGCCGTCGTGGTGTTGTCAGCGAAGATTCGCCGCTGCGCCTCGACCAAATCCGGCAACGACAATCCGTACAGCGGAACGAAAGCGGCAGGATACGTCAACGCCGGCAGGAGGGCGAAGCAGAGCGCGGCATGCTGTACCCGAAAGCCGGGCCAGAGATCGGGCCGATACCAGTCGCTCGGCTTGGCGTCGGCGAACAGCGTGTGCCAGCCCTGCATCAGGCGAATCACCCCAAGGACCATAATGCAGACGGCCAGTGGAAACAGGCCGCTCCATTTGCAGGCCGCAGCACAGCCGAACAGGCCGCCCGCGAGCGCGAACAGCGCATGCGGCCGCTCTCTTCGAAAACCATGCATGAAGGCGGCGGTCGCGAGCAGGCCGAAGCCGAGCGCAAAGATGTCGAGCATGGCGATGCGCGCCTGCACGTAGAGCATCTGGTTGCTGCCAGTGATCAGCGCGGCTGCGATCGCCGGCCCTTGCGCAGAGAACAGCGCGAGGCCGCACAGATAGATCGCGACCACCGCGAGCGCGCCGAACAAGGTCGCCGGATACCGCCAGCCAAACGCGTTGTCGCCGAAGGCTGCGATCGATGCTGCGATCAGCTCCTTCCCCAGCGGCGGGTGCATCGGATTGAGCATCGGCTGCGACATCGCAGGCGTCAGCATCTGCCGCGCCGCCGGCACATAATGCACCTCGTCGAAGACGAACTTCTCTGGCGTCGAAAGACCGAGCAGCAGCGCCAGATGAGCAACCAGGAAAATCGCGACAGCAATCACTGCGCTCCGCGACACCTTTGGAACCGCGGACAATTCGAGCGTCGGCTGTGGAGATGTTTTGCGTGGCAAATTGGCGTCACCGCGGACAAAAAAGAGATCGCAGTTTTCATTGAACGCATTCTGCCGCAACTGTCACTAAGCATAACGCACGTCCACGCCGCTTGTGATAATTCCGCCACATCCTAAGCGCGCGCGATCCGGTACGATCAGGGACACGTCGATCGGTTGCGAAATGAATTTGCGTTTCTGGCTTTTCTCCTCTCTGTTGTCGGCCGCATTGTGCCCTGGCGCGCAGGCGCAGACGCGCGTCGGCGAGGCCGTCGTGATCCAGAACGAAGTGGTGCGCGTGGCCGCGAGCACCACGCCGATTAGTGTCGGCGACAGCATGCTGCGCGACGAGACTGTGCGCACCGGCGCTGACAGCGCGGCGCGCTTCGTCATGGCCGACAGCACCAATCTGTCACTGGGCCCGAGCGCGACGCTGAAGCTCGACCGCACCGTCTTCAACGACGAGCACAGCTATCGCGACGTCGCGATCCGCATGACCACCGGCGCATTCCGCTTCGTCACCGGACATTCCGACAAGACCGCCTACAAGATCACGACCCCGCTCGCAACCATCGGCGTACGCGGCACCACGCTCGACATCCTCTCGCAGCATGGCCGATCCGTCGTCGTGCTTCAGGACGGCGCGGCCAGCGTCTGCACGAAGAGCTCCCAGTGCGTGCAGCTCACCCAGCCCGGCGACACCGCCATCATCACCTCCACCGGCGGCAAGTCCGGCATCACCAAGTCCAATACCCCGCCCTGGACGTTCGCCGCCAACTGCGCCGCAAATGCCGGGCTTTGCGCGGTCAACCAATATGCCGCCGCCTCGCCGACCATCACACCTGCCGTCCAAGACGACGGCATGCTGTGCGGGCGGTGACAATGGCGAAACTCCGCTTCAAGCGCTTGGTCCGCGCCGGCGCGCTGGCCACCTTGGCTGCGCTTGCGTTTGCGCTGGATATTCGATCGGCTGTAGCCCAGGCGACGTGCGGATCCGAATGCGGTGAGCCGACGCCTTACCCGACCTATTCACCGTCCCCAACGCCCTCCCCCTCGCCGAGCCCGGATCCTGCGCCCGCTCCGAGCCCATCTCCGTCTCCGAGCCCGACACCGACCGGCGCGGATTCCAGCGGCAATTCGATTCGCGGCCTCGCCAATCAGCGCTTCAACCAGATGATCACCAACCGTGTGCTTGGCACGGTGCTGCTCGGCGTCAACGAGCAGGTCAATTGCAGCGACTGCATCAGCGCGTTCGGCTCGGCCGGCTCGTTCTCCGCGGGCATCCATGGCCGCAAGGAGCTGACCAACAATCTGTCGCTGCTCGCCGGCATCGCCTACACGCACTACAACGAGGGCGGCTACAAGATCACGAGCGCACCGATCGGTGCCTTCGCGCTACGTTATGACTTCACCGACTGGGGCTCGTCGCGCCCGTTCTTCGACGTCGGCACGATCCTGACGCCCTGGGAGAAGGCGCGCTACACGCGCGGCTACGACACCAGCCTCGGGCCCGTGAGCGTGACCAGTTCGACCAACGCCTCGAACTACGCCGTCTATGGCCGCGCCGGCTGGATGAGCCGCCTGTCGCCGCGCGACGAGGTCGCGGCCTCCGTCGAGGTCTGGCAGCTCTGGCAGCGGGTGTCGGGCTACACCGACGGCGCAGTGGCTTTCAATCCGTTCGACGCCGCGATTGCGACCGGCACCGACCGCACCAGCCTGGTGAAGATCGGCGGCCAGTGGACGCATCTCTACGGCAGCAACATTGAGGCCAACATCAACGGCGGCTGGGTCCAGTCCTTTGCGAGCCACGGCGGCATCGTGGCGACCGTGACCGGCAACGGCGTGGTGGTCCCGACCATGGGCAACCAGGGCTGGTTCGAATATGGCGGCCGCCTCGGCTTCCGCGTGCAAAAGGGCTGGATCGTGGATCTGTTCGCCAACGGCACGCTGGGCCCGCAGCCGGTCGGCAACACCATCCACGGCGGCGTGGGGCTTAGGATTAGTTATTGAGGCACAGTCTCGTACGGTGGGCGAAGCGAAGTGCGCCCAGCGCTTTTCTCTCGCCTTGAGAACGCTGGTGGGCACGGCGCGAATGCGCCTTTGCCCACCGTACGGCATCCGTCCGGCTCTCACGCCGCCGACTTGCCCTCGAACGCTCGACGCAGAACATCGACATCGAGCTTGACCATCTTCATCATGGCCTGCATCGCGCGCGCGGCCGCCGCCTTGTCGGGGCTCGACAAGAATTCGAACATCGCCTTCGGCACCACCTGCCAGGCCACGCCCCAGCGATCCCTGACCCAGCCGCACCTTTCTTCCTTGCCCCCATGCGCCAGGAACGCGCTCCAGACGCTGTCGACCTGGGCCTGGTCATCGCAATCGATCATCAGCGACAGCGCGTGGGTGTACTCCATTTTCATTCCGCCATTCAGCGCGACCAAGCGCTGTCCGCCGAGCGTGAACTCGACGACGAGCACCGAACCCTGCTTGCCGGAGGGGCCATCGGAGACGTTGCGCTGGACGTGCACGATCTTGGAATCGGGCAGCAGGGAGACGTAGAAATTGGCGGCTTCTTCAGCGTCGCCGTTGAACCACAGGCAGGGCGTAACCTTCGACATTTGAATGCTCCTGTTCGATCTTGGCGGGCTTGGATCAGGCCGTCGCCATGTCGGGCTGCAAGGGGGCCGCGGCGAGATCCATCCAGTTCACGCCCCACATATGGCCATCCGGATCTTCGAAGCTGCGGCCGTACATGAAGCTGTATTCGTCCTTCGGACTGGGATCGGCCACCCCGCCCGCAGCCTCAGCCTTGCCGACGATATCGTCGACCTCGCTGCGGCTCTCGGCGGACAGGCAGAACAGGACCTGGTTCGAGGTCTTGGCATCCGCGATCGGCTTCGGCGTGAATTGACGGAATTTGTCGTGGGTCAGCAGCATGGCGAAAATGGTCTCGGAAAAGACCATGCAGCTCGCTGTCTCATCGCAGAATTGGGGGTTCTTGACCGCGCCGATCGCCTCGTAGAAGGCAGTGGCGCGCCTGAGGTCGGTCACCGGCAGATTGACGAAGATCATCTTGGGCATCGGAGGCTCCTTGGCGGGGTTCTGCCCAAGGACGGACCAGCCGGCGGCCATCCGACATGGCTTCCGAATATTTTTGACCTTCTGCTGCAAGGTTCCGTCGCTCCGAACCTCGCTCCTCCTCGGGGCGCCTTACTTCTTCTCGTTGGGATCGCGGTGAACGGGGTCGATCCACAGCACGGTTTCGGGCTTCTCGACCGGCTCGATATCGAGATTGATCGCGACCGCCTCGCCGTCGCTGCGCACCAGCACGCATTCCAGCACCTCGTCGGGACTGGCGTTGATCTCCTGATGCGGGACGTAAGGCGGCACGAAAATGAAATCGCCAGGGCCTGCCTCCGCGGTGAATTGCAGACGCTCGCCCCAGCGCATCCGGGCCTTGCCCTTCACCACATAGATGACGCTTTCGAGATGGCCGTGGTGATGCGCGCCGGTCTTGGCGTCGGGTTTGATGCTCACCGTGCCCGCCCACAATTTCTGGGCGCCGACCCGCGCGAAGTTGATCGCGGCCGCGCGGTCCATACCTGCCGTCGATGGCACATTCGTATCGAGCTGGTTGCCCGGGATGACGCGTACGCCGTCATGTTTCCAGCGATCGTCGTGATCCTGTGCATGGTGCGAATGCGTGTGGTCATGGCCGGTCATGGGACTGCTTTCTGTTGGTTCCTTGCGCGGCAAACTAACCCAAAGCCACGCCTGCGAGCCACAGCAAATTCGGAACCCTCGTAGTCATGAGACGTTGTCGTCGCGAGCAAACCCGAAGGAGAGTTGCATGGGTAGCACGACCGACAAGATCAAGGGCAATGCCAACGAGGCGATCGGCAAGACCAAGCAAGGCATCGGCGAAGCCACTGGCTCCGATCGCATGAAGGGCGAAGGCGCAGTTCAGGAAGTGAAGGGCAAGGGCCAGCAGGCCATGGGCGATGCCAAGGACGCCGCGAAGGAGGCAATGGATCGTGCCGCCGCTGCGGCAAAGCGCGCCGCGGAGTAGCGCGCGCATCGCTGAAAGCGAAGAAAAGGCCGGCCGGAAGGCCGGTCTTTTTGTTTGTCTTGCTCAGCCATCCGCGGATCCGCAGCATCGAACCCGAGATCTCGAGATTCCGGGGTCTGCCCCTTCGGACCATCCCGGAATGACGGCTGCGCCGTCACTTTACCGCGAGCAATTCCACGTCGAACATCAACGTCGCGTTCGGCGGGATCACGCCGCCGGCACCGCGGGCGCCGTAGCCGAGTTGCGGCGGGATGATCAGCGTGCGCTTGCCGCCGACTTTCATCGAAGCGACGCCCTCGTCCCAGCCGGCGATGACGCGGCCCTTGCCGATCGGGAATTCGAACGGCTCGTTGCGGTCGACGGACGAGTCGAATTTCTTGCCCTTCTGGCCGTTCTCGTAGAGCCAGCCGGTATAGTGCATCACGCAGATCTGGCCCGCCTTGGGCGAAGCGCCAGTGCCGGCGACGCTATCGATGATCTGCAAGCCTGAAGCTGTGGTCATGGTCTTTCCTGCGGTCTGGGCCGAGGCCGTGGTGGACACGAAATGCGACGCGCTGGCAATCACGGTGATCGCGAGTGCCGACATCAGGGCGAGGAGCGCGCGTTGGAAACGCTGCATGAGGCACCTTCCGTTTGAGGCGGGAGGTGTCTAGCGCAACGCGGGTGGGGTTTCCACCCCTACAGCTCGATATTTTCCAGCCGGACCGGGAGCTTGCGGATGCGCTGGCCGGTGGCGTGATAGATCGCGTTGCAGATCGCCGCATTGGTACCGACATTGGCGAGCTCACCGACACCCTTCACGCCTGCCGGGTTGATGTGATCGTCCTGCTCGGAGAGCAGGATGACCTCGACGCCGGGCACGTCCGCATTCACGGGCACGAGGTAGTCGGCGAAGTTGTCGTTGACGTAGCGCGCGTTGCGCTCGTCGATCTCGGTAGCCTCCAGCAGCGCCGACGACATGCCCCAGATCAGCCCGCCCATCAGCTGGCTGCGCGCGGTGCGCGGATTCATGATGCGGCCTGCCGCGAACGCACCAACCAGACGGGGACAGCGGATCTCATGCGTGAAGCGGTTGACGCGGACCTCGACGAACTCAGCACCGAAGGCATAGGCGATCTGGTCTTTCATGGCGTGACCGCCGACGAGCCGCACCTGCCCGCTGTGCATGGCGCGGAAGGAATCCAGCGGCGCGCCCTCCGGCTTCCACTCGCCATACTCCTCGACGACGCCGACACCGAGCGCGTCGAAGGCCTTCTCGAGGTCGAGCGGGCGGTCACCTTTCGCCGCCTGTGTGGCCGGTGTCTGGCCGATGCCGACGGTCTCCTTGGCCTTGTCCGTCAGGCTCTGGCTTGGCATCGCCGCCTTGAACAGGCGCTGGCGGATCTGATCGCATACCATCATCACCACGGAGCAGGTGCTGGCCGTCGAATTCGAGCCTCCGGCAACAGGCGCCGGCGGCAGATCGCTGTCGCCGATGAAGACCGCAACCTTCTCGAGCGGCACGCCGAGCCGCTCGGCGGCGGTCTGGGCGATGACGGTGTAGGCGCCGGTCCCGATCTCGTGGCCGGCGATCTCGACGCGGGTGCGGCCGTCGCGCTGGAGGCGCACGCGCGCGGCCGCCGGGCCCATCTGGGTCGGATAGCAGGTGGCGGCACAGCCATAGCCGATCAGCCAGTCGCCATCCGACATCGATTTCGGCTGCGGCGAGCGTTGCGCCCAGCCGAACGCCTTGGCGGCCTCGTCGAAACAGGCCATCAGCGAGCGCGACGTGTAGGGCTTGCCGCCAATCGGCTCAACGGTGGTATCATTGATACGGCGGAGCTCGACCGGATCCATGTTCAATTTCACCGCAAGCTCGTCCATCGCGCTCTCCAGCGCAAACAGATACGGCACCTCCGGTGGAGAACGCATGAAGCCGGGCGTGTTGCGGTCCGCGCGCACGATCGAGACGAGGCTGTCGACATTCGGACAGGCATAGAGCCGCGTCGTGGTCTTGGTGCCGCCGACGCAATAGGCGTCGGGGCGCGAAGAGACTTCGGAGCCCTCATGTTTTAAGGCCAGCAGCTTGCCATCACGGCTCGCACCCAGCTTGATCTCGTGGCGGGTCTCGGCGCGATAGGTGGTGATGGTAAAGCCCTGGTCGCGGGTCGGGACCAGCTTGATCGGCCGGTTCAGGCGCTTCGCAATGGCGGCGATGATGGCGGTGCGCGGCGTCATCGAGCCGCGCGAGCCGAAGCCGCCGCCGACATAGGGGTTGACCACGCGGACCTTGTCGGCGTCGATGCCGAGCTGTTCGGCGACGCCATATTTCAGGCCGTAGACGAATTGGCTCGGCTCGTAGATGACGAGTTCGTCGCCCATCCAGGCGCAGCTCGTCGAGAACAGCTCCATCGGATTGTGGTGCTGTGTCGGGGTGTCGTAGGACGCGGTCAGCTTGACCTCGGCCTCCTCGAACGCCTTTGCGAAGTTGCCGACCTTCGGGTCTTCCTTGAATTGGGCATTCTGCCCCTTCGCGGCCGCAATGGTCGTTCCGGGCGAGTCGAAGGTCGCGCTCGGCGCGGCGGCTGTGTAGCTGACCTTGACGCGGTTGGCCGCCTCGCGCGCCGCCTCGTAGCTTTCGGCAATGACCACCGCGATGATCTGGCCATCATGGGCAATGTCGGCCGATTTCAGCGGCTGGATCGTCGTGCCCGCATAGCCGCCATTGCTGAAGAGCTTCGACTCCTTCAGCTTCGGCCCATTCTCGTGCGTGACGATGTCGATCACGCCGCGGACACGCTTGGCTTCATCCAGGTCGAAGCGATCGATTCGCCCCTTGGCGATGGCGCTGGTGACGAGAAACGCATAGGCGGGATCGGCGAGCGGCATGTCCGACGCATAGGTGGCGCGTCCCGTCACCTTTACGACGGCGTCATAGCGCGGCACGGGCTGGCCCATGTTTGTCTTCGGCTCGGGAGCAGCAGCAGTCATGATCAGATCTCCATCGTTACGGCCTGCTGGAGCGCGCGTGCCACCACGCGCTTGCCGAGCGCGATCTTGAAGCTGTTGTGCCGCCGCCCCCTCGCGTCTGCGAACGCGGCATCGGCGACGCGTTGTGCTAAGGCTTCGTCGAATTTTTGTCCCTTGAGCAGCGCCTCCGCTTCGCGCGCTCGCCAGGGCACGGTTGCGACACCGCCGAGCGCGACGCGCGCATCCTTGATCGTGCCGTCCTGCACGTCGAGCGCGACCGCAGCCGAAGACAGCGCGAACTCGTAGGATTGGCGGTCGCGCGCCTTCAGATACACCGATCGCGGCCAGCGTCCGGACACTGCAAAGGCCGAGATCAGCTCGCCGGGTTGCAGCGTGGTCTCGATGTCTGGCGTACTGCCTGGCGCCTTGTGAAGCTGGGCGAACGGCATGCTGCGCGTGCCGGCCTTGCCCGTGATCTCGACCACGGCGTCGAGCGCGATCAGCGCCTGGGCGAAATCGCCGGGATAGGTCGCGATGCACTGGTCGGAGATTCCGAGCACGGCATGCATGCGGTTGACGCCGTCCATCGCGGCGCAACCGGAGCCGGGATGGCGCTTGTTGCAATTCTCGTAGGAGACATCGCGGAAATAGCTGCAACGCGTCCGCTGCATCACGTTGCCGCCGAGCGTCGCCATGTTGCGTAGCTGGGCGCTGGCAGCGAGCTTCAGCGAATTGGCAATTACCGGGTAGTTGCGCTGGATGCCGTCATGCGCGGCGACGTCGGACATCTTTGCGAGCGCGCCGAGCCGCAAATTATCGCCCGTTGACTCGATCGCCGACCAGCCGTGCGCGAGCGGATTGATATCGACGATCGCGGCCGGCCGCATCACATCCAGTTTCATCAGGTCGATCAGCGTGGTGCCGCCGGCGAGCGGCTGCGCAGCGGCCTGGGTCAGCGGATTGTTCGCGGCCGCGGCGGCGCTGAGTGCCTGCACGGCCATGTCAGGGTCTGTTGCCCTCTGATACGAAAACGGTCGCATGCGCCTAGCCTTTCATGATCTCGGGCGCGGCCTGCTTCACGGCGGCGACGATATTGGGATAAGCGGCACAGCGACAAATATTGCCGCTCATATATTCGCGGATATCGGCCTCACTGTTTGCATGGCCCTCCTTGACGCAGGCCACAGCGGACATGATCTGGCCGGGCGTGCAATAGCCGCACTGGAATGCGTCGTTGTCGATGAAGGCCTGCTGCATCGGATGCAGACGGTCGTCGGTGGCAAGCCCTTCGATCGTCGTGATCTCCTGTCGCTCGGCGGCGAGCGCAAGCGTCAGGCACGACAGCACGCGCCGATCGTCGATCAGCACCGTGCAGGCACCGCACTGGCCGTGATCGCAGCCCTTCTTGCTGCCGGTGAGCTTGAGGTGTTCGCGCAGCGCGTCGAGCACCGTGGTGCGCGGATCGATGCTCAGGCGCTTGTCCTTGCCGTTGACGTGGAGGGTGACCTCGAGAGGAAGCGCCGGATCTTGTGCGACTGACGCGCTTGTATCCCCCGCGGCTGCGCGCGCCGTGATCGGAACAAGCGCACTGCCGGCAGCGCCCACCATAAAGGCGCGCCGATCGAATGCGGATGCTTTGGAACTTGATTTATGGGACATGGACGGCCTCCACTGCTTCGAACCAAGCAGCACACGCCTGCACCGCTCATCGCCCCTTAACCTGAAGGCATGAGCTCCGTTCCGAACGAGAAAGGGCGACGCAGCAAATGCCGCGCCGCCCTTCGTCAACTTTTCCTGATCTTGCGGGGAACCGCGCGGGCGGCCTCAATAGCCCAGCGCGCAACCGTCCTTGCGTGGATCGGAACCGCCGGTGAGCGTGCCCTTGTCCCAATCGATCCAGATCGCCTGGGCGCCGCCGAGCGGACCGACCACGCTGGTGGTCTTGTGGCCGAGCTTCTTCAGGCCTTCGACGATCGCGGCTGGCACGCTGTCCTCGAGCTGATATTGGCCCTCGTAGTGCAGGCCGCGCGGCATGTCGATCGCCTCCTGCACGTCACAGCCATAGTCGAGGATGTTGGTCAGCACATGGGTCTGGCCGACCGGCTGATATTGTCCGCCCATCACCGCGAACGGCATCACGGAGCGGCCGCCCTTGGTGAGCAGGCTCGGCATGATCGTGTGCAGCGGCCGTTTGCCGCCCGCGATGCAGTTGGGATGGCCCGGCTGGATGCGGAAGCCGCCGGCACGGTTCTGGAACAAGACGCCGGTCTTGTCCGAGACGATCGCCGAGCCGAAGGAATGCGCGATCGAGTTGATGAACGAGCAGACGTTGCGGTCCTTGTCCACCACCGTGATGTAGATGGTCGAGGGATTCATCGGCGGTGCGACGTTGGGCAGGTCGAGCATGCCGTCCATGCGGATCTTGGCGATGTGCTCGTCGCAGAATTCCTTGGCGAGGATCTTGGCGACTTCGATCTGCATGTGGTCGGGATCGGCGACATGCAGCTCGCGATGCATGTAGGCGATGCGCGCGGCTTCCGCCTCGAGATGGAAACGCTCGATGCTGAGCGGTGCATATTTCTTCAGGTCAAACCGCGACAGGATGTTGAGCATCAGCAGCATGGTGAGGCCGGGTCCGTTCGGCGGGCACTGCCAGACGTCATAGCCCTTGTACATGGTGCCGATCGGCGTGGTCACTTCCGTCGTATGCGCGGCGAAATCGTCGAGCGTGTGCAGGCCGCCGATGCCCCTGAGGGTCTCGACCATGTCTTCCGCGATCGGACCCTTATAGAAGGCGTCGCGACCGTCCTTGGCGATCGCGCGCAGCGTGTTGCCGAGCTCCGGCTGGCGGATGAGGTCGCCGGCCACCGGCGGCTTTCCGCCCGGCAACAAATAACGCACGGTGTTGGTGCCACCCTTCAGCTTCTCGAATTGGTTCTTCCAGTCGAAGGCGATGCGCGGCGCGACGACATAACCTTCTTCAGCCGCCTTGATCGCGGGCTGGAGCAGCCGGTCGAAGCCGAACTTGCCGTGATCGCGCAACACGGTGGCAAAGGCGTCGACCACGCCCGGAATCGACACCGCATGCGCCGAGGTCAGCGGCACGGAATTGATCTTGCGCTCGAGATACCAGTCGGCGTTCGCCGCTTTCGGCGCGCGGCCGGAGCCGTTATAGGCGATGATCTTGCCCTCGCCCCGCGGCTGGATCAGCGCAAAGCAGTCGCCGCCGATACCGGTCGATTGCGGCTCGATCACGCCAAGCACGGCCGAGCCGGCGACCGCCGCGTCCACCGCCGTGCCGCCCTCACGCAGCACCTCGATCGCGGCGAGCGAGGCCAGCGGATGCGAGGTCGCCACCATCGCGTTGGTGGCGTGGACCGTGGACCTGCCGGGGAAATGGAAGTTTCTCATGCGAATTCTTGCTTTCTTGGACGTCCGGCGCGACGGCGCGCCAGCTCGGAAAAACCCGGCCTACATGGCATATTCCGGCCCGCCGGAGCAATGCTGGCATACCAATGAAATGGCTGCCATCCGCTGGGCGTATATGCACGGTTCGCGGCTTCAGCCATAGCGGGTTTTCCGGGCGGCCGTCGCCTGCTAAACGAGCCGCCATGACTTACAAGGTCGCCGCCTTCTACCAATTCGCCGCCCTCCCGGATCACCGGGAGCTGCGCGAGCCGTTGCGTGCATTCTGTGCTAGCCTGGCCCTGAAGGGCAGCGTGCTGCTGGCCCAGGAGGGCATCAACGGCACCGTCGCGGGCCCGCCGGAGGCGATCGACGCTTTCGCTCACGAGCTCGCGCACGGCGACATGTTCGGCGGCAGGCTGGACCATCTCGAGCTCAAATTCTCGACCGCGGCGGCGATGCCGTTCCGCCGGCTCAAGGTGCGGCTGAAAAAGGAGATCGTCACGCTCGGCGATGCGGCCGCCGATCCGACCAAGAAGGTCGGCACGTATGTCGACGCCGCCGAATGGAATGCGTTGATCGCGGCACCCGACACGCTGCTGCTCGACACCCGCAACGCCTTCGAGGTGGCGATGGGCACGTTCGAGGGCGCGGTCGATCCCGGCATCAAGAGCTTTGGCCAGTTCAAGGACTTTGCCGCCGATCAGCTCGATCCGGCCAAGCACCGCAGGATCGCGATGTTCTGCACCGGCGGCATTCGCTGCGAGAAGGCCAGCGCGCATCTGCTCGCGCGCGGCTTTGCCGAGGTCTATCACCTCAAGGGCGGCATCCTGAGATATCTGGCAGAGGTGCCGGAGACGCAGAGCCGCTGGCGCGGCGAGTGCTTCGTGTTCGACGAGCGCGTCGCGCTCCGCCACGCTTTGCGCGAACTCGACAAGGGGCACGGCCGTGACGAATGAGATCAAGACGCTGAGCGAGCGCATCGACACATTGGAGATGCGCCTCAGCTATCAGGACGATACTATCGAAACGCTGAACCAGACGATCACCGCACAGTGGAAGCAGATCGATGCGCTGACGCGGCAGATCGCGCAGCTCAGTGAACGGCTCCAGGATGCCGAGGCGAATGCGCCGGGGCCTGCCAACGAGCGCCCGCCGCATTATTGAAACGATGAGCTACTGACCGGACACCTTGAGCATTAGGCTGGCCACCTCGCCCGACATCATCAACCGGTTGCGCCCGGCTTCTTTCGCGCCGTAGAGCGCCTGATCGGCCGCCTCGACGAGCGAGGCCACGCCCGCCGTGCGCTCCAGCACCGGCCGGCAGGCTGCGCCTCCGAGCGAAGCGGTAACGCAACCGGTGGCACAGTTGGTGGTGTGAACGAGGCCCGCCTCGCGGATCGCCCGTCGAATCCGGTCGCCGATCCGGGCGCAGCCCTCGGCATCAGTGTTCGGCAGCAGCATAGCGAACTCCTCGCCGCCATAGCGTGCCGCCAGATCGCCCGGACGCTGCATCTCGGCCGCGATGACCTGCGCCACCCCGCGGAGGCAGGCGTCGCCAGCGGGATGGCCATATTCGTCGTTGTAGGCCTTGAAGTGGTCGACGTCGACCATCAGCAAGGCGAGACTTGAGCGGTCGCGATAGGCGCGCGCCCACTCGTCCTTCAGACATTCGTCGAAGCGGCGGCGGTTGGCAAGGCCGGTGAGGCTGTCCTCGATCGCGAGCGTCTCGAGCCTGGTCTCCAGCTTCTTGTGTTCGGTGATGTCGCGCGAGATCGCCACCACGCCGTCGAGGTTGCCGTTGTCCTTGCGTGTCACCCGCATGGTCGATTCGAGCCAGACTTCGCCGTTCTCCCGGTGCGAGTTGCGATAGACGAGGCGCGCCTCCTCCTTCTCGCCACGCTTCATGGCGTCGACGATCGCCTGAACCTGCGGCCGATCCTCCGGATTGACGCCCGCGAGCGCCGGCGTGCCGATCAGTTGATTGGCGCGCCAGCCGACGAGGCGCACCGACGAGGGCGAGACATAGCGCAGCCGCTCGTCGAGCCCGATGCGGGTCACCATATCGCTAGAGCCTTCCGCGAGCAGGCGGAAGTGAGCCTCCTTCTCGATCAGGGCCGCGGCCATGCGCTGGCCCCGTTGCAGCTGCCGCACCAGCACGGCACCGATGACCGCGATCAGCATCACGAGGGCGACCACGTGGAGCATGCGGGAGATCGCGGCTGCGCGCCAGGGCGCCAGCAGTTCGTCCTTGTCAACGGTGGCGAGCAGGACCAACGGGTAACGGCTGCTGCGCTTGAAGAAGCTGACCCGCTGGACGCCATCCAGCGGCGACTTGAAATGATAGGCGCCGCCCGGTCGCTGCAGGCTGGCGTCGCGGAACAGCGGCGTGTCGCCGACGTTGCGGCCCACGAATTTGTCGTTGCTCGAGTTGCGCGCAACGATCAGGCCCTCGCCATGCGTCAGCGCCACCGAACTGTTGCGGCCGATCTCGAACTGCTCGTAGAAATGCGAAAGATATTTCGAGCTGATGGTCGCGAGCACCACGCCGCCGAAGCTGCCGTCCGGCTTGTTGAAGCGACGCGACAGGGTGACGACCCATTCGCCGTCCAGCAGGCTCTTCACGGGACGGCCGACATGGGCCTCTCGCTTCGCAGAGAGCTGATGATGACGGAAGAACGCGTCGTCGCTGAAGGTCGAGCCGATCGTGCCGGGCAAGGTCAGCCAATTGCCCTGATCGTCGATGATGGCGAGGCTGTGAATGCGCTCGACGGCCCTCTTGCGCGCTTCCAGCAGGGTGCGCAGCTTCGCGATCGTGGCTGGACCGGCGCCGTCCATCTCCAGCCGGCTGACGACGCCGACGACGCCGGAATCCAGCAGATCGAGGCTGTCCTCTGCATGCTGTGTCAGCGAACGGGCAACGTTCGCCATTTCGGTCTCGGCACCCTTGAGCACCGCATCGCGCGCGGCCCATTCGCGCCAGCCGCTGACCCCGAGAATGGTCGCGCAGGTCAGCACGACGAACGCCGCCGCGCGCAGCGGCAGACGGCTCCATCCGGCTCTTTGGGTGGCAGCACTCATGCGGCAGAGAATTCTCCGATCTTTTCGGAAACTCTGCCGCTTCTGTTATTGAACTCTGAAGTTACCGCGGTAATGCGCGGCGATATGCCCTGTTTCCCGTACTCGTACGGACGCAAGCATCAGCGCATCGCTAACAGAACATTACCGCGCCTATCGGGAACGGCTCCCCCGCCCGCTAGCTGAAGATGGCCTTAACTTTCTCCCAGAGCGTGGGGTGCTCGGCATCCGCATCCGCCTTCGAGGGTGTCGGTTGCGCGGCGCTGACGGGATCGGAGGCCGGGAACGTATCCTTCAGACCGCCGTCGAGCTTGGCGTTGCGATCGGCGGCGAGCGCCTCGCGCAGGTCATCGGCATGCTTGTCGTGCGGCGCAGGGTTGAATCTCTCAGCCATGATCTCCTCCATTGGCTGGTCAACGCGGCCCAATCGCGCTGGTTCCCCTGTTCCGCTGGGGGCCGCGGCAGTGTATCAGGAGCCATAACTCTCTTCAGGACCATTCGTGCCCCAGTCTGCGCCAAAGCCCTTCATTGACGTGCTCTCCGGCCAGCGCCAAGCCATCCCCCCCATGTGGATGATGCGGCAGGCCGGCCGCTACTTGCCGGAATATCGCGAGGTGCGCGCCAAGGCGGGCGGCTTCCTCGATCTCTGCTTCAATCCGGAGCTTGCCGCGGAGGTGACGCTGCAACCGATCCGGCGATTCGGCTTCGATGCCGCGATCATCTTCTCGGACATCCTCGTGATCCCCTATGCGCTCGGCCGCTCCGTGCGTTTCGAGGTCGGCGAAGGCCCGCGGCTCGAACCGCTGGATGACCCGGCGAAGGTTGCGACGCTGGCCGCGCGGGCCGACTTCTCCAAGCTCGCACCCGTGTTTGAGGCGCTGCGGATCGTGCGCGGCGCGCTCGCTCCCGAGGCCGCGCTGATCGGCTTCTGCGGCGCACCGTGGACGGTAGCGACCTACATGGTCGCCGGCCAGGGCACGCCCGACCAGGCACCGGCGCGCATGATGGCCTACCGGCATCCGGGGGCGTTTGCAGAGATCATCGACGTGCTGGTCGACAACTCGGTCGAATATCTGCTGGCGCAGCTCGCCGCCGGCGCCGACGCCTTGCAGATCTTCGACACCTGGGCCGGCGTGCTGCCGCCGGCAGAGTTCGCGCGCTGGTCGGCCGAGCCGACGCGGCGCATCGTCGAAGGCGTGCGCGCAAAGGTGCCGGATGCGAAGATCATCGGCTTCCCGCGCGGCGCCGGCGCGCAGCTGCCGGCCTATGTCGAGGCAACCGGCGTCAACGCGGTCAGCATTGACTGGACCGCGGAGCCGGGCTTCATCCGCGAGCGCGTGCAGAGCAAGGTCGCCGTGCAGGGCAATCTCGACCCGCTGGTGCTGATCACTGGGGGTACCGCGCTCGACCGCGCCGTCGACGACGTACTGGCGAATTTTGCGCAAGGGCGGCTGATCTTCAATCTCGGGCACGGCATCCAGCCGGAAACGCCGATCGCCCATGTCGAGCAGATGCTGAAGCGCGTGCGGGGCTGATTTATTTCGCAGGTGGGGCGCGGCAAAACAAAAAGCGCGAAAACAACCCCATGCACAGTAGACAAGTCATTGAAAAATCTAAGCCGGCATGACTCACCCGGCGCGTTTGACACGTCGAGGCTGGGCAAGAACTCGGGCATTTTCGTTGGTCGGTGTACGCTTTGTTCATGACGAATCGCACATTCAAGACCGGCGAGGAGCCGCGACCAGGCCAGCCTGCTTCCTGCTCGGATTGAGGACTATGTCGGTCCGGATAACGCAGTCCGGGCGATCGAGAGCTTCGTTCGTGTCCTCGA
>NZ_JADPKL010000085.1:0-26411 GCF_023073935.1 Bradyrhizobium sp. 147 | reverse complement strand
CCGCCCTCAATCGCGGCCACGACACGCTGGCGAAGATCCAGAGAATAAGGCTTGCCCATCCATGCTGGCCTCCCGCCCAGCCAGCATGGTGAATCAGAATCGAACTGATTTGGGAATCCCAAATCGATTCAACCAAACCCCATCCCGCTTTAGCTTCGCGGGCCCGTAACTCTATCTCTCGTCAAGAATTCGCAGCCGCGCGTCATGGCGTCAGCGACGATGACGCGGTCGGCCTCGATGAGGTCGGCTGCACGACCATGTCGCGATCAGTGTGCTCCACGATGCGCGCACGCGCCGGGATGGAGGCTAGCGCCGAGCTGCAGGAAAAGCATGATGACATCATGCCCCTGTTTTGCCCGACAGGTCAAGTTGCGATTCGAAAAATACGAAAAAGCTCAATGCCCCCAGTGCTTGGCTAGTGTGCATGGGGTTGTTTTCGCGGTTTTTGTTTGGGAGGCTCCAGCCCGTCCCTTCGAGCCGAGGCCCCGCTCAGCCCCTCGGCCCGCGCAGCTGCGCGGTCAGCTTCTCCATCGCCTCCGCCACGTCCCGCCACTGCGACAGCCAGCTTCGCGGAAAGCGGAAGGTGAGGTCGGCGCCGCCGACGCGGCGCTCGGAGAGGCACATGCCGGGAGTGGCCGCATCGCGGGTGCAGCGTGCGGTCAGCGCCGGACTTGCGGCGGAATAGAGATCCTCGCTGCCGTAAGGGGTCTCAGCGCGAAACATCCGCATCGTCAGGCCCTCTTCGGGCATCGTCGCGGCCCGGTCGAGATAGCGCGGATAGATCGTGGCTGTTCGCTGCTCGGGCGCGAGTGCATCGTGATGGGCCGCGATCGACAGGAAGATGCGGTCGATCGACTGCACCGCCGCCTCCACGGTATCGGCGGTGACGTGCTTCGGAGCGCCGGGCGGTTCCAGCGAGGGATAGAGGAAATCGAGATCGATGCGCTCCTGCGGCCCTGAGTGCCGCTGGATCTTCATCCGGATCGCCGTCACAGGCAGGTTGAACAGCGTGCCGCCGACGCTCACCGGCAGCTTGTCCGGGGCGTTCGCACCGCGTGTGCCCCAGGTCGGCCACAGCAAATAGGCAACGAGCGCGACCGCGCAGGCCGCAGCCGCGCCGCCGAGCGCGATCGGGACGACGTGCGCGCGGGTGCGCGTCCGGGGAGAGCGAGGCGAGGTTGCCGAAAACACCGTCATGAGCTAGCGCAAGGTAAGCCGCAGTCGGCCGCTGGCCGACGAATCAGCGGCGAATATGCCATGTGGCGGCGATTTCGCGCAGCGCTCCCCGCCTGCGGAGAGCGGGAAGGCCCCTGGGCGGGCTGGCCGGCGGCGTTAACCTTCCCTTAAGGATAATGTAGCGTTAACCGGCACGATTTGTCACAGGTAGGCGCCAGCGTCGCGTAAGGGCGGACCGTTCCGATGACACCTGAAGCTCTCAATACCTTCTTCTCGATCTGCATCGGTTTCGCGCTCGCGGGCGCGCTCGTGAACGGATACCAGGCATTCGCGCAGCGTCCCGCCGGCTTCGGCCTGTTGCAGGACGGCGTCGCGCCGAAGACCTTCGCGGCCGTGCCGTTCCTGGTCTTCGCGGCGCCCTTCATCATCATGCGCAACACGCTCCGCGGCATCCGTGTGGAAACCCGCCGCGCCGAATTCGTGATGATGGCGACCCTCATTGCCGGCTTCTGGAGCATGATGAGCGGCACCTTCTTCCTGATGACGCTGCGCGCAGCCGGCGTGCTGGGCTGACGCCTCCGGCGCGACTGGACGCTCTGCATGGCGGCGCCTTTGCGTCCAGGCCGCCGTTTCGCTATGCCAGGATCATCCTGACAGGAGACCTCCATGGCGATCTACGAGCTCGACGGGCAGGCGCCCGATCTTCCCGCCGACGGCAATTATTTCATCGCGGAGACCGCCACCGTGATCGGCCGTGTGCGCCTGAAGCCGGGCGCGAGCGTCTGGTTCGGCGCGGTGCTTCGCGGCGACAATGAATGGATCGAGATCGGCGAAGGCGCCAACGTGCAGGACGGCTCGACCTGCCACACCGATCTCGGCTTCCCGCTTCACGTCGGCAGGAACTGCACGGTCGGCCACAACGTCATCCTGCACGGCTGCACCATCGAGGAGGGCGCGCTCGTCGGCATGGGCGCGATCGTGATGAACGGCGCGAAGGTCGGCCGCAACAGCATCATTGGCGCCGGCTCGGTCATAACCGAGGGCAAGGCGTTTCCGGAGCGCTCGCTGATTATTGGCTCGCCGGCGCGCGTGATCCGCACGCTCGAAGATGCCCAGGTCCAGAAGATGGGGAGTGCGGCCAGGTTCTACGTGGCCAACGGTCCCCACTTCAAGAAGGGCTTGAAGCGGATCGGCTGAGATGCCCGCCGGCCGTGTCGGTCCAGTCGGTGCGGCTGCAGACGACCTATCGTCACATGCCCTCGGCTTCGCGCGCCTCGATCGCGCCTGCTACCTTCTCGTGCCCGGCGGCCCATAGCGCATGCTCGTCGCTGCCGTCTGAATAGGGATTTGCTTCTGCCGGGATGCTTTCGCGCGCAGCGCGTTCGCCTTCAGCAAGGGGATCGCGATGGTTCATCGTGATTTGGCCTCCTCGCTTTCAAGCTGATGTGACGGCATTTGTTCCGGAACAGGTGATCGCGGCAGCGGTTGACCGGCAAAGGAGAATTTCCAATGTCTGCCAGATCGTCCGCAACCAAGACCATGATGGTGATCCTCGCACTCGCGGCGATTCCGGCCGTATCGTTCGCGCAAGCGACCGGAGGCTCTGCGAGCTCGACCGGAGGTTCTGTGGGATCGACCGCAGGCTCTGTGGGATCGACTGGAAGCTCCGCGGGACCGACGGGGGGTATCGCCAACTCGCCGGCTCCGCCGCCCGGGACCAACAGCTTGGGTACGGCTCAATCATCCGGCCCGGGCTCCGGAGCCGCCACCGGCGGTGGCGCAGGTGGGGCGGCTGATGCCACCGTCAACGCCGAGAACCGGCTGCTCGACAAGAAGATGAAAAGCATCTGCCGGGGCTGCTGACGCTCGCGCGGTAGTGAGACAGCGTGGCTGTCAGAAATGTCGAAGTGACGTTAGCTTGATCCTGCTTTGAAACGTGGAGCGTGTCCACGCGGAGGATCGAGTGATGTTACGCAAGATGATCATGGCGGCCGTGACCGTCGCAGCGGTCGGACTGTCGGCGCCGCAAGTGGCCGAGGCGCGCGGATTCGGCCGTGGCGGCTGGGGCGGTGGCGGTTGGGGCCATGGCGGCCACGGCCATTGGCACGGCGGCGGCTTCTGGCCGGGTGTCGCGATCGGAGCGGGGCTTGCCGGCGCCGGCTACTACGGCGCTTATTATGGTTATCGCTGTCCGTATTACGGCAGCCCTTATTATTATGGTGCCGGCTATGACGATGGTTACGGCGGCTGCTACGTCGTTCGCAAGCGGGTCATGACGCCTGCGGGATGGCGATACCGCCGCGTGGATGTCTGCGAATAGCATCCCTGGCGAGTAGCCGGCCCACCAAAAAACAAGGCCGTTGACGCAGTATACCGTCAACGACCTTGCCAGCCCCGGACATTGAAATCGGCTCACGCCATCCGGTATCGCAAGCATCGCGCGGAATCACACGCGCGAATGTGATCCAGTTCACAAGTCGAAAAAATTCGCCGGTATCGTGAGTTGCTCAGCCGCGCGACCGCTTGCCCGCGCTGGCTTGAACGCGGTGCCGCGCCGGTTTCCTGCGGGTAACCGAGTTTGTTTCGGCCTCGCTGGCCCGGGCGCTGGCAAAGGATTGCCGTAAGCCGTCGACGGACTCACTCAGCGCCGCGACCTGCTCGGACAGGCGCTTGGTGTCGGCCTGCTGCGCCGCCATCAGCCGCTTCATGGTCTGGAGCTGGTCCTGCACGACCTGGAGCTGATCGATCGATTCCTGCTGGGTCGCCTCCAGCCCTTTGGTCTTCTCGACGAGTTGCTCGGACGCCTGTGCGGTGCGGGCCTGGAGCTGCCGCGATGCTACCAGCCGGTCGGTCTCCGGTGCCGCGCCGGTATAGGCACGCCAGGCCGCGATGGAGGTCACGCCGGCGATCAGCAGGAGAAGCGCGGCGGCGGTCAGCGCGATCGGCTGGGCGCCAAGGCGAAGGAGAGGGGCGGATGGTGTGTCCTGTGCGAGATCGATCATCGCTGACAAAACCCAAATTGAAACTTGGTGAGTGGCGAAGACCGGCAACCCAGAGGATCACCGGGGCGTCCCGAAAGCCTTACGTTTCGGCAAGGAATGGGACCAAAAAGAGGCTAAGGGCAAAAAAACCAGCAATCAGCGGGAGTTGAAGCGTCCCAAGGCCCGTCGGGAGCACGGATCAGGGCTGAAATTGCGAAAATGGCCCGGAATAGGTCTTCGACCGCGGCGCGGCATAGGGCCCGAGCCGGGACGTCGTTAGCCCGAGCCGCACCACTGATTCCGCCAGCGTCACGGCGGCCGCGACGCCGTCGACAACGGGCAGGCCGTGCGCGGCGGCGAGCCCGGCGGCGAGATCAGCCATGCCGGCGCAGCCGAGCACGATGGCTTCGGCGCGGTCATCACGGATCGCGGCCGAGATCTCCGCGGAGATCCTGCCGAGGGCATCGGCATTGCGCTCCTCGAGCGCGAGCACGGGCACCTCGGCGGTGCGCACGCGGGCACAGCGTTCGGCGAGACCGTATTTTCGCAAGTTATGTTCGATCGGCACGATGGAGACAGCGAGCGTCGTCACCACGGCAAAGCGCGCCGCGATCAGGCTTGCCATATGAAAGCCGGCTTCGCCGATGCCGATCACCGGGGCCTTCGCGGCGGCGCGCGCCGCGTCGAGGCCGGTGTCATCGAAGCAGGCAATGACGTGCGCATCCGCGCCGTCGTGATCAGCCTCGCGGATGCAGCCGAGCATGCCGGGGACGGCAAAGGCCTCGTCGTAAAATCCCTCGATCGAGACCGGGCCCATCGCCGGCTGGCGCGCATCGATCACGGTGCCGGGCAGGGCAACGGAGCGCGCGGCAGCGGCGATCTTCGTCGTCATCGCAACAGTGGTATTGGGATTGACGACGTGAAGCCGCATCGGATCAGACAAGTCCCTTGCCAGCGTCCGAGCCCTTGGCCGCCTGCCGCTTGTTGAGCATGTGGATGGTGCCGAGCGCAAGAGCGATCACCGTGAACGAGACGGCGGAGATGATAGTGCCGAGAGCATAAATGTCCGGGTTCGTCACGGTGGTGGTGAGGCCCTGCAGATCCAGCGGCAATGTATTAACAGCTCCGATTGCCTGGCTCGAGCGGGCGAGTTCGTCCCAGGATAGCGTGAAGCCGAATAGGCCAATGCCGATCACGGATGGCAATATGATCGGCAGCACGACGTGGCGGAACGTCTGCCACGGCGTCGCGCCGAGATCGCGTGCGGCTTCCTCAAGCCTGGGGTCGAAGCGGTTGAAGATCGCGAACATGATCAAGAGGCCAAACGGCAGCGTCCAGGTCAGGTGGGCACCGAGGCCCGAAGTGAGCAGGCCCATCGAGGTCTCGAAGTTTTCGTTCCAATGCGCCTTGATCAAGTCGTCGATAATGCGGAATTCTAGCGATATGCCGAGCGAGGTGATGATCGAGGGCACGATCAGGCTTGCGATCGCCGAATAGAACAGGATGCTCTGCGCCCTGAACTTGCGGCGGAAGGCCATGCCGGCGGCGACTGACAGCACGACCGTGAGGATCATCACGATGATGCCGAGCAGCAGCGAGCGGCGGAAAGCCGCACCGAGATCGACGATGCCGGTGCCCTGGAACAGCTTCGCGATCCAGAAGGTCGATATGCCATTCATCGGGAAAGTGAGGCCGCCCTGCGGCCCCTGGAAGGACAGCACGTAGATCGCGATCATCGGGCCATAGAGAAACAGCACATAGGCCGCGAAGAAGATCGCGAGCACGTAGAAAGAGCGCGGGCGTCCTTCCGTCATGCTCTAGAGCTCCTTCTTGATGTCGACGATGCGCGACATCATGGTGATGATCAAGAAGGTGATCGCGAGCAGGATGACGGCGTTCGCCGCGGCGGCCGGGAATTGCAGCGCGTTCACCCGCGTCTCGATGATCTTGCCGGCGGCCGCGATCTGCTGGCCGCCCATCACACCGATGGTGATGAAGTCGCCCATCACGATGGTAATGACGAAGATCGAGCCGATCACGATGCCGGGCGTTGCCAGCGGGATGATGACGTTGACCAGCGTCTGGAAGCCGCTCGCGCCGGCGTCATAGGCGGCCTCGATCAGCGACTTGTCGATGCGCACCATCGAATTGAAAATCGGCACCACCATGAAGAAGGTGAAGAGGTGGACCAGCGCCAACACCACGGAGAATTCGGAGAACAGCAGCCATTCCAGTGGCTGGTTGATAAGTCCTGCTTTGACAAGGCCGGAATTGACCAGGCCGTTGCGGCCCAGCAACGGGATCCAGGCGATCATGCGGATGACGTTGGAGGTCCAGAACGGGATCGTGCACAGCAGCGACAATCCCATCTGCCAGGTCTTGGACTTGACGTGGAAGGCGAGGAAGTAGGCGACCCAGAAGCCGATGAAGAGCGTGATGGCCCAGACCATGAAGCACAGCTTCAGCGTCATCACGTAGGTGCGCCCGATTGTGCAGAGATCGGGGAGCTGCGCGATGCAGCCTTCGAACGTGTCGGTGTAGCCGCGGCCCGAGAAGGCCGGCAGCAGCTGGTATTCGTTGTAGTCCCAGAACGAGACGATGACGACGAAGACGAGCGGGATGAGGAAGAAGGCGAGAAACACCAGCATCATCGGCCCGGCCTGGAGCCAGGAGATGAAGGACGGGGACAGGCGCGTCAGTTTTGCGGCGCGCGCTGTGCCCGACCCCGGGATCAAGCCCGGGGCCGCCTGTTGCAGGACCTCTTCCGACATGTCCATTACGCCGCGATGAACTCATTCCATTTGCGGACCATGTAGTCGTTCTCGTCCATCACGGCGTTCCAGCAGGCGACGCCGCCCATGCGGTCCTCGTAGGAGCCGCCGTCACGCACGGCGCCAGCCTTCTCGAGCAGCGAGCCGTCGGGCGCCTTGATGTCCTTTTCGGCCGGCTTGCCTTCCATCCAGTAAGCCCATTCGTAAGGTTCCATGTTCGCCTTCGCGGTGGAGAGCACGGCAGAGTAGTAGCCCTGGCGGTTGAGGTAGGCGCCGGCGTAGCCGGACAAGAACCAGTTCACGAACTCATAGGCCCATTCGAGCTTGGGACCCGAGACGCCCTTGGAGACGCAGAAGCCCGAGGCCCAGGAGCGGTAGCCTTCCTTCAGCGGCTGGAAGGTGCAGGGAATGCCCATCGAGCGCACCTTCGTCACCGCCGGCGACCACATCGACTGGATCACGGTCTCGCCCGAAGCCATCAGGTTGACGCTCTCGTTGAAGTCTTTCCAGAAGGCACGGAACTGACCGGCCTTCTTGGCTTCGGTCATCACCTTCATGGTGAGATCGATCTCTTCCTTGGTCATGTTGCCCTTGTCGGCATATTTGTACTTGCCGGAGGCCTCCACGACCATCGCGGCGTCCATGATGCCGATCGAGGGAATGTTGAGGATCGAAGCCTTGCCCTTGAATTCGGGATTGAGCAGCTCGGACCACGAGCTGATGGGACGCTTGATCAGGTCGGGGCGGATGCCAAGCGTGTCGGCGTTGTAGACGGTCGGGATCAGCGTGACGAACTCCGTCGCCGACGTCGCGAACTTCTTGGAGTCCTTTCCTTCGAGATAGAGCACCTTCCAGGGCGCGGTGCCCTGGCCTCCGATCTTCTTGCCGCCGGGCGTCTCGCCTTTGGTGAAGACCGGCGTGATGTTGTCGAATTCCTTGATCTTCTTGGCGTCGAGGGCAAGGATGTTGCCCGACGGCACGATCTTCTTGAGCGAGAAATATTCGGTGTCGAGCACGTCGAAGGAGTTCGGCTGGGTCATCACGCGCTTGGTGACGTCGTCGGTGGTCGCGGTGATGTATTCGATCTTGATGCCGGTGTCCTTCAGGCACTGCTTGGAGATGTCGTCGCCTTCGTTTACGGCGGTGCCGAGATAGCGCAGCACCTTCGCATCGGCCGACTTCACATATGGAAAGCCGGTGATCGCGCCGGAGCCGGCGGCGAGGCCGGCAAGACCTGCAGTGCCCTTGAGCAGCGTGCGGCGGCTGACGCCCTTCGTCCTGGTGGTCTCGGTCATATCAGTCACTCCTCTGTTGCGCATTCCGGTGATCGATCGGCGCTATTGCAGGCGTTGCGCCTTGGCGGGATCCCAGGTGGCCAGCACGCGATCGCCCGGACGGAACGGGTGGACGTCGAAGGTGGCCTCGGGAACGTGGGAGAACAGGGCGGTGCCATCGTCGAGCGTGAGCGAGACGGCGATGAAGGAGCCCTGGTACTCGGTCTGGGTCAAAAGCGCCGGCGCGCCGAAGGCGCCGTCGGTGAACGGGACGATGCCGAGCTGATCGGCGCGCACCGCGATCAGCTTGCCGGAATCGTTGAGCACGTTATGGCCACCTATGAAGCGCGCCACGAATTCGGTGCGGGGACGGTGGAATATCTCGCGCGCGGTGCCCTGCTGCTCGATCCGGCCGTGGTTCATAACCACGATGTGGTCGGCGAGCGCCATCGCCTCTTCCTGGCCGTGGGTGACCTGGATGAAGCTGATGCCGAGCTCGCGCTGCAGCCGCTTCAATTCGCCCCGCATTCTCACCCGCAGGAAGGGATCGAGCGCAGAGAGCGGCTCGTCGAGCAGCAGAATCTGCGGCTCGGTGATCAGCGCGCGGGCGAGTGCCACGCGCTGCTGCTGGCCCCCGGAGAGCTGTGCGGGCAGGCGTCCCGCATAGGGGCTCATCGCCACCAGTTCGAGCAATTCGCCGGCGCGCTTGTGGCGCGTCGGCTTGTCGATGCCACGCATCTTCAGCGCAAAAGCGACGTTATCGATGACGCTGAGATGCGGAAACAGCGCATAGGACTGAAACATCATCGCCGTGCCGCGCTTGGCGGGCTCAAGGTCGGTGACGTTTTGCGCGCCCAGGATGATGTCGCCCTCGCTGACCGCCTCATGGCCCGCGATCATGCGCAGGGTCGAGGTCTTGCCGCAGCCGGAGGGGCCGAGCAGGCAGCAATAGGTGCCGGCCGGGATCTTCAGGTTGATATTGTCGACCGCCAGCGTCGCGTCGTAGCGTTTGGTGACGGCAACCAGTTCGAGAGCGGCAGGAGTGGCCATGGCGTGTCCAACGGTGGGCGATGCTTCCCGCCTCTCTCCGCAAGGTCCGTGCCAACGACTCTCGGCGGTCAATTTCTCAAAACTGTGCAGCGGAGTCAGATCGTTAGATGAATCTGGCCGATCCGGGCTGCCTGCCGCCTGCGCAATCACCTGCACACAAAACGGGCGAAGATTGTATAAAGTTTCGCCTGTGATTGGATACAGCTCGTCGACTAACATTCGCCGCCGAACGTCCTCGATCGAGCCTGACATCCATGGCCGCCAAGACCCGCCCGAAATTCGACGCGCCGGACGCGAGCGATCGCGTCAGTCGTATCCGGGAGGGCGTGACCGCCGCGATCCTCGAGCACCGCCTGTTACCCGGCACGAAGCTCGGCGAGGACGAGATCGGCGATATCTACGGTGCCAGCCGTACCCTGGTCCGCACCGCGCTCCAACAGCTCGCGCATGAAGGCATCGTCAACATCGAGAAGAACCGCGGGGCCTTCGTCGCACGTCCGACGCCTGCGGATGCCCGCGAAGTGTTCGAGGCGCGCCGCCTGATCGAACCGACGATCATTGGTCACGCCATCGACGCGGTATCGCCGGCCTGGATCGACCGTCTCCAGCGCCATCTCACCGAAGAACGCGAGGCCGAACTGCGCGGCGACGCCCGCGCCTCGGTCCGCCTCTCCGGCGAGTTTCACCGTCTGGTCGCCGAGATGGGCGGCCACAGCATCTATCTCGGCTTCCTCAAGGAGCTGATCGCGCGCTCCTCGCTCATCATCCTGCTCTACCGCCGCCATGACACGCCGGCCTGCGGCACCGATCACCACGCCGGCATCGTCGCCGCGATCCGCAAGCGCGACAGAGAGGCGGCGCGCGCACAGATGCTGTCGCATCTGAGCGAGATCGAGGCCGAGCTGTTCTTGAAAGATCCCGCCGCCGATGAGCTGCGGCTGGTCGATGTGCTCGGCGCCTGAGCGAACCGCGTCAGTTGTCTATGGCAACGAAGATCATTCGTTTCGTTTGACGATTTTCAGCACGAGTAAACCGGCGCCAAGTACCAGGAAGAGAACGCCGAAGAAAGTCGTCCCGCTGGATTCGAAGGTCACGCCGACTGCCGTCAGCAAGCATCCGATGATGATTGCGAAGAGGCCGCCGAGCTTTTTGACCAGCAGGACATGTCCGTCAGTCGTTTGTGCCACCATGTTACGCCTCGTTCACCTAATGTGGATTTCTTCGCGCTTCTCTTTCGCCCTATGATCCTTTGCAGCCGCGCATGATCGTACTCCAGCGCAAGCGAATTACAATCTGACCTTGAGTCTTATCTCGGTCGGTATTTGCTTTTGAATAGAGTTCGATACATGGCTCGACAGCGAGGCTTACGCATATGCCGGAAATTCCCGCTGCATCGCGCGGTCGCTGCATCTCTTGTGGAGTCGTATGGCAGGTCTGCAAAATCGCCTTGTGGTTGTAAATTGACTCGCTCGAGTTGGGGGAATCAACTGGCGGCGAGCGTCGAGTTATAGAACGGAGCCGACATCAGTTGAATCCGTTCTGCGGAGTGGTGCCATGGCGCGTCCTCTGGCTGACGAACGAGAGACGGCTTACGTCTCGACCGGCCATCTGCCCGGCGCGGAGGCCGTGCAGTCGCTGGTGACCGAGGCACAGCGACGATTTCAATCAAATCGCGATGGAACCAACTCGCAGGTCTACCCCGCGCTCGCGCGCGTGCCGAGTGAGCTGTTCGGCGTCTGTGTCGTTGCGACAAGCGGGCAGGTCTACGGCGCTGGCGATGCCGACTACGAATTCTCCATCATGAGCGTGTCAAAACCGTTCCTGTTCGCGTTGGTCTGCGAGGCCATCGGGCCGGAGGAGGCCCGCGCCAAGCTCGGCGCGAACGCGACCGGTCTCCCATTCAACTCGCTCGCCGCGATTGAGCAGGGCAGCGGCCGTACCAACCCGATGGTGAATGCCGGCGCGATTGCGACGACCAGCCTGGCGCCCGGCGCTAGCGCAGCGGCGCGATGGGCATTCATTCATGACGGATTGTCGCGCTTTGCCGGTCGCAAGCTGCCGCTCAACGAAGAGGTCTACGCCTCGGCGTCGGAGACCAATTTTCGCAACCGCAGCATAGCGCGGCTGCTGGAGAGCTATGATTGCATCTACTGCGACGCAAAGGAAGCGACCGATCTCTATACCCGGCAGTGCTCTCTGAATGTGAGCGCGCGCGACCTCGCAGTCATGGGCGCGACGCTTGCGGACGGCGGCGTCAACCCGGTGACCAAGCAGCGCGTCGTCGATGCCTCGATCTGCCATTACGCATTGGCTGTTATGATCACAGCCGGGCTCTACGAGACCTCGGGCGACTGGCTCTACGACATCGGCCTGCCGGGCAAGAGCGGGATCGGCGGCGGCATCGTCGCGGTGTCCCCAGGCAAGGGCGGCTTCGGCACCTTCGCGCCGCCGCTCGATGCGGCCGGCAACAGCGTGCGGGGGCAACTCGCCGCAAAGTTCTTGTCGCAGCGGCTGGGAATGGATCTGTTCGTATCGAAACCGGAAGAGTGAACCGATGCTGAAAGGACCGGTCGGCTCATAGCCTGGCCGGTCGCAACGCCGATCAAGCTGGAGGACGCCATGGCCACGCAGACAATGTCGATCGGCGGCATTCACCAGGAGGAGCGCGCCTCATGGGTTCCCATGATCGCAATCGCGCTCGGCCAGATGATCATGTCATTCAACGTGGCTTCGCTGCCGGTGGCCATGGGTGGAATGGTCGAGAGCTTTGGCGTCGCGCCGACGACGGTCGCGACAGGCATCGTAGCTTACTCCATGCTGGTTGCCGGCTTCGTGATGCTCGGCGCCAAGCTTGCTCAACGGTTTGGCGCGGTGCACGTGTTCCGCGGCGCGGTGGTGCTGTTCTTCGTCTCACAGCTCATGATGACGTTCAGCCCGTCTGCATCGGTCATGATTTCCGCGCAAGCGCTGTGCGGCGCCTCGGGTTCGGTGATCGTGCCTTCGCTGGTCGCGCTGATTGCCGAGAATTATGCGGGCCGCCAGCAGGCAACCGCGCTAGGTGCGCTCGGCTCGGCCCGTGCGGCTGCCGGTGTGCTGGCGTTTGTGGTCGGCGGCGTCTTTGGAACCTATATCGGCTGGCGGCCGGCGTTCGGAATTCTGATCGCGGCGTCCGCTATCGTTTTTCTCATGAGCTTCCGCCTCAAACCTGACCACGGTCGGCCTGACGTGCAGATCGACATCGTCGGCGTGGTGCTCGCCGCGACCGCGATCATCCTCATCAGCTTCGGCTTCAACAACCTGAACGGCTGGGGGCTGGCGGTGGCGACCCCGAACGCACCGTTTGATCTGTTCGGCCTTTCGCCCGCCCCAGTCATGATCTTGCTCGGCATCGTGCTGGGCCAGGCATTCCTGCTGTGGACGCACAGGCGGCAAGCCGCCGGCAAGACGCCGCTGCTGGCCTTGGCGGTGGTCGATTCGCCGGAGGAGCGTTGCGCGGTCTTTGCGCTGTTCGCGGTGGTCGCGCTAGAGGCTGCACTGAACTTCACGGTGCCGCTCTATATCCAGATCGTGCAGGGGCGTTCGCCGCTTGCGACTGCTATTGCGATGATGCCGTTCAACCTCACGGTCTTCTTCTCGGCGATGCTGATCGTCAATGTCTACGAGCGACTATCGCCCCGCCAGATCGGCCGCTACGGCTTTTCGGTTTGCACTATCGCGCTGGTCTGGCTCGCGTTCGTCGTGCGCAACGACTGGAGCGAAATTCCCGTGCTGTTCGGGCTTTTCCTGTTCGGCATTGGTCAGGGCTCGCTGGTGACGCTGCTGTTCAACGTCCTCGTGACAGCGTCTCCAAAAGCACTCGCCGGTGACGTCGGCTCCTTGCGCGGCACGACGCAAAATCTTGCCGCCGCAGTCGGGACCGCGGTCGCAGGAGCTCTTCTGGTTGGTCTACTTAGCACCATCGCACTCGGCAGGATCACGGCAAGTCCCGTGCTGACGCCGGAGCTGCAGGCCCAGGTCGATCTCGACAACATCACCTTCGTCAGCAACGACCGCCTGCGCACCGTGCTGGAAGGCACGAGCGGATCGCCGCAGCAGGTCGCGGAAGCCGTGCGGGTGAACACTGAGGCACGGCTGCGGGCGCTCAAGATTGGACTCTTGATCATGGCGGGTCTCGCCCTGATTGCGATCATCCCGGCCGGACAGCTTCCTAACTATCTGCCGGGTGAGATCCCAAGCGATGAAGTCGCTGCGAAAACCTGCGTTGAAGAAGGGCAGAGGATTTCGTGAAAGAGAACCCAGGAATGAGATCAGTAAGCGAGATGGATCGACGCGCCGCGTTGCGGACGCTGTTGGGAGGCGTGATTGTCGCTGGTGCAGGAGTGACCCTCGGGTCGTACGATGCTGTGGCCCTGCCGGAGCCAAAGGATCGTCCCGTTCCGAGTAGACGCGAGCCCGTCGCCGGCACCTTTGCGCAGCAGACTGCCCGTCCGTTACAGGACTCCGGCCAACGCCCGGCGCGTCGGCCGCCACAGCGTCCACGGCCTCGCCCGCCATCTTGGCATCGGCGGCGTCGGCGCTGGGAGTGCTGGTGGCACCGTGGCCGCCGTCATTGCGGATGGCGTTGGAGGTAAACCGAGGAGGACGTCATGACAACTTACGACAATAGCGCACCCATGGGCGCGACCGGCCTGCCGCAACCGCCTCGCTGGGTCTGTGTGCTGCTGGGTCTGTTCATGGTGCTCGCGGGGCTGATGGTGCTCGGCGACATCGCGTTCTTCACCGTGGTCAGTGCGCTGTTCATTGGCTGGATGGCCATCGCCGCGGGCGCTTTCGAAATTTTCCACGCGTTCTGGACCAAGGGCTGGGGCGGCTTCGTCTGGCAGATCATCCTCGGCATGCTCTATATTGCCTTCGGCATTGTTCTGGTCACCCAACCGCTGACCGGAGCCCTCCTGCTCACTTATGTGCTCGGCATTGCGCTGCTGGTCTCCGGTGTCGTACGCATGCTGATCGGCATCGGCCGCTGGCAGCAGGGCGGCGGCATGATATTCGCGTCGGGCGTATTTGGTGTTCTAGCGGGACTCATCATCCTCACGGGCTTTCCGATGACCGGGCTGTGGGTTCTGGGACTGTTGCTCGGCATCGACTTGTTGTCTCACGGCATCGGGTGGCTGGCTTTTGCGTGGCTCCCCGTGGCAAAGCCTGCGTAAGCGCCGCGGAGATTACTTATGTCGAGTTGGCGTAGGCCGGCGACGCTCCTGCGGGCTGTCATGGCGCTTTGGTTCGTTGGAGGCGTCTTCGGTCTTCCGTCACCAGTATCGGCGCAGCAGGACTCCGCTATCCTGTTCCGCAACGTCCGGATATTCGACGGCAAGTCCGTTTCGCTCTCTGCACCATCCAGCGTTCTTGTCCGGAACAACACCATCGAGAAGATCTCAACCGGCGACGCCACTGCTGCCGGTCTGGCAATCGACGGCGGTGGCCGCGTGCTGATGCCCGGGCTGATCGACGCACACTGGCATGCGATGCTGGTGCGCCCGACGCCGATGGCCGCGCTCGCAGGCGATGTTGGCTACAACAATCTGCTCGCCGCGGCCGAGGCAACTGCGACGCTGATGCGCGGCTTCACGACGGTGCGCGATATGGGTGGACCCTCGTTCGGATTGAAGCAGGCCATCGACGAGGATCTCGTTGCCGGCCCTCGCATCTACCCCTCGGGCGCCATGATCACCATCACCAGCGGTCATGGCGATTTTCGCCAGCTTTCGGATCTGCCGCGCACGATCGGTCGCATGCTCAGCCGCATGGAGCGGATCGGCGGCAGCATGGTCGCCGACAGTCCCGACGAGGTCCGCATGCGGGCGCGCGAGCAACTGATGCAAGGCGCTTCGCAGGTCAAGCTTGCGGCGGGCGGCGGTGTCGCGTCGCCGTTCAGCCCGCTCGATGTCTCGACCTTCACCGAGCCCGAACTCCGCGCCGCGGTTGAGGCGGCCGACAATTGGGGCACCTATGTCGCGACCCATGCCTATACCCCGGTCGCGATCCAACGCTCGATCGCCGCCGGCGTCAGATGCATCGAGCACGGTCACCTCATGGACGAGGCGAGCGCAAGGTTGATGGCGGAAAAGGGAATATGGCTGAGCACACAGCCGTTCCTGGATCTCGCCGGCGCGACCGCACTTGGGCCTGCCGAGCAGGACAAGATGCGGCAGGTGGTTGCCGGCACTGACCGCCTTTATGCGCTGGCAAGAAAGTACGGCATCAAAACCGCGTTTGGTACCGATGTCTTGTTCTCGAAGGCACTGGCGGACAAGCAAGGTGCGTTGCTGAGCGCGCTCACGCGCTGGTACACGCCGGCTGAAGCACTGACTATGGCGACGTCAACCAATGCGGAACTGCTGCGCCTCTCCGGTCTACGGGATCCCTATCCCGGCAAGCTCGGCGTCGTGGAGGAGGGGGCGCTCGCCGATCTCCTGCTCGTCGACGGAAATCCGCTCGACGACATCAGGCTCATCGAAGATCCCTCGAAGAATTTTGTGGTGATTATGAAGGACGGCAGGATCTACAAAAACAGTCTCGTGCACTGACACGCGCGCGTCTCTGCGCCGCTTATAACCTGCGGCTTGGATTGTTTCTGGCTCGACGGTCAGGACCGGGTTTTTGTCGAAGTTGCGGCTGGACCCAGCGGGCGCATCAGCGACTGTACTCGCTTTCGGCGGCAAGCTGCCCGTCAGGCGTGATCTCGTATTCGCCGTCCTGCTTGGTCATCCATCCTGACCTGACCATCTCGCGTGCAAGCTGGATCGAGCAGATCGGATGATTGCCTCCTGGGTAATACAGCCTGTCATTCCGGACGAGCAGGTGTCCGTACAATTGGGCTTGACGTAACGCCCTGCGCATTCCGGGTGATGGATTTTTCATGCCGTTTCAAGCGCGAGCGCGATGAAGGTTCCTAATGAATGTGGTGATCTTCGATTGGCATTTCCGCTCGCCGGCGGTCGGAGAGGAACCCTGGTCCCGTCGCATCGTTTGTTGCTTCGAGGAGTACTGTCATGAATGTACGAGACGAGCACACCCGATCGCTCTGGATGGATGTTTCGGTTGCCGATGCCCCGGCGCTATCCGGTACGATGGGTACGGACGTCGTCGTTGTCGGTTCTGGAATTGCCGGGCTATCGGTCGCCTATGAGCTCGCCAGCCATGGACGCTCGGTCGTAGTGCTGGACCGCGGCGGCATCGGCAGCGGGATGACGGCGCGCACCACTGCCCACCTGGCCACCGCGCTCGACGACGGTTACGACGAGTTGGTGAGGGTGCGCGGGTATGATTGCGCGCTCCGCTACTATCAGAGCGTTGCTGCCGCGATCGATCGCGCCGAGGCCATCCAGGGTGCCGAGCACATCGATTGTGATTTTCAACGCGTCGACGGTTACTGGGTGCTGGCGCCCGAAACGCCCGCATCGGAGCTGGACAAGGAATTGGATTGCTGTCGCAAGCTCGGAATTCCCGTCGAGAATTGCATCGAGCCAACCCCGTTCCATGCCAAGGGCCAAGTGCGTTCGCTGCGCTTTCCAAGCCAGGCGCGCATGCACCCGACCAAATATCTCGCGGGCTTAGCGCGTGCACTCGAGCGGCGGGGTGTGCGGCTCTTTAGCAACACCTGTGTTGAGAGCATCGGTCAACGCCACGGCGACATGGTCGTGACGACGGCCTCGGGTCACGAGGTCCATGCCGCCGACGTGGTGGTCGCGACGAACTCGCCCGTCAATGTGCAGGTGGCGATCCACACCAAGCAGGCGCCTTACCGCACCTATGCGCTTGCGGCGAAGATTGCGGCCGGCGCGCTGGAGGATGCGCTCTATTGGGATACGCTCGATCCCTATCATTATGTCCGGCTCCAGCCGTTCTCAGCTGACGAGGACATCGTGATCATCGGCGGCGAAGATCATAAATCGGGCGAAGCGAACGACGGCGCACAGCGCCTTGACGCGCTCGAGCGCTGGGCCCGCGATCGCCTGCCCGGTTTGCGCGAGGTCACTCATCGCTGGTCCGGCCAGGTGCTGGAGCCGGTTGATTTCGCCGGCTTCATCGGCCGCAGCCCCGGCGAGGAGCATCTATTCATCGTCAGCGGCGATTCCGGGCAGGGGATCACCAACGGGCTCGTCGCCGGCCTCTTGCTGACGGATCTGATCACGACGGGCGCGAGCCCGTGGCAAGACATCTACGCTCCGTCACGGAAGATCCAGAAGAACATCGGCGAGTTCATCAGCGAGAACATCACGCCGCTGAAGAATTTTGCGGAATATCTTGCGGCGAGCGAGATTGCGAGCGTCGAACGGCTGCGGCCGGGCGAGGGGCGTCTCGTCCGCAGCGGCCTGAAGAAGATTGCCGCTTGCCGCGACCGCAACGGACGTCTGCATCTGCACTCGGCCAGTTGCACCCATCTCGGCTGCGTCGTGCACTGGAATGCGCTGGAGCAGTGCTGGGATTGTCCATGTCACGGCTCGCAGTTCGCGCCCGACGGCACCGCGCTCAATGGTCCTGCCGTGTCGCCGCTGGGCGAGGTCGATAGACCCGCTAATCTCGAAGCCGCGGAGTGAGCGGCAATTCCCTCAAAAAGTTGCGGCCAGCCATTGGGGGATGGCTGGCCGCGCGCGAACCGGTCTGGGACGGGGAGGGGTGGGGATGTGACCGGGCCGCGTGACTCTTTCTTTGGGTGACGATCAATCTCTCGCGCTGGCGGTCGAGACCGCCGGCTTGGTATCGCCCAGCGAGACCCAGACGTTGGGATCGCTCTGCGACTGGCGCTTGACGAAGCGGTAGCCGGTCTCCGTCCAGGCAAGGACGTTCTCGTTCTGATTGTCGAGAACGAACTCGCCCTTGTCGGTCTTCACCGTCAGCACCGCGTGGCCTTCGCCCTTCTTGTCGCGCACGACGGTGATGAGCAGGGCCTCGCGCGGCCATCCGGCATCGATCAGCATCTTGCGCTTCAACAACACGTAGTCTTCACAGTCGCCGTAACCGTCTGACGGCAGCGACCACTTCTCGATCACGCCCCAGTGCTCCTGGTCGGTCAAAGGCTTCACGGTCTCATTGACCCAGCGATTGACCTTGATGAGGTCGCGCCATGCAGCCTGCGACATCACGATATCGCGTGCCTGCGTCGGCCCGCCCTGGCACTGAGCGGCATTGTCGGCACAGAACTCGACCCAGCCGATCGGCGCACGCGTGGTGTCGCCGAGGCTCGCGTAGAGCAGACGGCCTTCGCCGGCCTGCGCTGCCGCGCTAAACCCGAAGAGCATGGCAGCCAGCGCCAGCCCTTTCCCCTGTCCCCTGAAATCAAACATTGCGGCCCCCGTTCTTGTTGGGACCACATTTCGCACGGAGCTTTTGAGTTGCCGCTAAGTCATCCAAGTCAAGTCAAGACGAATGCAAGTAAAACGCGCGGCGAATTCGAACTATACTTGAATCGAATTCTCGTAAAATTTGAAATGAATGCAATTGGTTCAATTTTTACGTATTAACGCGGCAAACGCTGCCGAAGCCGTTGTTTGCGCACAGCTGCAACCCTCGCGTTAACCCGCACGGGGTCGGTCGCCACGCACGAAAAAGGCGGCGTCCGCATCGCGGAGGCCGCTTTCGAGGCTGGAAATGCAGGTGTTTTGACGCCGTCGCGCTTTACCGCGCGGTAACGCTCTCTTCGAGTGTCTCGGCCGGCTGCTCGTGCATGAACTCCAGCGCGAAGCCGTCTTCGAGGTTTCGGACCACCCGGCCCTGGACCCGGCCGAGCAGGACGATCGATTTCAGCGGCGGGCGGTTCTCCGCGGCGATCGCGGCGCCCGAGAGCGACAGGTCGATGATGCGGCAGGTCATCTTGGTGCCGTCCTCGAGCGTCAGCACCGCGATCGGATTGCGCGGCACGATACGGTCGTGGCGGCGGTCTTCCGGCAGATTGAGGATGTCACGGTTGGCGAGCCAGGTCAGCTGCGCCGCGAGCTTGTCGCGCTTCCGCGGCGTCGCACCGATCGTCATGGCGAAGCCATTGTCGATGATCCGGGTGATCTTGCCCTCGACGCGGCCGATATGGTCGAGATAGGCGACGACGCGGTCGCCGACATTGCCGATGCCGGGGGCCAGCAGTGCCAGCCCGCCCGGCGACATGTTGATCACCTGGCAGGGGAATTCGCGGCGGTCCGGCAGCATGTAACGGCCGAGCAGGTGCACTTTCACCCGCTGGAAACGCCGGCGCTCCTCGGCGGCCGGAAGAAATTTTTTGTTCGCCAACGCCATTTCCAACACCCGACCCCCCGCCCGGGCGGAGTCCGGCACGACCCTAAGGTGCATAGGGTTAATGCCGCGTTAGGATCGCACCCGCCGGACACGGACAGACACAATGCGCTCGAAAAGCCACATCAAGGGCGGGCAGGCCAGCACGGTCAGCGCGCCGAGGTCGAGCGCGGCTGCGGCGGTCCCGGCCGATTTGGCGAGCCGACCCGCGATCGCCGGCCCCAGCATCATCGCGGCATAGAACAGCGTGTAGAACACGCCCATCCCGATAGCCCTCGTTTCCGGCGCAAGCACGCGGGCGGCCAGGCTCATGATGGGGTCCGGCCGGATGGCCGCCGATCAGCCCGATCAGGACGAGGATCGTGATAACGGCGTCCGTTCGCGGCAGCCAGGCCAGCAACAGGGCCACGATGAGGCTCGCCGCGGTCGCCAGTATAAAGGGCCGTTTGAATCGATCGGCCAGATAGCCGCCTGCTGGCACTGAGATCACCGACAGCCACATCACGAGGCTGATCGCCGACCCTGCCGCCGCGATGCTCCAGCCGCGCTCGGCGAGCAGTGACGGGCCGAACGAGAAGATCATGGCGAAGCCGACATTATAGAGACCCCAGATTGCGCCGGCGACGATGACCGCCAGCAGGGCCGGAGGATCGAGGCGTGCCGAACCGGCCGCGCCGGCTGTTGCACCCGGCGGCGGCTGATAAAACATGATCAGCACGATACCGATCGCGGTCAGCGCAGCCGCCGACAGGAATACGGCGCCCGCACCATAGGCGGTGCCGATCGCCGGCAGCACCAGCAAGGAGATCGCAACACCGGCCGGCCAGGAGTTGACGAAGATCGCCATCGCGGTTGCGATCTCCTTTCCGGCGAACCAGTCGGTGCCCATCTTGGTGAGTTGCACCGTCAGCAGCACTCCGCCGGCGCCGGAGGCGAGCCGGCCTGCCATCTGCCAGCCCCAGACCTCTGTGACGGCCATGACGAGGCTGCCGGCCGTCATCAGCAGCAGTGCCGCGATCGTGGTGGGTTTGTCGCCGAGAGTCCGGCCGATCGCCCCGCCTGGCAGCGCCAGCACCACGCCCGGTGTGAAGTAGAGCCCGATCAGGATGCCGATGTCGGCGAGCCCGACGCCGAAAGTCTGTTGCAGGAGCGGAGCGACTGCGGCCACGCTCTGGAACTGGAACGCGATGGTGAGGCGGACGACGAACAGGATCGCAAGAATGCCCCAGCGATTGCGCAAAGCGTGATCTCCCCAGCCACTGCCTCGAGCGTGCGGTGGAGAGAGGCCGGAGTCAACCGGCTGACTTCTTCGCCGCGCGCCCATAGAGCAGGCCGAGCAGCGCCAGCAGTACCGCGGCCGAGAGGCCAGTGAATGCCGATCGCGGCGTCTGATAGCCCGACGGTGATGCCGCTGAAGGCGCGCATCCCGAGTCCGGCCGTGTTGTCGAGCCGACGACGCGGCCGCGGATGTCGAATGGTGCGTTGAGCTGCACCAGCGCCTGCGCCATGGTGTTGAACGACAGCTTTTGCGGGCTACGACCCTGCCGCTAGTCGAGCCGTTTGACGTAGACCGCATAAGGCACGCCAGAGATATCCGGCGCCTCGCGCACTTTCTCGAATCCCATCCGCAGGTACATCGGCAGAGCGACCGTCATGATAGGCGTCGTATGCAGTGCGATGATCGGCGACTGGTCGCGCTCGGCGCGGCGAACGCACTCTTCCGTGAGTTGCCGGCCAATGCCCTTGCCGCGCGCGAAGGGGTCGACCACCAGCATGCGGATGATCGGCCAGGCCGGATCGAAGAACGGCGGCTTTGGCTGCCGTGGGCCGATATAAGCCACGGCGCCGACGATCTTACCACCGTCTTCGGCGACGATGATCTCGCCCGTCCCGGAAAGCGCGGTTATCTTGGCGACGTTGGCTGTAAACGTCGGCCAGTCGGAATAGTCCTGCTCGAATTGCGCGAAGGCGGCGAGAGCGACGCGCCTGACCGCTTCCGCATCCGCCGGCTGATAGTCACGCAGCATCGGCATTCTCCTCGATCATCGCCGGGATGGCGTGCAGCGCAATCCGGGGCCGCAGAGCCCGCATTCCGCTCTGCTGCATGCAGACTACGAGACTCGCGCTTGGCACAACGGTGCATCTCACATAGGTTTCGCCTCACGCCCGCACCAATCAACCATAACAGACGGGCAGCGAGGACACAGCCATGGAATCCATCCGCGTCTGCACTCACGCAGGACCGGGCTCGGAGCCTGTCATCCGCACCGTGCCGTGGCCGAAGGTCGGCCGCAAGGCGGCGCTGATCAAGGTCGGCGCCTGCGGGGTATGCGGCACCGATTTGCATATTCTCAAGGGGCATTGGCCGAAACCGCTGCCCTGGCCGTTCACGCTCGGCCACGAGCTCGGCGGCGTCATCGTCGAATGCGGCGACGAGTTCACCGAGGACTTCATGAGCAAGCCGCTGAAGGTCGGCTCAAAGGTGATGATCCCGCCGCTGATGCCTTGCGGACGCTGCTATTACTGCATCCATTATCCGCAAGTCGCCAACAAGTGCCTGACGCCGGTCTATTACGGCCGCTATCTCGGCTTCGAGAAGGCGCCCCATATGTGGGGCGGCTGGGCCGAATATGTCTATGTCGATCTCGACATGCTGCCGGGCACCAAGATTTACAAGTTGCCCGACGACATGTCGCTGCGGCTGGGCGCGCTGTCCGAGCCGCTGACGTCCTGCATCCGCGCCTTCAATCGCGCGACCCGCGCCGGCGGTTTTTCTTGGGGCGATACGGTGGTGATCCAGGGCTCCGGTCCGATCGGCATTCTGGCGGTCGCAGCCGCGCAGGAGATGGGGGCAGGGCGCGTCATCTGCGTCGGCGCGCCGGAAGAGCCGCGGCTCCGCCTCGCGCGCGAATTCGGTGCGGAGGCGACCGTCAATATCGATGAACTGAAGTCGCCGCAAGATCGCATCGCACGCGTGCGCGACATCGTCGGCGGCTTCGGCGCCGATCTCGTGATGGATTGCTCGGGACACCCCTCAGCCGGCCCCGAAGGCATCGAGATGCTGCGCGACGGCGGCACCTATGTCGAGATGGGCCAGTTCACCGACGCCGGCTCGATCGAGACCTCCTGGCACCGTATCTGCACCAAGGATCTCAATGTGCTGGGATCCTGGGGCTTCACCGGCAACGACCTGCCGCTCGGCGTCGACATGCTCTACCGCACGCGCGACAGGTATCCCTGGCTGAAGATGCAGACGATCTATCCGTTCACGGAAGCCGGCATCGCGCAGGCCGTGAAGGACGCGATGGCGATGAAGACGGTGAAGTCGACCATCGTGCCGTGGCCGGAGTTGGTGGAGTAGGTCATGTTCTCCGTTAAGCGAGCGGCGCTTTGCGCCGACCGTTGGCTCCTTGCGGGGCTACGAGTCGGAGTTTGGAATGAATGACGAGATGAGCAACGAACAGACTCTCGAACCGAACCGGCCCCACTCGCCCTTCAGCGCCATCCGCGCGATCGACTACACCGTCATCTTCGTGCGCGACATGGCGGCGATGCGGCGCTTCTACGAGGACGTGCTCGCCTTGTCCCTGCTGCGCGAGCTTTCACCGGGCTGGATCGAGTACGGCCTCGGCAGCAACACGCTGGCGCTGGCACGGCCGAGCCGGACCGCCGCTGAGGCGCCGACGCCGTCGGGCAGCGCTTCGCTGCAACTGGCCTTCAAGGTGTCGGCAACTGAAGTCGATGCGTGCGCCGACGAACTCGTGCGGCGGGGCGTGGGGCTGCTGTCGCCGCCGACCAACCAGTCCTTTGGCCATCGCACGCTGTTCTTCCGCGACCCCGATGGAAATTTGCTTGAGATCTATGCGGAGATCTGAACCGCCCAGAAAGTTCCATCGGGAATTCGCGAACTCCTCATGCTGCGGTGAAACTTAGGCCCAAGTTCCGGCTTTCAGTTCACGGGAGAGGTGCCGTGAAGCGAATTCTGAAACCCGTCACTTACGTCCTGGCCGCCGTCTACTTCCTTGTGGACGCGGTTTTCATGGCCGTCGCGCGGCCAATTTCGCGCTGGGTTGAGCGGCACCTCCAATTCGCGCGATTGCGGGCCTGGATCAGGTCGCTGCCGCCCTATCCTTCGCTCGCCTTGTTTTCCGTGCCCGTGATCATTCTGGAGCCGGTCAAGCCCCTGGCAGCCTACCTTGCCGCAACTGGCCAAGTCCTGAGCGGCGCGGCGACCTTCATCATCGGCGAGCTGCTCAAGCTCGTTCTGGTCGAGCGCCTGTTCCATCTCACGCGTGACAAGCTGATGCGGATTCCGGCATTCGCCTGGGCCTATGGCAAGTTCGCCGAGGTGAAGGCGTGGCTGCAGGCAACCGAAGCTTGGCGCGCTATCCGCACCTTGACCTTTGCAGCAAGAGACATTGTTGCGCGGGCGAGGGCGAAGCTGGTCGGCAGCTTCAGCAAGCTGGCGACCTCCAGGGATTAGGAGGGCGGCAAGCAAATTGCCGGCTGGCAAATCCTCGCAACCTTCAGGCGCGGTTCTCTGGCAGGTCATGCATCATAGGCATGGTGATTTCAGCGCACTTGGCGTAAAGAGCGCCCAGATCACATCCGGCGTGCGGCCGTGCCGTTTGCCGCGCACGCGAGCTCAGGTCTGCCGGTTCACCGTTTGCGCGCCTGAATTAACCAAGGTTCTCCATCCCGTGTCTTTTCCGGCCCTGACCCCGCCGCTCGCCCGAGCTTTGGCCGAGCGGAACTATGATTCCCCGACTCCCGTTCAGCTCGCCGTGCTTGCGGACGAGGCCTCTGGCCGCGACCTCCTGGTCTCGGCCCAGACCGGCTCCGGCAAGACCCTGGCTTATGGCCTTGCCATGGCCAAGGATCTGCTCGGCGAGGCCGAGCGGTTCGACGAAGCCGGCGCGCCGCTTGCTCTGATCGTGGCGCCGACCCGCGAGCTCGCTTTGCAGGTTCAACGCGAACTGGCCTGGCTGTATGGGCATGCCGGCGGGCGCGTCGTCTCCTGTGTCGGCGGTATGGATCCGCGGCGCGAGCAGCGCGAGCTTGCGGCCGGCGCGCATATCGTCGTCGGCACGCCCGGCCGGCTCTGCGACCATTTGCGTCGCGGCCGTCTCGACATCTCCGAATTGAAGGTGGTCGTCCTCGACGAAGCCGACGAGATGCTCAATCTCGGCTTTCGCGAGGACATGGAATTCATCCTCGAGACCACGCCTGAGGCGCGCCGCACCCTGTTGTTCTCGGCGACGTTTCCGCGCGGCATCGTCGCACTGGCCAGGCAATATCAGCGCGACGCGCTCCGGATCGAGGTCGCGGGCGACGAAGGCGGCCACGCCGATATCGAGTACCGCGCGATCCGGATCGCGCCCGCCGATGCCGAGCACGCAGTCGTCAACGTGCTGCGCTTTTACGAGGCGCCAAGCGCGCTGGTGTTTTGCAGCACGCGCGATCACGTCAGGCATTTGCAGGCGGCGCTGCTGGAGCGCGGTTTCTCCGTGGTCGCCCTGTCAGGCGAATTGACCCAAAACGAACGCACCATGGCGCTGCAGTCGCTGCGGGACGGACGCTCCCGCGTCTGCGTCGCGACCGACGTCGCCGCCCGCGGCATCGACCTGCCGAGCCTCGACCTCGTCATTCACGCCGATCTGCCCAACGACGCCGAAGTCATGCAGCACCGCTCGGGCCGCACCGGACGTGCGGGACGAAAGGGCACGAGCGTCCTCCTGGTGCCGCCGGCACGGCGGCGGCGCGCGGAGCTGCTGCTCAATCTCGCAGGCGTCGACGCGGTCTGGGGCACGGCGCCGCAGGCGGAGGAAATCCGCAACCTCGATCACGCGCGCATGAAGGACGTGCTGTTTACCGAGGAGACGACCGCCGACGATCTGGTGCTGGCACAGGCGTTGCTGGCCGAGCGCTCGCCCGAGGATATCGCCGCCGCGCTGGCGCGGCTTTATCGGGCACGGCTGCCGTCGCCCGAGGACATCATCGATCCCGGCGAGCGCGGCGGCAAATCGCGCGACGATCGCGGCCGTGACAGGTTTGAAGGTGAAGGCGGCGGCGATCGCCCCGGCAAGCCGCGCGCGAAATCCGGGAAGTCCTCGTCGAAACATGGCATGGCCGAGGGCAGCGTCTGGTTCCGCGCCGCCATCGGCCGGCGCAAGAACGCGGAGGCGCGCTGGCTGCTGCCGATGATCTGCCGCCGCGGCGGCATCGACAAGGGCGATATCGGCGCCATCAAGATCATGGACACCACCACCGAGTTCGAGATTTCCGAGCGGGTCGCGGACTCCTTCGCCGCCAAGATCAAGCGTCCGGACAAGGAAGACAGCATCCGCCTCGAGCCGATGGCGGACGGGCCGCAGCGGCAGGCGGCTTCGCAGGAACGATCACATGCGCCTAGGCGCGAGCCCGCTGACGATGATCACCGTGAGCGTCAGAGCGATCGCGAGCGCGAGGCAGGTGCATTCAAGCCGCGCAGCAAGTCTCACGGCGAGCGTGGCCCGAAATTCGGCGAGGCTGCTTCTTTCGGAAAGCAAAAGAAGCATAAGAGCAAACAGGGCCACGCGGAGCCTTCGGTCATGCCGTGGCCCGTGAAGGGCGCGCCGGGGAAGAAGGCGAGGAAGAAACGGCGAGGTTGAGCTTCCGCCGTTCAGCTCAGACCAGCAATGAAGCCGCCGGATTGCACTGGCGACATCATCTGAAGAGAGAGAGGCGTGAGCTCAGCGGCCACCGCCGCCGTCTTCATCATACTAGTTCTGCCGGCGATGTTGCCACTGCATTCCGCCGTCTTCATTGGGGTTTTTCTCTTATTATCATCAGCTCCACCCGGCGATTTCTTACTCGCTTTCTTCCTCGGTGGG
>NZ_JADPKL010000087.1:0-248566 GCF_023073935.1 Bradyrhizobium sp. 147 | reverse complement strand
TCCATGACTCGATGGAAGCCACTGTGGACCCTTATCCCGGGGTCCCGATTGGATGCCGATCACCCCGAAAACGGGGTCCTTATTCCATGCCGAAACACATTCAGCGACCCCGTGGTTGCCACCGCGATCCTTGATCGTCTGCTGCACCACAGTCACGTCATCACGATCCGCGGCGACAGCTATCGCTTGAAGGAGAAGCGCCGCAGCGGACTGCTGCAGAAGCCCGCTGCACCAGAAGCCAAATCGGAGAAGAAGTCGTGAAGCAAGCCGCTCGCTCGCTACAGCGCTATGACGGGCGCGCTTCGCGAGCGGCTTGCTACAGTCCTGCAAACAACAAGGGGGTCACTTCCTCATGTCGCTGCGGGGTCAAATCCGGACGTCGCTTGACACAGGATGCCGGTGTTGATGTTCCCAAGCTGCTGCACGGCCGCGTTTGCAGCTGGCGTATTGTACGTCGGTCGAGATCCACCGCCGCCCTGATCTGTAGTCGTTGCGCCGTGTTTCTCACCCGAGGTTCGGTGGTTTTTGGCATTGGAGGTGTTCGGGCCGGGCGAACCGCCTGTCCCGCTGAGCGTGGTCCCATTCGATAGCGTCGAGCCACCTGCGCCGCTCGAACCAGTTGCACTCGCGCCGCGCGCGGATGACGAACCGCCTGAACTGCCTCCTGAGCTTTGGGCCATGGAGAACGAAACTGTGCCGAGCAGGATGGTCACCGCGATCGCTAGAATCTTCATTTTTTCCTCCGTCCAGCGCCCAGCAGGTTCTGAGATGTCGCAAGCTTCCTCACCATGAAGCGCGGGAAGCTCGCAACTCCTATCGCCGGCGTGCGAACCACGCTCCGAGCAGGAAAGCGACAAGCAGCGATCGCAACGGCGCCTTGGTGGTCGCTTCGCGCAACTGATCCGCCCAGCGCATAGCGAAATCCAACGATGGCGAATGCTGCGATGGACGCCTTCCAATGGCTTCCGGCCCGGAGCCCGACCGCCGGCCGGGAGTTTGCTCGACACCGCCCTGCTCGTTCGTCAGCCCGGAGGCTTCCGTCATCGCCGACGCTTCCCTGATGTCCATGAGGCGTCCTTCCTATCCTACTTGTCGGTGCGGCTGCACGACCGCTATGGCGATCGAAGCCATCCGGCCTATATGATTATGGATGCTCCGTCGCACTGTCCCTTGAAGAAGCTCTTGGTTATCTTTCTGTTCCTCGTGTTCGCCCCCCTCGCCGCTTCGGCAGCGCGATACTTCTGGCTGGGCGACGGTCGCGGGAACTGGCAGACGGCCGACAGGTCGAGCGCCGGTCTTCTGCCTGCTGCGGCGGATCGGCCGGAGGCCGTGGTCCGTGTGTTTGCAGCCAGAACCGTGAGATGGCGCAGCATCTTCGCCGTGCATACCTGGATCGTCGTGAAAGAAAAGGATGCACCGACCTACACCCGATATGACTACACAGCCTGGGGCGAGCCAATTCGCACCAACGGCTTTGCTCCAGACGGACGATGGTTCGGCGCCTCACCTGAAACTGTTGTAGCTGTAGATGGCCGGCGTGCCGAGGCGTTGATCCCGAAAATCCGCTACGTGATCGAGAACTACAAGTTCCGGTCCTACGGAGATTACAGCGCCTGGCCGGGTCCCAACTCGAACACTTTCGTCCAGGCCGCCCTCGATTCGGTTCCTGAACTGCGAGCCGTTCTGCCACCGACCGCGATCGGAAAGGATTTTCCGTACTCTGGCAGATGGTTCGGCGTCACGGCGTCAGGCACGGGCGTCTATGCTTCGCTGGCTGGATATGTCGGATTTTCTATGGGTTGGGTCGAAGGCTTGGAAATCAACTTCTTCGGCGCCGTCCTCGGCCTCGACATCCGACGCCCTGCACTCAAGCTACCCGGACTCGGTCGCTTCGGAGCAACCTCCGGGCTGTGAAGCCGGCACCGTTGCCGCACAACGCGGGTTTTGACAGTTGGGCTGCCTGGATGCTTCACGCCGATCTCCGGCGCGTCGCAGCGGCCGGCTTCTTACCTGAAGCGCCCGTTGACCCCTTCTTGCCCTCGATGGACATAAGCATCTCCTTTTGCCCCGCACCCGCCTTACGCGTCTTTTTGGCAGGTTTGGCAGGCTGCGCCGGCGCGGCCTCCTTTCCAACACTTTGACGTAGCGCCTCCATCAAGTCGACGACGTTCTCTCCCTTCGGGCGCTCCTTCGGGCGGATGGTCTTGCCCGCGCGCTTCTGGTTGATCAGCTCGACAAGTGCCGTTTCGTAATGGTCCTCGAATTTTTCAGGCTCGAACGTGCCAGCCTTCTGATTGACGATGTGCCTGGCCAAGTCGAGCATGTCCTTGGTGACCTTCACGTCCTGGATCTCGTCGAAATACTCTTGTTCGCTACGCACCTCATAGGGGTATCGCAGCAGCGTCCCGACGAGACCTTTGTCCAGCGGCTCAAGCGCAATAATGTGCTCACGATTGGTCAGCACGACGCGCCCGATCGCAACCTTGTCCATCTCGCGGATGGTTTCCCGAATCACGGCAAAAGCGTCGTGGCCCACTTTCCCGTCCGGCCGCAGATAATATGGCCTGATGAGGTACCGGGGGTCGATATCGGCCCTGTCAACGAACTCATCAATCTCAATGGTGCGCGTCGACTCTAAGGCAATCTCCTCGAGCTCCTCCTTGGTCACCTCAATGAATTGGTCCTTTTCGAACTGGTACCCCTTGACTATGTCCTCGTTGGGCACCTCATCGCCGGTGTCGGCATCGACCTTCAGGTACTTAATCCGATGGCCGGTCTGCCGGTTGAGCTGATTGAACGAGATCTTCTCGCTCTCCGACGTTGCCGGGTAGAGTGCGACAGGACAGGTCACCAGGGACAGACGCAGGAAGCCTTTCCAGTTGGCGCGGGGGGCCATTTACGCAGAACTCCGTTCGAGATTAGCCTGATTCAAGACGAACGGGCATCGTAAGTTCCGACACCGCTTGAGCAGGAAAATCGTCGTCCGGGCGGACGAGAAACGGAACGGAACCGTGCCTCGATTATCGCGCGGGTCAATCGGCCATTTTTATGCAGGGCAATTCGCAGCTGCTTCAACAGCTCCTCATTGGAACGCCCTCTGCATTTCTTGCGGGCCGCAATGATGCCCTGCGCCCTCGCGAACAGCATGGGATCGACCACAGGCTCGAATGCGCCACTGTTCGCCCTCCCAACCGTTACGTCACACCGGATGTCCGGCGCGATAGGTTATACCGCGAGCGCGACGGCTCCCTGTAGCGCTCACCCCTTGGCCATCATAGCCCAGGCCATCCGAGCAATCTTGTTGGCGAGCGCGATCGCATCCACCTTGGTGGGTCGGCGCGTCAGAAGTCCCGTCAGCCACGGCCGATGCCCCGTGCCATAGATCTTGGCATAGCGGATCACGGCGAGCGCGCCAGCCGTGAAAAGGCCGCGCAAATAGCGATCGCCTTGTTTGCTAATGCTGCCAAGCTTGTCCTTGCCTCCGCTCGAGTTCTGCTTCGGCACGAGCCCACCCAGGCCGAGAAGTCTCGTCCCGATCGGAAAGCCTTGGGATCGGCAAATGCTGGCGACCAGACTGTTGCCAGGGCGTGCCCGACGCTGGGGATCGCGTCAAGCCGTTGCACGTCACGCCTGATCGGTGCCAGGCGATGATGCGCCGGTCGAACTCCAGGATTTGGGCCTTCAGTGCGCGCAATTGGCTGCCGAGAGCAGCAAGGCAAACACGGGCCACCTCGGGGAGCCGGGAGTCGGCTCTATCGGCGACGATCTCCAGCAGTTGCTCGACATCCTGCGGGGCGACAATCCCGAACTGGGCCCACGTCGATTTGACTGGGCCTCGACCATCTCTGATCGAACTCCGACTGCTAGGCACGGTACAATCTCGCGTTCGGGCCCAAGAGCCGAAACTCGGTGGATTGACGACCTTCGCCAAGCCAATTGACTGCCACATTTCCCAATTATTTGGGAACGTAAACCGTTGCCATCGCGTTCGCTACTCCAAACCGGGAGTGGTTCAATGGCGACAGGCGCCGGTGCATTCTTCGCAGGGATTGGGACGACCTTCGTCATTCTGGCAGCCGGCTTCGGTGGCGGATTGTTGACCGCAAGGTCCGCTCTAAATGAGCCTAGCGGGCTTCAGCATCGCTCTATTGGCGAGGCACCACCTCCTGTTCGCGTTGTGCTGCCCAGTTCCGCAGAAGCCGCCCAGCCGTCTCCGCAACTAGCTCAGCGGCAGACATCCGCTCAACCAACAGAGATGCCGCCAGCCCCAGAGCCTGCAAAGCAAGTGCAGTTGCCCGTCGAGAAGCAGGTGGAGAAGGCAGAGACCCGAAAGGCTGATGCTGAAGACCGGGATCGGAAGCGTCGCTACACTGAGCGCAAGGCAAGGCGCGCGGCGGAGGCCCGCGCCCGACGAGACCAGCAGCGGGCGCCGCAGCCGGAAGCGCCTGTTATGGCATTCGGTGGTGACAGCTCCTCGCAATATGGCGGATGGTCTGGCAACTAACGACGAGGGGAACGCCCTTTTCCTAGCCTTACCAGAGTTCGGCCGCTTTTTCCCGGGCGCGGTTACCGCCTCTTAGGCGCGAGACTCTCCTCCACTATCCGAAGCTCCTCGGCAGTGGTTCATCGCCGTCGCCGCTCTGGACCGGACAGAACCGCTATTGTATTTCATCGATTGGGCAGCAACAGTACTCAACATGTTTTCCCCATTGACAGCCTTCTTTGTAATCAGATGATAGTTCTCGATCGATCAGAAAACGACACCTCCGTAGCGCTTGATTTTATGCGGGCCGCGGCGGCTCAGATCGTTTGCATCGGACACGCTCTGAATTTTGCAGCTATTGGCCCCAGCACCCTCCTACCAAACTTCGGAGTGGTGCTATTCTTCCTAATTTCTGGCTTTGTGATTGCGGCCACATTGTCCGCGAAATCGGCCGACCCTTCATATGGACCGATTGAGTTCGGAATCGACAGATTTGCGCGGATTTATACCGCATACCTTCCTGCGCTCGTGCTTATCGCAGTCGCTGATTACTCCATGGCGTGGTCTGGACATCAGCTTCCAGGTGATTCGATTAGCCTGCGAACGCTTTTCGGAAATTTGGTGTTGCGAGAGAATATGCCGGCATGGCCCGGAGTTTCCACGTTCGGATCTGCCGGTCACCTGACGTCTGTCGCTCTTGAATTTCACATCTATCTGCTCGTGGGCGCCGTCTTCTTCCTGTTGAAGGCGCGTGCGGTATGGCTGTGCATAGCAGTGATCTTCTTCGTTTGGCAGATACCGGCTTCATATGCCATCGCAACGCCCCGCACGGATCGTGCGCTATTCATTGTGTGGTTGGTTGGTTTCGCAGCCTTTTACATCGCCTCTGCAACGTCAAACCACGGCCCACTCCGGCGCGCGGCAGTCCCGCTCTTTGCGGTCTGCTTTGCTTGGTGGGCATGGCACCGAACGGACGTCGATGCTGAGTTGATCAACATTCCAGCGCTTGGCGCCGCGTTCCTCTGCTTGGTCATCATCACGCAACAACGGTCGGAGCTCTCAGCTAAAGCTGCGGACCTCATTCGTTTTTTCGCGGACTACTCATATTCTCTTTTTTTGATCCATCTGACGATTATCAAGCTGGTCTATGCTCTCCCGCTTGAACGAAAAATAGCCATCCCGATCGCCATCATTGTTGCAAATGCCGCGGCGGTCCTGTTCGCTCTCGCCTTTGAGCGGCACTACCGAATGGTAGCTAGCGCCATCAAGGTGCGCATACGCAGTTCATTTCCCAAAAAAGACCAGACCGCGGAGTTCTGCACCCCCGCAGAATAGGGGGTGAAGGCGTCGCGATGCTGGAAGCCAAGGTAACTGGCCGCTGCGGTTGCAATGGCACAAGCCGGCGCTGCCAAGGACCAGGCTGTTCAGGTCGTGCAAGCCGAGGTCAAGACCTGATGTTTCTGGATTGGCTTGCATCGTTCCTATCGGGGCCTTTGCTGGGCGATGCGCTCGATGCCTACAAGGCAAAGCTTTCGGCTGGAAACACATCAGAAGGCGTCGCTGCCGATCTCCTGCCAAGGAAATCATGCTCCAGCGGCGGGAGATGGAGCTTTAGACGCTGCGGAGCTCGGGCGCTGGTACGAGCCAGATAAGCTCAGTGGTATGTGGTCGCTCTCTACATGGCGGAGCTTCCGGCCTGGGACAAGGTTTTTAAGGCTCGGCTCAACTGATCCGCTCGGCGGCTGGATCGAAACGAAGGCTAACTAACTCGCACGTACCACCAAGCGTTCAGTGCGTGAAAGGCGGGGAATCTTCCTAGCGGTGGTGGACGCCTAGGAGCGGAGATACGGATGACGATCTACCAATTGATGACGCGGGGACTCGGGCGCCTTTGGATTCCTGAGTACTTGGGTGCTTGGAGCCTTCAAGTTCGATCGGGCCATGGAGCAGATGCCGGCCCGACTCCGCGAGGATAGCCCTCGCCCATCCGCGCGGAGAACCCGGAACGCCAACGCCGGTCAGTAGTCATAGGGGTCGTACGCCCGGGGTGCGCGGCGCCGATACGGATAGCAGTCACCGTCGGGACAGGACCGGTAGCGGTGGTAGTTCGGTCGGGCATAGGCGCCGGGGGCATGATATTCGTTCGGATAACAGCGGCCGTTCGAGTAGTTGAAATCATATCCCCGGGGACATTGTCCACCGGGGCCGCCACGAAACTGGATCTGCTGGATAGGCGCGTCGTCGGCTACGGCCGATGAGATCGATCCAAAGATCGTCAGGGCCAGAATTGCGGCGCGAGTAAACATTGTTCTCTCCCTTCTACTCTATGTCTTCAACGGAGACGGATGGAAGCGGGTTCCTGCACCGCAGATTACGTCCGTAACGTGCAACAGCCATTGAACGGGGCATTCACCGACCATTCATCGCGCGCTCGCCCCCGTGATCGACGAAATGGCGCGCCTCTCTGGGTGTCGTTCAATCCGGAAGCTAGTTTCTGGTCTGGACAAGCAGACCAGGCGGAAGCTCGCATCTTACGTTGATCATGGCTATTCGGCCTTGAACGAGCCGGATTCCGGCATCTATAGCCGAGAGTTTTTGCACTATCTCGGCATCCAGCGGGCCCAAGGACGAGAAGTAGCTTTGCCTTCCTCCGGGAAGAAGATCTGACCAAGAGGCCGTCCTTGATGAGAAGACAACAGCTACGTCAATCGACGATTTGCTCAAGTGCAGACGATCTAGCAAATGTCGATAATTGCCGGCTATTGGCATCATTTCACGAAGCTCCGTACAAAAGCCTGACTGATCACCCGCGCGTATGGCCAACAACGCGCCTCGGAGATGTGTCTCTGAAAATTCATTGAGCGTATCGAGATTTGAATAAGAGAAGGTCGTGTTGAGACCAGAGCGTGCCCTGACTATGCTCAATGTGTATGGATCGGAGACGGCCACGGTGTCTGCCGGCAACTGATCTATAGCCTCCCCCGCAGCAAGATCTTCCGCGCCATAGTGGCTGATGTAAGCGACTGGCGACGGGGGCACGCCGTAAACATGCGGGAAAAGTGCCACTTTTTCACTCAAGCGGTCTGCAGCAATCGCTGTTGCAATTGACGCAACGAGTACGGCACCACGGTACTTCGGTGCAGCTCGCATGCAATAGAAGGTCGCCGCAGCGGCCGCGATCAGACAGATCAGGACCGGCCAGTAAAACCGCCCGTAGAGGGACAGGGATGGAACAGCTAACATCAAGACGCCATACATCCCACCAAGCCCGAGGAGCACCAGAGCTGGAAGAGATAGCGGTTGGCGCAAATGAAACCAAAGCAGCGGAAGGGCAACACTGAGCGCGATCGCAAAGAACACGCAGGCGAGAGGTGCCGACCTATACACATACGGCAATCCCGTCAGGATCACGCAGGTCAGCCCTGAAGCAAGGCCCCATGGAATTACGAATGATGGCATTGCCCATATCTTCCGACCCAGCTTCGTCACGGTCGACCAGAGTATTACAGCGCCAATCATTATCGCCATCAAAGGGCCGATCGCTTGCACCCACTCGATAGCCGCGTTTTTCGCCCCCGTCCCGAGCATCGTCTCAGGTCCATCAACCCTGATAAGGGACGAAAGAATTGAAACATAAAATTCCTCTAGCGAAAACGGTAGCGAGATGTGGCTCAGCGAAGCTGCGATCACGATGGCTGAAGCGCCAAGGCCAATCGGTAGCAAAAAACGTCCGGTGATTGCCGCCGGCCAAAGCACGGCCAGCGAATTGCGCATCGTCAATGCAGCACCCGCTCCCGCGGCGACTGTCACGAATAGCATGCTTCCGCGGTGCAATTGCACGAGGCAGCCGACAAGGACAACGACAAGTAGGGCTCGACCGAGTTGCGGCTGAGGCGACCACACCGCCGCCATGGTGGCCAAAGCAAGTGTCATAGCTACCAAGCTAGGGACTGGATCGCGCCCTAAAAAGCGCCATTCCAAATAGACGCTAATTGGCAACAGAAGCACGACCGCAGCCCCTAAGGGTTTCCTCTCAAAGCGTTGGCCAAATTCGACAAGTTCAACCAGCAGCAGAATTGCACCGAAGGCGCACATCACTCCGTTGGTCATGTCGAAGGCGAGCAGCATCCCGGCCAAGAGCACAAAGGCGAGAACCCTATTCCCGTCGCTGCCGACCAGTCTCGTAGCGTGCCATGCGACAAGCAACCGAAACACGGCAGTCCAAGGTGCCAAAGCCCAGACGCCTACGAGCTGATCATAGTCGACAGCACCTATCATCAACCCATTCAGGACCGGCTTTACGGGAATATATGACATCCCGTCGACGCCGTTCAGAACGTGCGTTTTTGCAAACTCTTCCGCCATTTTCATGGGGTGAATGTCTTGGAAGACATCCGTGAAGGGGTAGCTCGAAATCCAAAAGTAGCAGAAGAAGAATGATGGAACCGCTATCATCGCGGCAAGTGCGACGGCATCCCACCTCACGGGGGTCCGCCTTGACCATGCGACGGATCCAAGTATCCCGAGAATCGACAGCAACGCGACCCACCAGATAGAGTCGCTAAAAAACTCTTCTACGACGTGCCTTTCTTCAGCAAGCTCGTACAGCCTCGTCATAAAAACAGCGCCGACCAAGAAAGCGATCGGCAAGCGCGCGGCCAAGTGGCGGTTTCTAAGCGGCCAAAGGAGGAAGAGGCCGAATCCCGTTGGCGCTAGATAAAACGCCGGCGCAAAAACGACTGAAAGCATGATGCAGATTTTCCAATATACCTGCATCTATTAGCACTAATTCAGGGTTGTTCAACCTACCCGGGAGGTCGTAGATTTGCCCCTTATGCACAACAATCTTCTGATCCAGTACTCGTCGTTGCGCTATTAATGTGCCTTTTCCTCGCGCTGCGTACTTGGTACGCAAACATCTCGGGGGCATGACGAAGGCTGAGCGCAAAGCCGATGACAGGCTAAGCGACTCCGATCAGATTTGGTAATCCTTACCAGGAGCGCGGATTCGGGGTGAACACCGAGTCCGTCGTTGAAATGGGCGTCATGTTCGTTGTGGGTCCGGACTGTCCGTTGGCGACCAGTCGAGTGCAGCCATTGAGGGCCATCGGCGGGCTCAGCACGAAGTGGGGCGACGTTCAAGCCCGATAGCCTGAAAATACCCACGACGCCGCTAATAACCGACCGCGCCCTGACCACCCCCTTGGTGATATCATAGGGACGTTGATGATGACCGGCGAAACCACCTGCTCGGGATGAAGGCCAACTATATCGATAAATCCGCCATCGATTGCCGGACCGGTGGCGCGACCCCGCCAGAGCCGGATGAGTAGCCAGAGACTTTCAAGGTGTTAACGATAACCTGCGTCACACCGCAGTTGATGTAGAGCTGCGCGCCGGCAGGATGAAGCTGCTTTCGGCAGCAACAGCTGACCGCCAATTGCGGGGCCGTTATCCGTCCTGGTGTTCGTCGTGCTAGTACGCAAAGCTCAACGCGTTTTGCAGCGCGGCGAAATTGTCGCTGGCCGTGCCATCTGTTCCGTCCCAATCTACTTTACCCCCATTTGCGCGAACATCGAGACCTGCGGCCGGAATTGATCTACCACTTGTTGCCCGCGCTGTCGTGAATCCAGCTGATAATGCTGTCGCCGAAAAATTGCGGCACACGCGTCGACAATCTACGCGCGCTGCTCAAAGAGCAGCGAGGCGTCCGCCTAACTAACCTAAATACGACACGTCCTTCGCGCGCGAGGCCAGCTCGGCCTCGATCTTGTCAATCTCAGCCTGGTTGCCCGCGATGAAGGCAGCCAGTTCGTCGCGGGTCATTTCGGAGAGAGACTTTTGCTGAGAGGACGTGTCCCTGCGTGTGGGTGCAATGTGCCCAGCCCGATCCAATACCTTCATCGAGAGGTCAGCTCGGACACGGGCACTTACACTTGCGTCCTGGAGCAGTGACTTCGCCACCCGATAAGCTAGGGGCGCGCCAACCACTGCGAGATCGAGCTGGATGGATTCCGAGATCGCGGCAGCGACCGCCGGTAATCGCATCGTCTTGTAGACCGATTTCGGGTGATATCCAGCAAGCTCTGCGGCTTCCTCAGGCCGCCTCCCCTCGTTAACGATGAGACGAACCAGCGTCCGCTGCTGTTCGGACAGATCGTAGGCGGCAATTGAAGGCATTCTTCTCCACCTTTTAGTTTTCGCGCGACGCGTTCGCGGCCGCTATCAGCCGGCGCAACGGGACGCTGTTGAAGGTAGCGTTCTGGTTCTTCAGCGGCCGCTCAAGGAGATACGCCGCAATGTCAGGGTTGAACCAGGCGGCCTGCACGATCTGATCGGCGCTCTCCCGGTTGGACGGAAGCAGCTCGAGCATCAGCTTGAACCTTTTGATGAGCCCACCCCCAGCCAGGTCGCCTTTGAAGTGGCGCACAGCCAGTTGCGCCCATCCCGGGATGCTCATCTTCTCAGCGGTGTCGGAACCAACGGTCGCTCGCTTCTCGGCCTCCTTGAAATACGACAGGATCTTGTGCGCTTGGCGAAGAGTGTTCATCTCTTCGGGTGAATAGACCTTGGCGAGAACTTGCTCGTTGTCCTTGAACTCGCGCGCCAGTCGCGCGAAATGCACCTCGAGCGTATCGCCTACTTGGCGGGTGCCTTGGACCTTGTCCGCGAGAACTTCGGACACGGCAGCCTTCCAACCGCGAGCCGCCTGCTCGTCCTTGCCGATGACGTCCTGGATTTCTTTCAATTTTGCGTCGGCGCCATATTTGCTCCCGAGGAGCTTCTGCGCGACGTCGCGGGGATCCTCGCGGAGCAGCGTGCCGACGGCCGACCGGTCGATATCGGCTTCGGTTGCCTTGCGGCTCACGCGCGCGGCTTCCAGGTCCGCCCTGGCCTGCGCCGAGAGTTGCTCGCCGCGGCGAGCGGCCGCGACGATCTCGTCGAACTCGCCTCGGACCGCGGGAAATTGCCCAAGAATATCCGAATAGTTTCGCGCCCACGCGTTGGCACGGATCGAGTTCACCGTACCATCGGCGTTGAGGGCCGACCTCGCAAAGTCGGACCGCAGATAATCGCGAAGCGCTGCATGAGCATCCGGCGCCGCCGGCGCCCCCTCGAGCGCCCGCGTCAAGCTAGCTGCCTTCTCTGGCGAGGCCAAGAACCGGTCACCAGTCGCGCTCGGCGGCGTGGCGCCACGATTGAGTTGGCCCTCGGCGTCCTGACCGCCGCGATCGAGTTCGCGGGTGAATCGTGCCATCTCGTCGTTCCGCTCAGGGCGGAAGCGTTCAGCGAAGTGCCGATAGTTGGCATTGGCTTCCGAATAGCCGGGCGCTTCCTCGATCGTGCGATTGATGGCGGTGCGAAGCCGGCCGAGATTGTCGGCCAAATCAAAATTGCCGGAGGTTTGCGCGCGCTCCTGAGCTGGGCCGATGAACTTGCGGAGGTCCGCCAGATCGCCACCCATGGCGGTGCCGGGGCCGCCGACATTGACCATCTGGCCGCTTTCCGGCGGATGCTCGACCATCTGCGGCCGCAGAGCGTTCAGCCGACGCATGAAGTCCTCTGGCAGCACACCGGGCGCTAGGCCGTTCGCATTCCCTCGAATCCTATCGATGGCTGAAAAGATCGTGTCGGCCGGAAGCTCATCTGCCCGGCCGGGAGCGTTGTCAAATAGCCGGTTCTTCTCGGCGCGCGCGGGGACGTACGTCCGGTCGACGAGCGCCTCGTCCAAGCGACGGGAGGCATTCGCCTTGACCTCACTGTTGTCGAGCGCCCCGAACGGCTGTCCCTGATCCGACCGAATTCGGTCAATGGATCGATTCGCGTCTTCTCTCTGGAGGATCTCGTTCTCCGCGGCGCCGACTCGCTCGTCCCGCGCCTGCGCGGCGCGGCGCATGACTGAGCCGAGGTCGGCCTCAGGATTTCGCATAGCTTCGACACGCTCGGCCGCGGCGCTCTTCACGTTCTGATCGCGCTTGATGAAATCCGGCGCGGACTTGAGACGCGCTCCCTGCTCGGCGGCAATCAGGCCCGGATCTCGCGACAGCAGTCCTGACGTCGGCATTGCCGAACTCTGCAACGGCGAGGCCCCTTCCTCCGTCGGCCGCGCTAAGGCCGCCGCGTTCTCGCGGATATCTTGCGCCAGTGCGCGGGGCGAGTTGGATGCGGCGCCCTGGATTTTTGCGGTAGCACGGTCGACATCGGCGGCGCTGTACGGCGCCCGCGTGTTCGGATTGAGCGGGATCGGAGCCGGAGCGGAGCTGAAAGACCGCGCCGCGATGTTCCGGATCGCGCCTGCAATGCCCTCGGCGGTGCCCTGGATGGAGTTCGCACCGACGGCCCCGACCAGCGGCGCGACAATGTTCGCCACCTGCTTCGGTATAGTATCACCGACGACTGCATGCTCGGGGACGTAATTGTCCGCGGCGTTCACCGCTACACCGGAGCCCATACCCCCGATCGTGTCACCAACAACCGTCCGCGCAGGCGCTTCGGTGTACGGCCGGGATAGATGGTCCAGCACACGCCCGACGGCCGTATCAGCCCGCGTTGTCGCCGCGGCGGCGCTTGGAGCTCGAGCGGCCAGCATGGCACCGGTGCCGACGGCCTGGGTGCCGAACCGGTTGACATCGTAAGCGAGCTTCTCGCTACGCGACATAGTCGCGGGGTCGATGCCAGGAAGGACCGAGGTGGCCTTCTCCACCAGCTTCGACGCCGGAATGGCCGGCGCGATGTTCGTGCCGAGCAGCTTGTTGATGCCACCCGTGATGAGGTTCTGCGCGCCGGCAGCAAGGTCAAACGGACCGGTGACGATGTCAGTGAGGCCCTTGCCGACGCCCTGGGCGCCGACGGTGAAGTCGCGCACGGCACCGCCGACACTGCTCGGGAGTAGCGATGCGGGGCGCTCGATCGGCTGGGGTTCGGGGGTGACGTAGAGACGGCCACTGGCTGCGGCGTTCTGCGCGCCAAGGCCGGGCGTGGCCGGTGCGGGCGCCGGCTGCGCGGCGGCTTGCGGCGGGACGCTCGCGAGCGCGCGCTGAATGTCCGCCGGCGTGAAGTCGTCGGGGAATTCGTGCTGCTGACCTTCGAAATCGATGATCTGCGGCATACTAGTTGAACCTTAATGATCTAGTGATGACGATGGTCGGCGCTGCATCGGCTGCCATTCGATTTGGCCGGACATCAGAACACCAACGCTCCGTTCGCCGTGAACGTGTGGATGGTGTTTCCGCCCGAACTGATGACTGTCCCGCCAGTTGCGCGCTGGGCGCCGGGGTAACTGATGATGACGACGCCCTTGCCGCCGTTACCGCCGTTGAAAGCGCCCGCCGTGCCGCTACCGCGGCTCGCGCCACCGCCGCCGCCGCCAAGGCCATCCGTGCCGGTGCCACCATTTCCGCCCGTGCTCGACGCCGTGCCGCCGCCACCGCTTCCAGGCGAGCCGGGCGTCGAGGATTCACAGCCCCCCGCGCCGCCGCCGCCGTAAGCCACAGCCGAGCCGCTGATCGAGCTTGAAACACCGTTGCCGCCGTTGCCGGAGGCAGCGCCAGTCGCGCCCGCGCCCCCTGCACCGCCACCGCCACCTCCGCGTCGGGGGGTGACACTTCCGCCGCCGCCGGCGTTACCTTGCCCTCCGGTGCCCGAGCCGCCGGACGTTCCGGCATCACCGCCGCCACCGCCGCCCGAGCCCCCGGCCACGCCGTTCAAACCCGTGCCACCCCCACCGCCGCCTCCGACCGCGATATGCCCGTTGAACGTCGAGTCGCCGCCATTGGCGCCGGCAGCCGCAGTGGTGGCGCCTAATCCACCCGTTCCGACGACCACAGAATAGCTGCGGCCCTGGACAAGCGTGTCGCTGCCGGCCAACACGCCCCCGCCGCCACCGCCGCCGCAGTCGGTTTGACCGCCACCACCGCCACCGCCGCCGACAAGCAGATAGGTGATGGCCAACGTCGGCCGCGCAGCAATTATTTGCAGCAAAGCCGTCATGTCAGCCCCGCGCCGGCGATCATCCATTTCGTCGCGGTTATTTTCACCGCCGTGGCCATGCCGTTAGCAGCCAGGGTGCGGCTGCCTGTCAGACCGGAGCCCGCTTGCACCAGCGTGTCGGAAGTAATCGCGATCGTGACGGTATTGATCTCGTTGATGAACGTGATCGCAGTGCCGATCGGGTAAGCCACGTTCGCGTTGCTGTCGATCGTGAAGGTCCGCGGGTTGTTGTCCGAGGCCGGATGCAGAATGTGCGTCTGCGCGTCCGCCAGCACTGTGGTGTAGGACGCCGATTTGATGCTCTGCGGGATCCCGCTGTAGGACTGCGCCTGCGAAGCTGACGTCGCTGCCGCGCTTGCGCTGGAGTTCGCGTTCGTGGCCGATGTCGCTGCGCTGCTCGCACTAGCTGCGGCATTCGTCGCCGAAGTCGCGGCGCCGGATGCCGACGCTGATGCCGCCGTCGCTGAACTGGCCGCATTAGTTTCACTCGTCGCTGCGGCAGAAGCTGCCGCCTGGGCGTCGTTTTTCGCGGCCAGAATCTCGTCTACCGAAGTCGTGTCGCCGATACTGGCTTTCACGCTTGTAGAGAGTTGATCGAAGCCGACTGCGCCGTTCAGGATCGCGCCGTCAGACCGCAAGCTGGTCTTGAGGAAATCGACGATCTCGCTGGTCGAGCGCGCCGCTGCGTTAAGATCGGCGTGAACCTCATTGGCGGGCAACGGCCGCGCCGGGTTGGTATTTTGGTAGCTGACGTAATCGTATTGGCGCGTGTATTTCGTCGGGTAAGCCATCAGTGAGCCTTGATGATGTAGTTGAGAACTAAGGTCGGCGGCATTGTCGGAATAGGCGTGCTCGTGCCGCCCTGCGGTATGCCGCTGAATGAAAATCCGCCGCCGTTGATGGAAATTTGTCCTTGCGAGATAAGGGGAACCGTGGACGAACCACCAGTCGGAGGAGTGATGCTGCCGGCGTTCTTTTGGACGTTGGATTCGCTGCTGAACACTGTTCCGCTGATCGTGCCAGATGGCGTATATGCGGGCAGGTTCGGGGTTATCAGCGTCCGAGACTGTTGGCCCCCTGAATCGCCAATGCTGTCCATGCCCGAAACGAGATCAGTTAGACGATTGGCGGCCACGCCCCCCATAGCATCCGCGCCAGACACCGCGCGTCCGCGCAGATCCGGAAGGTTGAAGTGCGATCCATCGGCTGAACCGTAGGTCGTTCCGATGTTCGCAAAAAGTACCGGATAATCCGCTCGAAGCACCGATTGTCCGAAACATAGCAGCCAGCCTGGTGGGAGCCGTCGCGCCGGCATAGGCCATGATCGCGCCGGCTGGCGTGGCGATGCTCGGGTCCAATTTCGGCAACGTGACGGCACCGTCGGCCATCTTCGCGGTTGTGACGTTGCCGTCGGCAATTTTCGCCGTGGTCACGGCGCCCGTCGCAATCTTCGTATTCGACACGACGCCGTCGGCCAGCTTGTTCGCGGCCACGGCGCCGTCGGCCAGCTTGGCCGAAGTGATCGAGCCGTCGGTGATCGCTACCGCGGCCGTGAAGTCTGCGATCTCGTCCCACTTGCTCGCGTCGAAACTGACACCGGAAGTGTGGGTCGTGTTCGCGATGTAGAAGATCGAGTTGTGGAAGACGGTGTTGACTTGCGCTGTGTAGAGGACCCCGCTCGCCCACTGTGACGGCGCGCCGAAACCAAGACTCACGCTGCTGTCGAACTGCGCCCGGCCAACAGAGCCTCGCTTCAGAACACCGTCGTCGTCCTGGATGAGCGCCAAGTTCTGTTGCGTGTCGTCGAGAGCGACCTTGACGGCGTTGAATTCGGCGTCGAGGAGATTTCCCGGGATCTGCGCTTTGGGATTCTCTGCACTAAATAGTGCGTATGACGATTGACGGTCGTAACGAGCAGATGACATGGCGCCGACGGGTGAGAGGAAGTGCGCGGGATTGCGCGGTGGGTGCCGTCGGCGAAGCGGCGTTGCGTCCGTGTAGATAACTCTAGAGGAATGAAGTGAGCAAAAGGTTACGCCTTCCAACGCGGCCGCTGCTCGCCTGGTGGCGGTCGCAGCTACTGAATTAAATTGACGTTGGCATTCTCGTCGGCAACTCTTCAGCCCATACGACTTTTCCGACGCGGGACTGGACCGCGCCACTATCGACCTCGCGGCTCAGAGTGGACTTATTGATCCCGATGATCCAGGCCGTCCCGCTGATCGAGATCAAAGACGCCGCATCCGGGTTAATTGCATCAGAGTTTGCCCTCGCAGCAACCTGTGACTTCCAACCGCACGGAAACAGCATAGTCAGGTCATGATCCGTTTCTGTGAATAGCGGGGCGAAGTGAGACAATATTTGCTGCCTGCGCAAGCCTCGTGTCATTGTCGAGTGCTCCCGATTCGTAGTTTGATTTGTTCAACATGTCCGAATTCTCAGCTGAAGACCTGTATCGTCGGCTAGGCCGCCTGATAGAAGAGGCGCCTCCGTTTGGTGGTGTTGCTCCTCTCACGACGGACCAACTCACGTGGATCGGGCGCGCAGAAGCGCTTGTCGAACGTGGCGGAGACATTGGGGCGAAGGCTGAATTCGGTGCCGCGAAACTGAGTTTGGCACTTCCATCGACGCGAGCGATGGGTCACCAGACCATGATGATGGCAATCCATAAGGTGCTTGCGGCCGCAGAGCTCGCCTCCCCCGCCGGAGCGCAAGGCGCATTCATCCCCGTCGGCAGCCCATTTGATGCTTATTCTGCAGTAGCGAAGATCTTCGCTGCGGCCGCTTCGGACATTCTCGTTGTTGATCCTTACATGGACGACACCATGCTGTTGGACTTCGCCGGAGCAGTTTCCGACCACGTTGCTCTTCGGCTGCTTTCCGATCAGCAGTCCGCGAAGGCTTCTCTCGGTCCCGCGGCGGCAAAATGGTGGACGCAATACCCTCACCGGAAAATCCAGGTCCGGTTGGCTGCTGCTCGTACTTTGCACGATCGTGCCATTTTAGTGGATGGGAAAGGCGCGTGGACCGTTACTCAGTCATTTAAGGATCTAGCAAAGCGGTCGCCTGCGGAGATCGTCCGCGGTGACGATATCGCGGCACTGAAGGTAGCGGCTTACGAGCAGATATGGAACAGCGCAGAGGTAGTGATCTGATGAGCGATCAGGAAATCAAAGCGGGAAGCGTCGTTCAGTTGAAGTCTGGCGGGCCGCTCATGACGGTCCAACAGGTAGCCGATCATTGGGGCACTTTGACGGCTTGGTGTGATTGGTTCGTTCAAGATAAGGCGCCGTGGAAGAAAGAACATGACACTTTCCCCGTGACTTCGCTGAAACTTGTGGACTCCTAAATTCTCCCGAATCGAGCACCGACAGGGTACAAAGAGGTCCGCTTCTGGCCCTACGATCCATGTCGTCGACAAAGACAAGCCACCAACCGAGCCGGCGCAAATAGCTGACGTGCCGCTTGCATTGGGACGCCGTCGCGGCCGCAGCTCGATGCACCTCTTGAGAACGGGCCTTGGGGACGCGCATTGTGCATTTCCCGTCAGGAGCAACGCTCGGCTTGAGTCACATTCGGCGGCTACCCTGAACTTCTCGGATTCCCGAAATTAGCGAAGCGGCCGTGCGGACTTTCGACACCACGGCGCCGCCCCGCCCCCAGGGGCCGGGGCGGGCCGCCTAGGGTGGATGTCGGCGCGTGGCGTTGCGCATGCTGGTCGATGCTTTGCGCTGCGCGAACCACGCAACTTGATACCGTCAACGACCCTCGCGATTGTACGACCTAGCAAACGCGATCGCGCAAGGAGCGCTTTCATATCGCTAAGCTGTTGGCCTTATTCAGCTCCTGGAGTCACAAAGAGCACTGGGAGACAGGCGTTTTTTGTATGGTGGTGCGCGTTTTCAAAACCCGACAAAAGCGCTCAAATCGCCAAATGCGTTAGAGGCTCCAAGCGCTAAGCTGTCTGGTTTTACGTATTAGACTTTTCCAGACAAAATATTCGTTGCTGATTTTTCGGCAGGCCGCATCCTGATCGCGGGTCGAAAGCCCGAAACACTAGCCGAGAGCCATTCCGGTGAGCGGCAATCACAAATCTTGTCCAGGGGCCGCGCGCGTATGTCCAAGGCGCACGCCCAAAGGTGCGCGGGGCCGCCTAGTGTCGGTCATTTCGCCCCTGGACTCGCTTCTTGCTCGAAAGGCAAAACACTATGCGCAACTCACCCGCCCTCCGCACCTCGACCCGTTCGAATGATCTCGGCGCCCTGCTCGCCCGCCGCGGTACCGACCTAATACTGGCCATTGAAGGCAATAGCGCCCTTGTCCGCTGTCAGGTGAGCTCGGCAATCGCTGCCGCAATGCTGGCGCCTCTCAAAGGCAAGGCCGCCGGCCAATTCCGCGCCCTGCCCGGCAACCTGGTCGAGATCGACGCGGCCGTGACCTTGCCGATAGCGTTGAGGATGATGGAAGCCAAGGCAGCAATTGAGAACACGCTGCACTGAACCGCTGCGCCGGCCTCTGTCAAAGCCGGCCAAAAGGCCTAAAATGTGCGCTCGTGCTTCCCCGGTGCTTCCCCGGGGTTAGCGCGGGCGCAATCAGCATGGACAAGGAGAACAAATGTCGCCGCAGCTTCAGCGGGTTAGTTGGTCGGGGCAGCTGGATTCGAACCAACGACCTGCAGTACCCAAAACTGCCGCGCTACCAGGCTGCGCTATACCCCGAATGTCCGGCGCGCCCCGTCGATACACGCTTCCCGGCGCGCCAGCAAGGCGCCAATGACGCCGATCCGGGGCGCCTATTTGCTGCCGAACAGCGGGTGGGCGACCCGGTCACCGGGACGGATGCCGTATTTCTGCGCCGTTCCCGCCACCACCTCCAGCACCGCCCGGGCCGGACCCTGGGACGAGATGATTTTGGTCGACATCGGCTCGGTGTTTTCGGCGATGCGCAGGATCCGGCCGTCGGCGCGGATGAAGATCATGTCAAGCGAGACGTAGGTGTTCTTCATCCACATCGACACTTCCTGCTCGGGATTGAAGTCGAACAGCATGCCTTTGCCGTCGGCCAGTTCCTTGCGATACATCAGGCCGGTCTGCTTCTCCTGCTCGGTCGTCGCCATCTCGACCGAGAACACCTGCACGCCGCTTCTGGTGACGATCTCGAGCGGCTGGAAACTCGCGGCGCGGACGGATCCGATTGCGGCGACCATGCCGGCAACGACGAGGATGGCGGCAAGCCAGCCCTTCGCAACGGACCAGACGGCCTTTCGATCAGAATTCATTGGGAGTACTCGAGGCGTGGGACTGGAGCAGTCCTTACGCAACGGTCGCCGGAAAAGCCAGAGGCGCGCCGGTCGGCCGGTGCGCCTGTGCTCACGATTGCGGGAATTGGTGCGTTTAGTGCGACTGCAAGCCCGGCGAGCCGGTCTCGGGATGGATTTCGGCCGCCATCATGCCCTTGGAGCCGGGCCCGAACCGAACCAGCACATATTGGCCGGGGCGCAGTTCTGTCATGCCGAAGCGACGCAGCGTCTCCATGTGCACGAAGATGTCGGGCGTGCCCTCACCGCAGGTGAGGAAGCCGAAGCCGCGCAGCCGGTTGAACCATTTGACCTGGGCCCGCTCCAGGCCGCTGGTCGGGGTGACCGTGACGTGGGTGCGCGGCGGCAGCATCTGCGCCGGATGGATCGCGGTGGATTCGTCCATCGAGACCACGCGGAATGCCTGATAGCCTTTCGCGCGCTGGATGCACTCGACGACGATGCGGGCGCCCTCGTAAGCGGTCTGAAAGCCGTCGCGCCTCAGCACGGTGACGTGCAGGAGGACGTCGGGCCAACCATTGTCGGGAACGATGAAGCCATAGCCCTTTGAGGCGTCGAACCATTTGATGACGCCGTGAACCTCGACCAGATTACCGCTGCCCTCACCCAGTCCGGTGAAGGGGCTGAGCGCGCTGTCGCGACCGCCACCGTGCTCGCCCACGGGAACTCCAACCTTCTTGGACTCAAATCCGTCCGACGACCCCATAACCCCGGACCCCACACTGCCATGCAACCCGCCACATTGGCGGCGCTCGAATCACGCGTCTTAAGAGAATGTTCTCAATTCACGCGACGCGAATCTTTCGACTCAAAAGATAACACTCCCGGTTGCGAGGCATAGACAAAAAAGAGATTCGCCGGGACCTATGAACAGCTTGCACAGCCGCGAATCAAACTGATGCCTCAATTCCCGGCAAAGGGCCCGAGCGTTTCGCCGATGTCGTGATGGATCACGAGGTCGGCGATGTCGTCCTGCTCGGTCGGCTCGCGATTGATGATCACTAGACGTGCGCCGGCGTCCTTGGCCAACATCGGAAAGCCTGCCGCCGGCCACACCACCAGCGAGGAACCGATTGCGATGAAGAGGTCGCAGGTCTGCGACAGCGCGGTTGCCCGCTGCATTTCGTCCTCAGGCATCATCTGGCCGAACGAGATCGTGGCGGTCTTCACCGGCTCGTCGCACGTGGTGCAGTTGGGCGCAGCGCCCTCCGCCTCGAATCGGCGCTTCACCCAGTCGAGCTGATAGACCTTGCCGCACCCGATGCAGCGCGCATAAGTAGTATTTCCGTGAAGTTCAATCACGTGCTCGGCCGCCAGCCCCGAGGCCTGGTGCAGATTGTCAATATTTTGGGTGATGATCGCGGGAACCTTGCCGGCGCGATAGAGCGAGGCCAGCGCCCGGTGGCCGCGGCCCGGCTTTGCAGCTGCGAAGACCTGCTCCATCGCAAAGCGGCGACGCCAGGATTCATCGCGCGCCTCTTGGCTCGCGACGAACTCGTCGAACGGGATCGGACGGTTGCGCGTCCAGAGTCCGCCCGGCGAGCGGAAGTCGGGGATGCCGCATTCGGTCGAGATGCCGGCGCCGGTGAACGGCACGATTCGTTTCGCTTCGGCGATCATCTCGCCGAGCCGTTCGACGCCGCTGCGAAGATCCGATGCAATCAACCGCTGCTCCCGATGTGTTTGCGCTGGCTGCAAGGTGCACAAGCGGCAAGATTGTTGACGCTCTTGTCCAACATGATGAAAAAGAGCGAAGAGAAACAGAGTAGGCAACTCCTGCCGCCCTTCGCATATCACAATCCTGCAATGCCTCCTCCCCATTGACGCCCCATTCGAGAGCCCCAATGGATGTGTTGAATCCGACTCACGACGCAATGCGGCGGCAGCGCTCGAGGTCAGTCGAAAACACAGGTTCAGGTGCGAACAGAGGGGATGGACATGACCGAAGATGAAGAACGCAAAGCCCGCGAACGCGACGAGATCGCCGCCCGTGTTGCCGCCTTCCGCGCCACCCAGGAGAGGTTCAAGCGCGAGCGCGAGGAATATTTCGTGTCGACGCTCGATAATGCCCGCAAGGCGGAGCGTCCCTCGCTCTGGCCGTAGAGCGTGACGTCAGGCGCACGCGAACAAAAAAAGCCCGGAGCCTTGCTCCGGGCTTTTCGCTTGTCAGTCGCTACCAGTGGCGCCAGTGGTGGTGCCGATAGTACGGTCCGCCGCCGTAATAGGCGTAAGGACCCGGTCCGTAATAGTAGCTCGGGCCGTCATAATAGCCGTAACCCGGACCGTAATAGCCGTACGGATGCGATGCCGCGACCGCGCCTGCCGTGATTGCGCCGGCGGCAAGGCCGAATGCGAGGCCCGGCCCGATACCGCGGCCACGCGCCTCGGCAGGCGCAGGCGCCGCGACCGCGGTCACGCCGACGGCTGCGACGGTGGCCAGAACTGCCAATGTCTTCTTCATAATCTCCTCCTTCGCGCGTCTCGCGGAGATAACGGCGAGGGCTTGCGATGGTTGCGGCAATGCGGAACCGCAAGCCGTCCAAAAAAATAGCGGGCCAGCGGGAACGAACGCTCCCTGCGCGGATTGACTCTGCAAGTGCGGAAGCCTTCACCATCCGGTTGAGGCGACAGCACGAAGACCCCGTCAGCATCCTCCGCGATGCTGGCGGGGTTTTTAGTTTCACGGGAGAGATGGCAGCAGAGGTGAGCTTCTGCCAGCGGGGCGGACGATCGAGGAGGAGAGATGCCCATATCCGCTTTGCTGGCCCGTATCCGCCGGCTCGTGCCAAAATCCGACGATCAGCACTACGAGGAGATCGTCCGCAGCTTCGGCGTCGGCACGCTGCGCCCGCCGGCGAAGCCGATGAGCGACCGCGAACTGGCGCAGGCCATCGCCGAGTTCCTCAAGGAACGGCCGTCGAGCGAGTCCGTTGCCGCCCTCGGCCGAAGGCTCGATCCCTCCTCCCGCCTCTGACCGGCGTTACTTCTTGTGAGCACGGAACAACATTTTCGCGCACACGTTGAGTCGTCTTCAGGCAGATGAGGCCCGACATGCCGGTGTGGCTCGAAGTCCTGCTCAACCTGTCCGGTTATGCCGGTTTCGTCGCGCTCGCAACGCGCGGCGGCATGTTCCGGGATACGTCCGCGGACGATCGGATTTGTGGCGAGAAGCGCTAGTTCGCGTACGGCGCCTGCCCTGCCGTGCGCATCAGCCGATCCGCCTTGACCGCGACACGGGTGTCCTCGGCCTGCGGCAGCAGCGAAAAGCTTATTGCCACGAAAGCGAGACAGAAGAGCGTGCCGACGATGGCGACGCGCCGGTAGGTGTGGCGGTCGCCTTGATGAAAGGTCGGCTCCGAAAATGGCGTCATGATAAAATGGCTTCTGAGCAAACGCGTTTCTTGCAAGGTCGTTTCTTGCAAGGTGATTTCTTGCAAGGTCATTCCTTGATTGTCGTTGCCAGACACCTATCCCAAGTAGCGGCAAGTGCAACGCGATTGGACTTTTAACCTAACCGAATAGGGTTATTTGCTTTCGCCCAAGCTTTCGTTAGGCGTTGCGCGCGATCGCGGTGCGCCGCTTCTGCATCGCGCGGAAGGACCGCGCCGTCACGGCCCGCCGCTCCCGACCGCCTTTGTTCCAGCTTCGACTCCTTTTCGTTCGCAAAGAACGAATCGGAATCCAGGAAATCGGCGCGGAGCAATCCTTAATAGGCCGTGAGGCGGCGCGCGGCGAACGTCCGATCACGTAAGGTCGGTCGCTGCGGCACCGTTAGCTGCCTTGGCGTGGCTGCGAGTGGCGGACGCACCGAACGACAGCATGCGCAGCCCGCCGTGACGGACGTGTCCCGCATCGACACAGAAGGCGCGGCTTGTTCTGCATCCGACTCCATTTCGTTCGCAAAGAACGAATCGGAGTCGGAAAAATCAGCGGGGCGCGAATCCTAACGATCCGTGAAAGCGTGCGCAGTCACGTCTTCGGCGCATGAGTCCTTGGCGGAAATATTTTCGGCGGTAAGAATTTCGAGCTGACGGCGAACACGATGACGATCTCACGGCACGGCTCGCATCGAAAGCTGTTGGGTGAGTTGGCCGTCATCGGCTTGGCGCATTGCGGGCATGTCATGCTGCGCGAACGCTGACGTCACAGGTTCGTTCCGTCACGTTGGCTTTCAAGGGCAATCAGCGATGGCGTTCGCTGATCCAATCACGCCGCCCGCTTGGCTTTGCCCTTCTCCGAAAAGCATTCCAGGATTTGGATGCGGAGCTCTTCTGCGGCCGGGCCATCGAGCTTTCTGAGCTCGTTCCAGAGCCTGATCACTTCGCGCTGTTTCTCGACGGTCATGAATCACCTCCAACTGAAGATGATCAGCTAGAACAAAATGAGAACAAAAAGTCCAGTCCCTCCCCGAAATTCCACAGGGCTTGGCGGCTTGAACCTGCTCCGCGCTGCGCAGGCCCGGGATTTCAGCGCCTCGTCATACGGCAGCGCCGCCTGACGAACATATCCCGTCATCGCGGCGCTGTTGCTATTTGGATTTTCAACCTTACGTTACGAGCGTGGCAGGCCGCCAGGCGCTGAAATCCCAACGTCGCCAGCCAAGAGAGCCCCGTGCGAACGCGCGGGGTTTTTCTTTTCAGCCGCGGCTGGGCGGCAGGCGACCGCCGCGGGACGAGTTTTCCTTTGTCGCATTGTCTGGCCGAATTCGATGGCGCCGGCCCTGGTGCGATGCGGCACCAGGTCCCGGAGTTCCCGCGCCACGTGCGAGGACTTGCGCCGAGGCGCCGATGATCTGCCAGTTCGGTGAGAGCTAAATCCCGACCGGTCTTTCAGTGTGCCCGCTTGCGGCAAACCGCAGGGCGCGCCGGGACAAAATAGTCGGCGCCCCCTGTGGCTTCTCCTGATCGTCGTGGTGATGTTCGGCGTTGCCGTCGCCGAACACCACTTTTTTCAGCGGTTGACCCGTCGTGATCCTTCGCGAAGCATCTCCGGCCTTAGACGGCGTCCTTGGCCACCTTCAGCGGCGAGGCCTTGACCGACTTGCTCGCCGGCTTTGCCGCAAACTGCATCGGCTCCTTGGTGAAGGGATTGATGCCCATCCGGGCTTCGGTCGCCGGCTTGTTCACCACCGACATCTTGACGAAGCCGGGAATGACGAACTCGCCGGACTCGTTGAGCTCCTTGTAGCCGACCGTCGCCATGTATTCGATCACCGACTTCACGTCGTTCTTCGACAGCTGCGTGCCTTCCGCAATTGCATCGATCAATTGGGTCTTCGTCATCTTCGCCATGTTCTGAATTCCTTTGAAGGGGTGCGCGCGAACAACTCTGCTGTGGACGCGGCCGGACCCGCGGAGGCGCGCTTCTGATTCATGCCAGAGGTCATGAAGTGACGGGCTTAGAGCCTATCGAGGCTCAAAACGCAAGCAGGGGCTCTCTGCGGTTCCCGATATCCGGTGAACGGTGTCACGGCATGTGCCGGTACTTGTTGAACCATTTGCCCCCTGGCGCGTCTTACTCTTGAAGTCCCTAAGCTTCACCCCGCCAGAAAGCCCCGCTTCCCCCAGGCGGGGTTTTCGCTGTTGGATGCCTGTTAGGACGCCGCAGCTGCTATATGGTCGAGAGGTTTCTCGTGGGGGGCTCATGAAGGTTGCTATCGTCATCGCAGGCTTGATCGTTGTTGCAATCGCCGCCCTCGTCGCCATCCAGCCAAGCTTCTTGAAGCCTGCGTCCTTGGCCCTCGTGAAAAAATCCGACATCTTCGGCTTCTCGCCCGGAATGACATTCGACGAGACAAGCAAACTCGTCAGTCAACGTCGCTACCTCTGCCGCCAGATCCGCGGTTCGTACACCCTCGAATGCGACATCAATGGCGCCAAGGTCACGGTCCATAGCGACGAGGCCGACGTCAGGCATCCGATCTGGCGTGTCCATGCGGAGTTGACCAATCCGGGGCCGCAGGACATTGCCGTCAAATCGATCTCCGACCAGTTCAACGCCCAGCCAGCCAAGGACCGCGAGGGCTGGACATGGATCGTCGGCCGTGGGCTCAAGCTGAGCTATGACGGCCTCGCCTTGAAGCTCGAGGACGGGAGCGCGGAGGCCCGGCTTCGCAAAGACGAAGCCAAGCGCTAGATCCGGAAAAGTGTGCAGCGGTTATCTCATCGCGCGCTTTAGAGAGCACTGCGGGTCACCTCATCGTGAAACTTGTGACTCGGCACGCCTTGTTGAGACTTCGGTAACCTAACGCCTCCAATCTCGCATCAGTATCGTTGCGTTGGAGTATCCCGACAGTGCTGGATTTTAACGAGCTGCGTGAACTCGCAGCTGACGTGCGTATTTTCGTCGATGTCGCCGAGGACAAGGCCGAAGCGCTGCGAGCCGTCATCGCAGCCTATGACGTCGTGCTCGCGATCTTCCCCTCTGGAGACGGCATGGGCCTCCACGTCGTCAAAGGCAAAGAGATCCTGGACAAGATCGCAAACTCGCGGAGCCATGCGATGTACAGCCACACGGCCATCGCGGTTCCTGATCTCGAGCACGCAGAAGTGCTCAAATACCTGACGGTCCCCGTCGAGCAACGGATCGCAGCCTGAAGCGGGAGGCTTGTGGGTGAATCGGTATGGGCCGAGGGTTCACCTCTCCCGTAGTTGCCGAAGGTGTTCGGCCGGCATGTTTGCCCGGCGATGCAAAGCATTGTCCGGAGACGCCCGCGTCGGCGGCCTCCTCACCATGACGCTGATATCTCGCCACAAAGCGACCTGAGGCCCGCCAGAAGCGGGCGTCTGACGGATGGGCTCCGGGCGAGCTATCGCTACGTTCCTTGACATGCGATAGGCCTTGCCGGCTGGGGAGAGGTGACCCTCGAACGAGCGAGCGAAGCCGATCGCTACGAGCCGCATGGCTCTTCAGCAGCGGGCGGAAGCATTCGCACCGTCACCGTTGAAGCAGCTTGCAGCAAGCTTGGGAGGAAGCCAGCATGCGAGCTGCAGGATGGGGTTCTCTTTTGGAAGCATTTCCTGCATAATGCTGCATGGCAAAAATCAAAGTTACTTTCAAAACCGCCCGGATCTCAGAGAACGACTGGAAGATACTGGCAGACTACCCCGACAGCGAACAGCGCGAAATCAGCGGATTCACCAGCAAGGCGGATGCCGACGACTGGATCAACGGCGACCGCAAGATCGCCTGGCTCCGCTCTCAGGGTTACGCCAAGTGACGCACTAGCTCGATCGCATCGCTCTTCAGCTCCACGCGGGCGGCCCTGGTCCTCCGAGGCTGCAACGACCCGACTTCGATTCATGGCAGCACCTATGAACGCGTTGCTATTTGATGAGCTCCGTCATCGGCTTGCCCTTGTCGACGACAACGACGTTCAACAACTTCAACGGCCTGTCACCGCCGATCTTGAATCCGGCGTGAGGCACATGGCGCGCGTTTATGATCGCAGCCTCTGTGGGCAAGTCGCCAATTGAGTGCACTGTCCTCGTAAATCGTCGCCCATCCTGACTTTCTCACGGACTGTCCTTGACCTTCCGGCTCTCACCAATTGAAACCGGCTTGTTCAGGAAATACTCGCGGTTACCTGTCGCTGCTTCCGCATATTGGTCGATGGCCACGATGATGGCCTGGACGTGGGGATAGCACCACCCCTCCCGCGTCGCCTTTCGGCGAACATCCTCGAGCGCGGTCAGGAAGGGCGAGAGCCCTTGCTCGTCGTCGAACCAACGCCTGCTCACCACGTTCTCCCGCCAAGCACCCCGCCCTTGGTCTGGCGCGGCTGCGCACTCTTCAGCGCGTCCCGCTGGGCACAGAGACTTTCAACCTTCGCCTCCATCCGCGACAGCAGGGCTTCGGCCGATGCCGTCCCAAAACCCGCCCGCTGTAGCTGGAGGATTTCCTTCCTCTGCCTCCCCATCTGGATGCGCATCCATTCGATCTCCCGCCTGACAGCGTCCAGGTCCGGCATGTTCAACCCCGCGATTTTGAATATGGCTTATGAGAACAAAAACGGAACGAAGAGTCGAGTCAGACGTTGGACGAAAAAGAAAAAGGAGACGTGTGATGGCCGACAATACCCAGAAGGACCCGAAAGAGTGGGTTTCCGGGGATGACCCGATGACAGGAGCCCAGGAATCTTACCTCAAGACACTCGCCGAGCAGGCCCATCAGAACCTGCCTGAGAAAGAGCTGACCAAGGCCGAGGCCTCCGAGCTAATCGACACGATGCGGCAAAAGGCCGGGCTGGAGGAATGACCCCCATGATTGCGGGAACCCGGGGCCGTGTGTATGCAAACGAAATTGGGAATCGAAAATGCCTTATTTCGTTTGCGCCCGCGACGGTGCCGGGCAGATCATTTTGAAGAGGGACACCAGGGAAGCGGCCGAGAAGAAGGCCGCCGAGCTCCGTGACGTCGGCTACTTCGAAGTCGAGATCATCGCGAAAGCGGCCGAGAAGGCCGCCTGAGCAACTGGTGTCGCGTTGCGCGCCCTGGCGGAGGTGCTCCTCCGTCTGCGCCGCATTTGGGTCGCCCCTGCCAGAACGGATGCAAGCGTGCGAGGGCGCGGCGGGCCCTGCCGTCCATGGGGAATGGACGACCGCTGCTCGTTTTGGCTAGGCTGATCCAAATTCTGGAGAAGCCAAGATGCCGTACTTCACATCCAGGCAGGACCAGGCGCAACGCATTTGCAAGGTGCTGGCCGACGTCTTCTGCGCGATTTTGCTCGCGACCTTCTCGATTGTGTTCTTCGGACTGCTCGGCGGCATTGCCGCCTTCGTTGTAGTTGAGGCCGGCCTACTTGCGATTGATTGGCTCTTGCCGAACGAGGACGATGCGGCAGGCGTAGTTCGCTAATGGACTTTCCCGTGGCTCCATACCGAAGCAGGCGGGGCAGTCGAGCTTTGTCAAAACAGATCGCCTATGAACTTGATGATGCTGACGATCAGGCCAGAGAGACATGCTGCAGTGCCGAGGTCGGCCAGATAAAGCAACACGTCACGTTCGTCCTCACTTAGTTCTGCCAGTGCCTTGCGCATCTTCCCTCTCCATGGCCTCGATCAGCTCTTCGTCATCGAGAACATCCAGCAGATCATTGATTGTCTTATTGCCGTCGCGCGACCCCGGCTCGACATAACTTGCTAGAATAACCTGGGCCTGTTTGACGGCTACCCTCACGCGATCCGGTTTCACGGCCGGTACTCTACTCACACTGTGGAAGCTAAAACGCAGATAGGAACGGCGCGTTCCTTTGCTCAGCCCCTTGAATAAGCTGGCGCGCAACAACCCTTCGGATGTGATGTCGCGAGACTCCACGTCAGCTTAGAACTTCGGCTCGACTCTGACGGGCTTGTCAGAAGGACTTGGCCAGCGGGCCACAGGACGCTGTATTCCGCTCACGCACACCTGCGCCCGCCCCCTGCCCCTCATTCCCTTTTCCTGCTATCTCCTAGCCCTCGCCGTCCCGGCCGAAAAGCAAGACCCTCCATCCGTTCTAGGGAGCAACAACCATGCGATACCTCCACACCATGCTGCGCGTGCGCAATCTCGATGTCGCGCTCAAGTTTTACCAGGATGCGCTGGGCTTGAAGGAGGTGCGCCGGATCGAGAACGACAAGGGGCGCTTCACGCTGGTGTTCCTGTGCTCGACGGATGATCTTGAAGGGCTGAAGAAGCAGCCGCAGACGCGCGGCGCGCCGCTGGTCGAGCTCACCTGGAATTGGGACGAGGAGAAGTACGGCGAGGATCGCTTCTTCGGCCATCTCGCTTATGAGGTCGACGACATCTACGCCACCTGCGAGAAGCTGATGCAGGCCGGCGTCACCATCAACCGGCCGCCGCGCGACGGCAACATGGCTTTTGTCCGCTCGCCCGACCTGCACTCGATCGAGCTGTTGCAGAAGGGCGAACCGAAGCCGCCGCAGGAGCCTTGGGCATCGATGCCCAATACCGGCCATTGGTAAGACCCAGCAGGAACAAGCCCTCTCGCCCGTCGTTCTCTTCCCAACGAAGCCGATTGGAGGAGGATGCGATGGCGAGAGGGCTGTTGCTGTGGATGCTTGGCGTGCCGATTCCGGTGATCATTCTGTTGTGGCTGTTCTTCGGCCGCTGAGCGTCGCGTTGAATTTGCAATGAAGGCTCCGCCCCGGGCGGAGCTTTTTGCATGAGGGGCTCGGCGCAATCGCGCATCGCTCGCTGAGGCGAATTCCGCTATCAGGCGCGCAAACGACAACGCCGCGGGAGACGCCTCATGCCTGACACCAAACTGACGATTTGGGGCCGCGCCAACTCGGTCAACGTGCAGAAGGTGCTGTGGTGCCTCACCGAGCTCGGCCTGCCCTACGAGCGCATCGATGCCGGCATGCAATACGGCAAGACCCGCGAGGCCGAGTATCTGGCGATGAATCCCAATGCGCGGATTCCGACGCTGGTCGAGGGCGATTTCGCGCTGTGGGAGTCCAATTCGATCATGCGCTATCTCTGCCTCGCCCATGGGCGCAGCACGCCGATCTACCCGGAGGCGCCGAAGTTGCGCGCCTCGGTCGACCGTTGGCTCGACTGGACGCTGTCGACGGTGCAGCCGGTCGATCGCCCGGTGTTCTGGGGCATCGTTCGCACCGCGCCCGCCGAGCGCGACATGCTCCAAGTGCAGCGCGATGCCGATGCCGCTGCCGAGGTTTGGGCCATCGCCGACGGCCTGCTTGCCTCGCGCCGTTTCATCGAGGGTGATGCATTCACGCTCGCCGACATCGCGATCGGGTCCTACGCGCGGCGCTGGCTCGGCGTCGAAGGCATCAGCCGTCCGGCGCAGCCGCACCTCACGCGCTGGCTCGCCGAGCTCGGCAAGCGGTCCGGATTTGCGCAATTCGTCGCACCGCCGATGTCGTGACCACTGACGCGGCGTAAGTTGCGATGATCGCGCGAGGAATCGTCGTCGCGGCGCAAGCGCCCGGCGTCACGGCAGCACTTGATGGCTACTGTGCATGGGGTTGTTTTCGCATATTTTGTTGTGGCCCTAGAGCCAGCCGCGTTCGACCAGCAGCACGCAGATGATCAGCACCAGCGTCACCGCCGCGGTGGCGAGCCGTGCGGTCCAGCTGAGGCCACGGCCGACCCACCACAGCAGCGCGCAATACATCAGCACGGGGACGAGGATATCGAGCCGCAACAGGTCCGCCGACATGGGCCTTAGCGGCGGATGCTGGTGTCGACGCTGACCGAGCCGCCGACCTTCACGCAGGTCCCGGTGGCCTCGACCATGACGAAGCGCGGACCATAGGAGGCGCAGGAGCCGGCCTTTCCCGCACCGGCCGTGCCCTTCAGCGGCAGGGTCTTGCCGGTCTCCTTGCCCGTCTGCGGCCGCTCCGCAGGCGGCAGGTGCAGGCTCTCAGCCGCGCTCGCGGACACGGCAGCAAACGTGATCAGGATGAGGAGCGGCATGCGCATGGCCGCGTTGTAGCCCGGACGGGCCGTACGCGCCATCGCATCGGCGCACAGCGATGTCAGAGGAATTTGATGCCGGCCGACTTGCCGCGGCGCCAGACCACCTGGCAGCTTCGCCCGGTCCGCGCATCGCGCGCGAAGGCCATCCGGATTACTCCGGGAAGCTGGCTCGCGTCCTCGTCCATCGTGATCTTCGCGCCCGTAGCCGAGATGTCCTGGACCAGGCAATGCCGCGCCGCGAATCCGCCGTCGAGCGTGATCCAGGCGTGCCGCGACAGCAGCTTGCGCTCTGAGCGCTTCTTGGGCGGTGGCATCGGAAAAATCTCCCACTCCAGCGCTACTCAGGGAACCCTAAGAAACCGTTGAATTCGCCCCCTGATCATCCCGGCTCGGCGCTATCCACCGGGAGCAAAAGAGCGTTCCCGAACGGCTTGCCCGGGAGCGCAAAGGCCACTATACGTTCGCGCGCTGCAAGCTGCCGGGCACTGTTCGGCCGGCCAGCGGCCGTGCCGCGGAAAGCGGCGGGGCCCTGCGTTTGCTCCCTTCGTCTATCGGTTAGGACGCCACCCTTTCACGGTGGAGAGAGCGGTTCGATTCCGCTAGGGAGCGCCACGCTCTATCGAGCTCCCGCCTCTTCAGCCTGCCATTTCGGGGCAAGGCGCGCCTGATGCAGGCCGCCTGCACGTCATCAGCCCAATATCCGACCGATCCGCGCATTTACCGGAAATTTACCCCTGCTCCTGCGCGATGGTATCGTTTGCTTAGAATTTGGCCGCTACCGTCGAATTACGGAAATCACCCCGAAACCCCCGGTTGGCGTTCATGTCTGTTGCAGAGTTCCTGAGGCAGCGTGCAGTGGAAGTCACCTTGAACGGCAGCTACTCGCTGCCGCGCTGGTATGATTGCGAGGGCAAGCTGCGCAGCTTCGCCTGCCGCACGAAGCGCGTCTCACCCTTCCGCATGATCGTCGACGTACCTGTGGTCGGCAAGGTCGGCGAGCGCTTGACCTCCTACTTCCAGGATTTCGGCGAATTCCAGTGCACGATCAGCGCGACGCTGAAGTCAGGCTTCCTGATGGAGCTCGACATGACGCGGGCGCGGCGCGCCTGGATGTCCGAAAAGCTCACCTGGCTCGAGAAAAAACAGAAGGACGCCAGCGTTCAGGAGTTGCGGCAAGACGCGCGTTTCGTTCCGCAAGTCCCGCACACGTTCCTGACGCTTGCCAACGGCAGCACCCATTCGTGCTTCATCATCGACGTCTCCACCGCAGGCGTCGCGATCTCCTGCGAATACGACCCGCCGATTGGAACCCCGCTTGCGGTCGGCGCCTGCGTCGGGCGCGTGATCCGCAAATTCCACCACGGCTTTGCGGTCAAGTTCGCCGAGAAGCAGTCCCGGGACGACCTCGTCCGGCTGATTGTCCGCACGCCCATGCTCCAGTCGGCCTGAGAAGCCGGGCAGATCGCTGCCCTATCGCGGCCCCATTGCAGGATCAGTTTTTGCCGATCCGGATGTCACATTGCAGACTTGCGATCGGGGGACCGAATGGCAGTCGACAAGATCACGGTTGATAAGATCACAGTTGATAAGATCACTTGGGACAGGGTTGGCCGGGTCACCGAGCCCGGACGCTACATCTATACCTTCGGCTGGCTCACCATCACCGCCGGCGATCTCGAAATCTGGAAGCGATATCCGCAGGCCGCCTTCACGCTGCTAGCGCAACCAGCCGAGCCGGACGATTCCGTTGGCGCGGAATTCCATCTCGGAGCCTTCGATATCGCTCCCAGCGGGCCACCGCCGTTCACCACCCATTGAGCGAGGAAACCCACCCATTCGCTTGATCTGACTTACCAATCAGATCCCGTGACGGGGCGCGCTGCCACAGGTGACGAGCTGGCTTTGCCATGCAATTGATGATGCTCACATTTGGCGTTTGGCGCCCTGATGAAGCTGGCTGTCGCGCTCGTTAAGCGAGCCGACAGCGAGCGCATGACACATGGTCGCACCGGTGAATGTAGATAAGCTCATCAAGGGAACCTATTTTCGGCGCCGATGTACCTGATTGAAGCGCTACCCACTGTCATCGGAACTGCCGCCGTCGCGCCTGCGCTGCTGATGCTGTGGCTTGTCATCGCCGCCGAGGAGCGCCCGGGCCCGCCCGCCCAGGTCTGGACCGCCTTCCTGCTCGGGGCGGCCAGCATCTCGCTGCTGGGCCTCGCCCGTGCCCCCTTCGCCAAGATGGTCGCAGCGCCCGACGATCCCTGGGCGGCGCTCGCCATGCATTCGGTCTTCGGCGTCGCGCTGCCGGAGGAAGCCGTCAAGGTGATCGCCATCGTGCTGGTCTCCTCGACCAAGCGGCGGACCTTCGCCAATCCGATGGACACCGTGGTCTATGGTGCCGCAGTCGGCCTCGGCTTTGCCGCTTACGAGAATCTTGCCTACCTGGTGCAGCATGCCGAGATGTGGCGCTCGCTGGCCGCCCTGCGCAGCGTGCTGACGGTGCCGTTCCACGGCGCGCTCGGCATCATCGCGGGCGCCTACCTCACCATTGCCCGTGCCGGCACGGCGCTCGGAGCCAACCGCCACCATCGCGACTGGGCCCGCCTGTCCAGCCGCTTGCTGATCTTCGCCGGCCCGCTCGCGCTGCATTCGGCGTTCGATTTCCCGCTGCTCACTCTCCAGCGCATGCCGGACCTGGACCCGACGCTGCGGATGTGGCTGGGCGCGGCGAGCCTGTTGATCGGCTTCAGCTCGATCGCGTTCGCCATCCGCCTGGTCCGGCGGGTCGCGCGCCATCACGCGCCGCGGACCGAGGTCGCCCGCGAGCGGCTCAGCCAGCTGCGCCGGATGTGGGCGCTGCTGCTTGCCGGCGGCGGCGTCGGCTTCCTCGGCCTCGCCTTCGTGCTGACCTCGCTCCATCACTGGCTCATCAATCCCGAGCGCAATCTGACGCTGGCGCTGATCCCGATCGGCCTCACCTCGATCCTGCTCGGTCTTGCACTTCTGATTGTCACGACCGCGATCTACATTCTCGGCCGCAACCGCATCCGCACCAGCGCCGAAGGTTTTTCCTCGGCGCCCGGCGGGGGGTGACCCTCGCGGGATGGCCAGCGCGCCACGCACCTAGTAGATTGAGTCCAGCCCTCTCGTCCCGGAGCCTGCCGATGACATCGCCCGAGGAGTTTTCACGGATGCAATCGGCGATGAGCCAGGCGGTCAAGGCGCATTGGAAGGCCTTTCTGTTCGAAGGCATCCTGCTCGCCGTTCTCGGCATTGCCGCGCTGATCCTGCCGCCGCTCGCGAGCCTTGCGACCGCGATCTTCCTCGGCTGGATGTTCCTGATCAGCGGCATCGGCGGATTGATCGCGACCTACTGGGCGCGCAGCACGCCGGGGTTCTGGTGGTCGCTGATCTCGGCCGCGCTGGCGGTGCTCGCCGGCGGAATTCTGCTGGCGCGGCCGATCCAAGCGGTGCTGACGCTGACCATCGTGCTCGGTGCGTATTTTCTCGCCGAAGGCGTCACCACCATCATGTACGCACTGGAGCACCGTCGCGAGCTGAGCAGCCGCTGGTCATGGCTTCTGATCTCGGGCCTCGTCGACATCGCGATCTCCTTCATGGTAATCGCCGGACTGCCAAGCTCGGCGGAATGGGCGATCGGCGTCCTGGTCGGTATCAACCTGCTGTTCGGCGGCGCCACCCTGATCGGCATGGCCCTGGCGGCACGCAAGAGCAACACCTGAGACGCTCGTTGCGCCGTGTTCTGTTTGGGGGGTGACAACCCGCCAGCGCCGCGCTATATGGCCTGCCATGATCACCGTCACCACCAGCTATTTTTGGTACTTTAGCTACGACAGCTCGCTGGCGGCGGGAGGATCGCGCTCAATCTGACACATTGCAGCAAACGTCCGAACAAGCCGCCAGACCTGGCGGCTTTTTTATTGGCCGGCAGGTTCTTAACAGACAGGAGCCCGCCGTGCTGAGCACGACCGACGATCTTCGTATCCGCGAACTGAAAGAGCTGAACACGCCGGAAGAGGTGATGCGGGAGGTCCCGCGCACGCTCACCGCGACGCGTGTGGTGATGGCGGCGCGCAACGCCATCCATGCGATCCTGGGCGGCCAGGACGACCGCCTGCTGGTCGTGGTTGGCCCGTGCTCGGTGCATGATCCCAGGGCCGCGCTCGACTACGCCGAGCGCCTCGTACGCTTGCGCGAAGACCTCGCCGACCAGCTCGAGATTGTGATGCGGGTCTATTTCGAGAAGCCGCGTACCACGGTCGGCTGGAAGGGCCTGATCAACGATCCCGATCTCGACGGCAGCTTCGACATCAACAAGGGCCTGCGTCTGGCGCGCAACGTGCTGTCGGCGGTGAACAATCTCGGCCTGCCCGCCGGCACCGAATTCCTGGACATGACGACGCCGCAATACATTGCCGACCTGGTGTCATGGGCCGCGATCGGCGCGCGTACGACCGAGAGCCAGATCCATCGCGAGCTGGCGTCGGGGCTGTCCTGCCCAGTCGGCTTTAAGAACGGCACCGACGGCAACGTGCGGATCGCCGCGGACGCGGTGAAGTCGGCCTCGCATCCGCATCATTTCATGGCGGTGACCAAGCTCGGCCGCTCGGCGATCGCCTCGACCGCGGGTAACGAGGACTGCCACATCATCCTGCGCGGCGGCAGCAAGCCGAACTATGACGCGGCAAGCGTCGCGGCCGCCTGCAACGAGCTGACCAAGTCCGGCGTTGCGCCGCTCGTGATGATCGATGCAAGCCACGCCAATTCGAGCAAAAAGCCGGAGAACCAGCCGCTGGTGACGACCGATATTGCCGGCCAGATCTCGAGCGGCGAGAACCGCATCATGGGCGTGATGATCGAGAGCAATCTGGTCGCCGGCCGTCAAGATGTGGTGCCCGGCAAACCGCTCACTTATGGACAGAGCATCACCGACGGCTGCATTGACTGGACGACCACGGCCGCCGTGCTTGAGCAGCTCGCCGATGCAGTCGAGATCCGCCGCAACACCCAGCGCGCTGGTCTGCACGAGCGATCAGCTTAGGAGGTGACGAGGCGAAGTGCCAGTCGCGGGCTCAATTCTTCACCTCTCCCCGGCGGGGAGAGGTGCGGTCCCTAGCAGCCCCGGCAGATGCTCTTGATCTTCTTGTCGAGCGCCTGGTTTTCCTTGCTCAAGGGATCGTTGGCGTCGCTCAGATTCTTTTCGCTCGGCACGTCGGCCGCGCGCGGCTGGCGGTGACCGACAGGTGCCGGCAACACCGTTCCAGAGGTGGCGCCGCCCGATGTCGATCCCTTGGAGCCGCCGGTCTGTGCAACCGCCGCGCCACCGAGCAAGACCACGAGCGATGCTGCCACCATGATCTTTTTCATGTCCGCTTCTCCATTCTCAAACCGACGCACGCTCCGGCACCGCTCATGTTTCCGGCGGATAGAGATGAACGTCGCCGCAATAGTCCATGATACGATAGCGCGTTTCGGCTCCCGCTTCACCCGCATCGCCTGCGGTATTTTGTGCCACCACCACATAATTCGGCCCGACCGGCGACTTGCCGGCGCCGCCGGGAATATCGACGACATAATCAGGCTGACACAGCCCTGACACCCGCCCACGCAACTGCCGCATCAATTCCTGTCCCTGCGCCAGCGTGGTTCGCAGATGCGCAGTGCCCGGCGCGAGATCGCCATGATGCAGGTAATAGGGTTTGATCCGGCATTCGACGAAAGCTCGCATCAAATCCGACAGAGCGGCGACGTCGTCATTGACGCCGCGCAAAAGCACGGACTGGCTCACCATGGGAATGCCGGCATCAACGAGCCGCGCGCAGGCGGCGCGCGCCGTTCCGGTCAGTTCCCGCGCATGATTGGCGTGCAACGCGACCCAGGTGGTCGCTCCCTCGACCTTGAGCGCGGCGACCATCTCGTCGCTGACGCGTGCGGGATCGGCCACGGGCACGCGGGTGTGAAGACGGATGATCCTGACGTGATCGATCCCCGCCAAATCGGCCATGATCTCGCTCATGCGGCGCGGCGACAGCATCAGTGGATCGCCGCCGGTAAGGATGACTTCCCAGATCTCGCCATGCGCGCGGATGTAGTCGATCGCTGCGCGATAGGCGCTGTCCGAGAGCGCGTTTTCCTTACCGGGCCCGACCATCTCCCGGCGGAAGCAGAAGCGGCAATAGACCGCACAGACGTGAACCAACTTGAACAGCGCGCGATCCGGATAGCGGTGGACAATTCCGGGAACCGGCGAGTGCGGATGATCGCCGATCGGATCGGCGTTCTCGCCCGGCTGTGCGCTCAGCTCGGCCGCGCTCGGAACGAACTGCCGTGCGATGGGATCGTGGGAATCGGCGGTATCAATCAGCTCGACCAGCGCCGGCGTAATCGCCACCGCATAGCGCGCGGCAACGCGCTCCAGCGCCGGCAGCGTCGCTGCGGGCGCCAGGCCTTCGGCGACGAGCTCAGCCGGCTCGCGCAAAGTGCGTGCAAGATTGGTCTTCGTCATGCCTCACCCGCAGGCGGTGTCCACACCACCTGATCAATTCGCGATGCGCCGCTCGCCAGCATGACCAGCCGGTCGAAGCCGAGCGCGACGCCGCTCGCCTCCGGCATCGCAGCGACCGCGGCCAAAAAGTCCTCGTCCAGCGGATAGGCCTCGCCGTAGCGGCGCTGCTTCTCCGTCATCGATTCCGCGAAGCGCTTGCGCTGCTCCTCGGCGTCGGTGAGTTCGCCAAAGCCGTTGGCAAGCTCGACCCCGCAGGCATAGACCTCGAACCGTTCCGCAAGCCGCGGATCATCAAGCTTCACCCGCGCCAGCGCCGCCTCTGGAGATGGGTATTCGAACAGAATGGTCAAACGACCCTGCCCCAGATGCGGCTCGACATGCTCAACCAGAACCTTGCTGAAGATGTCGGACCAAGTGTCGTCCTCGGCCACACGGACCTTGGCGCCGGCCGCCTCGGCGAGCGCGGCACGGTTACCCTCGCCGCCCGAGATTGTCGACAGCAGGTCGATGCCGGCGAACCGCTCGAACGCCCCCGCGACCGTCACAAGCTCCGGCTCGGCGAAGGGATCGGCGGTCCGGCCTCGGAACGAGAAGGTTCCGATGCCGGTCGCCCGCGCCGCACGGGCAATGACGACGACGGTGTCCGCCATGATGGCGTGATAGGGGGCGCCTGCGCGGTACCATTCCAGCATGGTGAATTCGGGGAGATGCAGGTCGCCGCGCTCGCGGTCTCGGAACACACGGGCAAACTCGAAAATCCGCGTCTCGCCCGCCGCCAGCAGCTTCTTGCAGGCGAATTCCGGCGAGGTTCGCAGGTAGCGGCTGGCGCCGCTGCCGTCCGGCCGAATGATCTCGGTCCGGGGCGCGTGCAGATGGGTCTCATTGCCGGGCGAGATCTGGAGGATGGAGGTTTCGACCTCGACGAAGCCCTGCTCGGCGAAAAATCCCCGGAGAGCCGCCGTAATGGGCCCCCTCGCCTGGAGGAAAGGCTGCCGGTCGCGGTGCCGCCCGGGCGACCAGAACGGCGAAATCGGCTTGTCCCCAGCCATCAACCGATTGCCCCTCGGAACAGCAAAATGCTGGCATCCAACGGCAAAATCAGTATGTTGCGGCCCGAAACGGGCGCCGAGGTCCGATTTGAGGCCCCAAGTCCCCCATCGATTCGACCACGTCCTGGCCGGTGCCGGGCCAAGCAAGCAGGAAATACAGCTTTGAGAGTCATCGCCAGTTCTATTCGCAAGGGCAACGTGATCGAGCAAGACGGCAAGCTTTATGTCGTCGTCAGCGCCGAGAACATCCATCCCGGCAAGGGCACCCCGGTCAGCCAGATTGAAATGCGCCGAATCTCGGACGGGGTAAAGATCTCCGAACGCTACAAGACGACCGACCAGGTCGAAAAGGCCACGATCGAAGAGCGCAACTACACCTACCTCTATGAGGACGGTGACGGCTACCATTTCATGAACCCGGAGACTTACGACCAGGTCCAGGTCTCCAAGGATGTCGTCGGCGACGCTGCTGCCTATCTTCAAGAGAGCATGACGGTCAAGCTGTCCATGCACGACACCAACCCGGTCTCGATCGCGCTGCCGCAGCGTGTGACGCTGGAAGTGGTCGACACCGAGCCGGTGACCAAAGGCCAGACTGCCTCCTCCTCCTACAAGCCCGCGGTGCTCTCCAATGGCGTGCGCACCACCGTGCCGCCGCACATCACCGTCGGCACCCGCGTCGTGGTGATGACCGAAGACGGCTCCTACGCCGAACGCGCCAAGGACTAACGGGGAACAGAGCGATCGCAACAAGTGCCGCCGGGGGGCGAGACAGTGGTTGGGAAGGGTTTCCGCTTCGTCTCGCAACTCCTGGCGTCGCTTTCGCTCTTCATTACCACCTCGCTTGCTGCGGAAGAATTTCGCAGCCCCTCACTCACGGCCCTGCGCGTCGATTGGCGCGCAGCGCTCGACCAGCTCCGCGCCGAGATCAATAGTCGTCCCCGGGTCGCGGACGATTTCATTTTCGCACCCCGCCGTTCGGTGCCGCGCCATGATCCGCGCGCAATACCCGCGTTGGTGCAGCTCAACGCGGTCTCCTCGCAATTCTTCACCGGCATCGCCCGCAGCCCCGTGCCGGTGCTACTGCCGTTCGATGCCGCCGCGTATCTCGAGGCGCAGCGCAACGGCGCGCCGGCTATGCTCGCGCTGTCGCGCTACCAGGCTGAATTCAATCCAGTCGACATGTTCGACGCCGGTCCCGCCGGCTACAGCGCGACGTTCTCGTTCGAGCCTGGCGCCGGCGACGGTATGCCGAGCCGGGTGTACGCAAGGCCCGTCGAGGTGCAGATCACGGGCTCGGCGCTCGTCTATGACATCGCCGATCCCTCTGGCGGCAAGGGCGAGCCGGTCAAACCCCTCGCAGCAACCTATCCAGACCTGCGCAGGTTCATCCGGGAAGGCTATGTGCGCTATGCCTTCACCCGTTTCGGCGTTGCCTATGTGGTGTCGATCCAGTGCCTTGACAGCATCGCCAAGCCGCGGCGGCTCGCCTGCAAGGAAGCCTATCCGGTCGCAGAACGCTTCCTGAAGGCGCTCCGGATTGCGGGCGGGCAACGGATGCGGCCTCTGATGGACGTTGCCTCCAACGTCCTCGATCGTCCGGCCGGACGCTCGGCTGATTTCAGCTATCGACCGAGCGGCGATATCATCCCGAATACAGGCTATCGCAAGCAAGGCGGCCATCCCGACGTGATGGCCTATGCACAGATCCGCTTTCCGCTCGAAAAGGCGCCGGCCTTCGTGCGCTCGCAATCCCATGGCAGGCGTGACAGGAGCGACAGCCCGACCGTCTATCCTTGGCGCGACAATTTCTGCGAGTCCCGCAGTTTCGAGGTCTGGCAGTGCGCCGGCGGGTATGGTCACCAGGGCGAGGATATTCGCGCCGCCGATTGCCCGCCGCCCGGCGAAGGCCGCGAGCCCTGCGATCCCAAGCGGCGCGGTGTCGTCGCCGTCCGCGACGCGATCGTGATCCGCTCTGCCAAGGACCAGGCCGTGACGCTGCAAGTCAACAGCCGCACCGAGCACATCCGCTTCCGCTACATGCACATGAACCCGCAGGCGCTGAACGCCGATGGCGTGCTCAATGGCCGCATCGTCACCGAAGGCGAGAAGATCGGCGTGATCTCGAACTATCTCGACCATCCCGCCGGCACCTCGATGCATTTGCATTTCGACGTGCAGGTATTTACCCGCGACGGCTGGATCTGGGTCAGTCCCTACGTCACGCTGGTCTCGGCCTATGAGCACCTGATCCGCGCCCGCGGCCGCGAGATCGGCCCGGAGGTCGCAGGCACTCCGCAGCCCGTGGCACACGCGCTGCCGGAAGATTTGATCAAGCAAGACCTGCGCGAGGGCTCGAGCGGCGAGGAGAATTGAGGACTTGCTCGTTCCAAGCCCAGGCGGAGCAAGAGCGGGTCGTCGCGCACACCGCCGGCTCGAACGAAGAAGGGAAAGGTTTATGAGTGTCGGACTGATCGGTCTTCTCGACGATATCGCGGCGATTGCAAAGGCGGCAGCAGCCTCGCTCGACGATGTGGCGAGTCAGGCTGCCAAAGCGGGCACAAAGGCGGCTGGCGTGGTCATCGATGACGCGGCGGTCACGCCTAACTACGTCATCGGTTTTGCCTCGAAACGCGAACTGCCGATCGTCGCCAAGATTGCCGTCGGATCGCTACGCAATAAGTTGCTGCTTCTGCTTCCCGTTGCCCTGCTGCTTGGCTATTTCCTTCCCGCCGCGGTCACGCCGCTGCTCATGCTGGGCGGAGCCTTTCTCTGCTACGAGGGTGCCGAGAAGGTGCTCGAGGCCATGATGCCGCATCATGCACGCCACCACGAAGCTCAGCTCCAGCCGATTGCGCTGAATGCCCGGTCGGTCGAGGACGAGAAGGTCGCGAGCGCCATCAAGACAGATTTCATCCTGTCGGCGGAGATCATGGCGATCACGCTGGCAGCACTCCCGGCGGGGAGCATCTGGACGCAGGCGCTGGTGCTTGCGCTGGTTGGCGTCTGTATCACTGCCGGGGTCTACGGTATGGTAGCCCTGATCGTGAAGGCGGACGATGTCGGCATGGCCCTTGCCCGCTATGACAGCGCCTCCGTCACTGGCGGCGCGATCCGCTTGCTTGGACGCGCGCTCGTCCGCGGTATGCCCACCTTCCTGGCGGTGCTAAGCACCATCGGCACCGCCGCCATGATCTGGGTCGGCGGCGGCATCATCCTGCACGGCATTGAAAAATACGGCCCACCCGAGGTCGGCCGCACGGTCCATGCCGCAACCGAGGCTGCCGCACATGTCCTTCCATCCGTTGCCGGCATCATCGAATGGTCGGTCGAAGCAGCCATCTCAGGCGTACTCGGACTGTTTGTCGGCGCACTTGCGATCCCGGCAGTCGAATACGGTCTCTCACCCCTGTGGAAACGATTGAGGCGATCGCAGCCAACCTGAACAAATGCGGTCCCGGGCTAGGAGTGCCAGCTACTCCAAGAACGTCGTCAACTGCGCGCCCTCATCCGCCACGAACACCGCGATCAATTCTGCCGGCTCTGTTGTACTGGCATTGGCGGAGACGAGATGTGTCGAGCCCGGCGGCTCGAAGAAGGACTGGCCGACGCCAAACGTCTCGATCGGGCCGCCGCCGAGTTGCGAGCGGATCTCGCCCTTGGTGATGTAGGCCGTCACAGAGCCCGCATGACGATGCGGCTGCGAAAACCCGCCCGGATCGTAGGACACACGCACGATGGTGACGCGCTTGCCCGGGACGTTCGGCAGCGCGTAGGACCCGATCGGCTCGACCTTGTCGAGCGGCGAACCCTCCGCAGCCGTGGCGCAGAGCGGCGCCAGCGCGCCTGACACAGTGTCGATCGTCACCGGCAGCGCCTTGCCGATTGCGAGTGCGCAGGCGAGCCCGCCGAGGGCGGCGATCGCCATTGAACGAGACGCTATCGGGCGCTGCGCAGCGGCCAAACTCATTGCTGTCATGCTGACCTCCTCGCGCTGCGATCAGGATGCCGCGGCAATCGTGGCCACAGGCCGTTTGGCCGGCGTCCAGCGATACGCCGCACCAAACCGATTCCAGACGTTGATCGAAGCAACCGCCGAAGTCAGGTAGGTCAGCTCGGTTTCGGAGAACTCGCGCTTTGCCTCCGAATAGACCTCCTCGCTGACGCCACCGGGAAGCATCGTCAAGGCCTCCGTCCAGGCCAGCGCCGCGCGCTCGCGCGCGGAAAAGATCGGCGCCTCGCGCCAGACCGCGACCAGATGGAGCTTGTCGGTGGGAACCCCGATCCGTTCCGACAGAAGGACGTGATGCTGCACGCAGAAGGCACAGCCGTTGATCTGCGAGGCGCGCAGCTTGACGAGTTCGATGAGCTGCTTGTCGAGACCGGCCTTGGTTGCAAGCTGACCCAGCGCCAGCACCAGATCATAGACATCGGGCGCGAGGCGCTTGAAATCCTCGTATTCGCTGCGGGCGTGTGACATTGCCGTTCACCTCGATTATTGTAAGCGTGCTTATATCTTATAAGAGCTCTTATATGTCACACAAGACCGCTGTCGTCACAAGATCGAAAACCGCGCGCGCGGCGCCCGCCGGCGACGTCGCCGTGCGTGTACCCGCTCCCGGCGAAGGCAAGCGCGGCGAGCAAGGCTATCTCGGCTATCTGCTGCGCCAGGCCCACGCCGCGGTCCGTCTGAAAATGGAGCGCACCCTCGCCGATCTCGGCGTGACCTCGCCGCAATTCGCGGTGCTGACCATGCTCAACGCCTATCCCGGCCTGTCCGGCGCCGACGTCGCCCGCCTCACCTTCCTGACCCCCCAGACGGTCGGCGTCATCATCCGCAACCTCGAACGCGACGGCGCCATCGCAATGACGCCGCATCCGGTCCATGGCCGCATTCAGCAATGGACGCTGACGCCGCGGGGCGCGACGCTGCTAAAGGCGTGCCGGCAACGTGTGCTCGAATTGGAGAAGCGCCTCGCTCTGGGTTTGGACAGTAAGACGGAAACGACGATCCGGCGCTGGCTCGCCGGGGTCGCGACCGAGTTGCAGGAGGATTAGCCGCCCTTCAACGCGTTCTTGACCTCGCCGTCGGGCCAAGTCTCGCCCGCGGCAATCACCCGCACCCGGGTTCGGTCCGCGGCATTGACCAGCACATGCGAACTCACCCGGTCGCGGCTCGGCTCCAGGTGCAGATCGGTTTCGGGCTTCCAGCTCAGCGTAGTCGCAAGATCGCCGGGAAAGATCTGCCATTGCGATCCGTCGTCGAGCTCGACGACATGGCTTTCCGCATGTGCGTGTATCTTCATTCCACCCCAATTCTTTTCGCCGAGTGCGGGCCCCGGCCGCAGGCCGAGACCCATGCTCCGTCAATCGTTGTCGTGATGAATCACAGTCTTCTCGCGATTGCCGAATTCATCTTCCTTCTTGATCACGGTGGTGCGGTCGGCGGGCTCACGCTCTTTGATGACCGTGGTGTGGTCGCGATCTCGATCGCGCTCGCGATATTCATGGGACTGACCAACCGTCACACCGGCGCCGGCCGGCCCGACGTGAACGCCGACCTCGTCCGCGAATGCGGGCGCCGCGATGACTGTGGCCATGGCGGCGGCAAACAGATATTTCCTCATCTTCTCCTCCTCGTTGTCGCAAGGGGAATGCGAGGCTGCGGCGATTTGTTCCGACGGAACGATTGATCCGGCCGCGCAAGATCAGGCGCGGCATCCGTTCCAGGAACCGACTCACACGCGCCATGTTTCGGGCTAGAATGTGCCCATGACGCACGTTGATTCCTCATCCTATCCAACTCGCCGCGCCCTGCTGCAATCGACGTTCGGTGCAGCGGCGTTACTTGCACTCCCGAAACGCGCCCTCGCCGCGCCTCCAGGCTTCGATGAATGGCGCGAAGCCTTTCGCGCGCGGGCATTGGCCAAGGGCATTTCGGCGGCGACCTGGCAGCGCGCGATGGCGCGGGTCGAGCCGGACATGAGCGTGTTCAAGCAGATGCGCAACCAGCCGGAATTCCACGAGCAGGTCTGGCAATACATCAACCGCCGCGTCTCGGACTGGCGCATCATCAACGGCAAGATCGCGCTGAAGAACAACGAAGCGCTGTTCGCGCGCATCGAGCGCGATTTCGGCGTCGAGCGCGGCACGCTCCTGGCGCTGTGGGGCGTCGAGTCCGCCTATGGCGATCCCCTGGTGCAGCAGAACCATATGACCCCGGTATTTCCCTCGCTCGCTGCGCTCGCCTGGAACGAACCGCGGCGCAAGACCTATTGGGAGACCGAGCTGATCAACGCGCTGCGCATCGTCGACAAGGGCTGGAGCACGCCGGAGCAGATGCAGGGATCCTGGGCCGGCGCGATGGGTCATTCGCAATGGATGCCGGAAGTCTGGCTCAATGTCGGCATCGACTATGACGGCGACGGCAAGGTCTCGCCCTTCGGCAAGCCCGATGACGCGCTGGGCTCGATCGCAAAATATCTCGTCAATCGCGGCAAGTGGCATCGCGGCGAGCATTGGGGCTACGAAGTGCGCGCGCCCGGCAACATCAGCGGCAGCCGCACCTATGCGGCGTGGCAAGCGGCCGGCGTCACCCGCGCCGACGGCCAGCCATTCCCGCAACCGAATGCGTCGGCGCAGCTGTGGACGCCTGTTACGGGCGGGCCGAGCTTCCTGCTCGGACCGAATTTCTACTCGGTGAAGAGCTACAACCCTTCCATGAACTACGCGCTCGCGATCTGCCATCTCGGCGACCGCTGCCTGGGCGCGCCCCCGTTCATCCAGCCCTTCCCCGGCTCCGAGCGCGCGCTGACGCTTGCCGAGGTGCAGGAGATGCAGACGCGCCTGACCAAGGCCGGCTTCGATACCGGCGGCACCGACGGCCGCGTCGGCAACGACACGATGAAGGCGGTCAAGGATTTTCAGCAGCGCGCAGGGATCACGCCGGCGGACGGCTATGGCGGGCTGAAGGTGTTGGCGAGACTGCGGCAGGGATTGTAAGCGGCTCAGTGCCTATACTGCGGCTCCTCCGCGTCGAGGTGGCGGCGGATCGCGGCGAGATGCAGCCGCGCGGATTCGGAATCGCCTTCGCGCATCTGCTTGTAAGTTTCAGCCGCAACAGCGGGATCGACCGGCAGCACCTTTCGTCCGGTCGACATCGCCAGTACCTGCACCTCGGCTGCGCGTTCGAGGTAATAGAGATCGTCCCAGGTCTCGGCGATGGTCGGGGCCAGTACCATCACGCCGTGATGCTTCATGAAGACAATATCGGCATTGCCGACCGCGGACGCGATGCGCGCGCCTTCGCGGTTGTCGAGGGCAAGGCCGTTATAGTTGCGGTCCACCGCGGTGCGGCCGTAGAATTTCAGCGCGGTCTGGCCGGCCCAGATCAGGGGCTCGCCCTCGGTCATAGAGAGCGCCGTCGCATAGGGCATGTGGGTGTGGAAAGCGACCTTGGCGCGCGGCAGACGCTTGTGCATCTCGGCATGGATGTAGAAGGCGGTCGCCTCGGGTACGCCCTCGCCGTCGAGCACGTTGCCGTGGAAGTCGCAGATCAGCAGCTTTGACGCGGTCAGCTCGCGGAAGGCGTAGCCGTACGGGTTGACCAGGAAGAGATCGTCATGCCCGGGCACCAGGGCCGAGAAATGATTGCAGATGCCTTCCTCAAAACCGTTGCGCGCGGCCATGCGGAAGCAGGCGGCAAGATCCTCGCGCGCGGTGCGGATCGCCTCGGTGGCGAGGTCCGGCCGGTTCGAACGATGGGGCGCGGGAGAGGAAGCGTGAAGACTATGCGCCATGGCGAAGGACACCTATGTCGGTCGGAGCTGGCCGCGTTGTACAGGGGCTGCGCCTGCGCGTCAGCCCCTGAGGGCACCACCCTGCCCTGCGCGGCTTATGCGCGCCGCGGCACGCCGCCGGCATTCATGCCGCCGTCAATGACGAGTTCGCTGCCGGTGACGTAGCGCGAGGCATCGGAGGCCAGATACAGCACGCCAGAAGCGATCTCCGCAGCCTGGCCGGCACGGCCGAGCGGCGTGACGAGCTTGGCGCGCTCTTCTGGATCGATCGGCGCGTTCTGGCCGGCACCGGTCGCGCCAGTCGGAATCTTGCCCCAGATCGGCGTGTCGATGATGCCGGGATGCACCGAGTTGACGCGGATGCCGTCGCCAGCGGCCGCGCATTCCATCGCGATCGATTTCGCAAACAGCCGCACTCCGCCCTTGGTGGCCGAATAGGCCGACAGCCCGGGGGCACCGCGCAGGCCCGCCAGTGACGACATCATCACGATCGAGCCGCCGCCGGTCTTGCGCATCAAGGGCAGGCAATGCTTAACAGAGAGGAACACGCCGTCGAGGTTGATGGCGTTCTGCTTGCGCCAGTCGGCCAGCGTCATGTCGACGATCGAGGGCACGGAGATGCCGATGCCGGCATTGGAGACCATGATGTCCAGCCGGCCGTAGCGCTTTGCGACCTCGGCGACGACCTCGATCCAGCGTTCCTCGCTGGTGACATCCTGCTCCAGGAAGATCGCCTTGCCGCCGGCTCTTGTAATCCGGTTGGCAAGCTCTGGGCCGCGCAGCTCGTCGATGTCTGTCGCAATGACGGTGGCGCCCTCGCGCGCGAACAGCTCGACGATGGCCTCGCCAATGCCGGAGGCGCCGCCCGTCACCAGCGCGACCTTGCCCTCAACCTGCCCTGCCATGTTCACTCCCTTTTTTGTTGTTTGAGCGATCTATTTTTTCGCATGATCTTGCCGAAAACCGCGTCGCTATCTAATCACGGATGGCCCCTGGTCCGGTAGCGCGACGTCGACGACGCGGAATTGCACACGCTCGACGCCCTGGTAGCGATCGACCGACAATGATCCCGCGACATGCAATTGCTGACCGCGGTTGGCGAGCAGCGCATTGCCGAGCTTCTGGCCGACCGAACGGAACGCGATGCCGTTGACGATGGCGCCGTCACCGGACTTGAAGCGCAGCCTCAAATGCGCCTGGCCGACCTCATCGGCATAGACGAGCTGATGCGCCGGCAGCGCCAGCACGACTTCCGGATTGCCGCTGCCGAACGGGCCGGCGCGATTGAGAGTGGTCGCAAGCTCCGGCGTCACTGCGCGCGCGGAGACTGCGCCGTCGACATAGAGCTCGTTGACGTGCCGCGCCTCCGCGACGTCGCGCGCCAGCGCGTTCTCCAGATAGGCGCGGAATTCGGCGAGCTTCTCCTTGCGCAGCGTGACGCCCGCGGCCATCGCGTGGCCGCCGCCCTTGAGCAGAATGCCGTCAGTAACCGCTTGCCGCACCGCCTTGCCGAGATCGACGCCGGCGATCGAGCGGCCCGAGCCGGTGCCGATGCCGCCGGGCTCAAGCGCGATGGCAAAAGCAGGCCGGGAAAACTTCTCCTTCAGGCGTGAGGCGACGAGGCCGACGACCCCGGGATGCCAGCCTTCGGAGGCCGTGACGATGACGCCGAGCTTGTCTTCCAGGCCGATTGAGGCAAGCGCCTCGGCTTCCGCCTGCGCTTCGGCCGCCTGCTCGATGATTCGGCGCTCACTGTTGAGGCGGTCGAGCTCGGCGGCGATGCGTGCGGCCTCGATGCTGTCAGCTTCGAGCAAAAGGCGCACGCCGAGATCGGCCCGACCGATCCGACCGCCGGCATTGACGCGCGGCCCCAGCATGAAGCCGAGATGCCAGGCCTCCGGCGGACCATTGAGCCGCGCCACGTCCATCAGCGCGGTATGACCGACATGGTCGCGCCGCCGCATCGCGATCAGCCCTTTTGCGACGAAGGCGCGGTTAAGGCCGATCAGCGGCGCAACGTCGGCGACGGTGCCGAGTGCGACGTGATGCAGCATGCCGAGCAGATCGGGCTCGGGCATCTCGGCGCCCCAGAAACCGCGCTGGCGCAGCTCGCGATTGACGGCGACCAGCGTCACCAGCACGAGGCCAACGGCGGCGAGATGTCCGAGGCCCGAGAGATCGTCGGGGCGGTTCGGATTGACCAGCGCATCGACCTCGGGGAGATCGAGGCCGCATTGGTGATGGTCGATCACGACAACGGACATGCCGAGGCGCTTCGCCTCGGCCAGCGGCTCGATACTGGTGGTGCCACAATCGACGGTGACGAGCAGCGTGGCGCCCTTTGCTGCCAGCGCGCGCACCGCTTCGGTGTTGGGGCCGTATCCCTCAAAGATCCGGTCCGGAATGTGGATCAGCGGATCGAGCCCGCAATGGCGCAGATGCCAGGCCAGCAGCGCCGCCGAAGTGGCGCCGTCGACGTCGTAATCGCCGAAGATCGCGACCCTTTCGCCCTTCCCCGCGGCATCCGCGATCCGCTGCGCGGCAGCTTCCATCTCCGTCACCGTGAACGGGTCCGGCAGCAGTTTTCGGATGGTCGGATCGAGGAAGTCCGGCACGGTATCGATGTCGACGCCGCGGCCGGCCAGCACCCGCGCCAGCAGTTCCGGCAATTGGTGACGTTGCACGATCGCAAGCGCCTTGGCCGCGCCGCGCGCGTCGAGCCGGTCACGCCAGAGCTTGTCCGTGAGCGAGCGCGTCACCCCCAGGAACGCCTGGGGCGCTTCGACGGGCAAGGCAGTTGCGGGCGGGGTCATGAATGATGATTGATTGAGGAGCCCGGACGGATGGCAGCAGATTGGTCGGCAGGGACGATTGGCCCGGAATCGCTCTGGATATGCAATGGCTGCGCCGCACAAAGCGGTGGATTGCCCTTTTGCGGCGCTGATCTGACTATCATTTGGGCATTCCAGGGAACCGCAAATTAAGCGGGCGTTAGGTGGAATCCTCGAAAAAGCTTTCCATTCGATCTGTATCTTTGTTCCGGGTTCATTGCAGGTCAGACCTCATTGCCAAGGGAAGCTCCCCGATGTCTGCTGCGCTGGGTCTGAAAGCCAAGCCGATCACCACCACCGAACCCGCTGATGATGATTCCGACATCTCCGCGCTGATCAACCGCCTGACTGCGGAGGTCAACCAGATCGCGGTCGACAAGACCAAGGCGATCCAGCAAATCACCAATCAGATGAAGATGCTGGCGCTGAACGCCCTGATCGAGAGCTCGCGCGCCGGCGCGCAGGGCGCGGGCTTTGCGGTCGTGGCGCAGGAGGTGCGTGGCGTCGGCCAGCAGGTCGAGACCATCGCCCGCGAGCTCGAGACACAGCTGACCAAACGAACCGGCGAGCTCGTCGCCTCGATCGACCGCATGAGCCAGCGCTCGCGCGGCGAGCGCATGATCGATCTGTCGCTCAACGCTATCGAGCTGATCGACCGCAACCTCTATGAGCGCACCTGCGACGTGCGTTGGTGGGCGACCGACTCGGCCGTGGTCGATTGCGCGGCCTCGCCGGCCGCGGCGGCTGTAAACCACGCCTCGCAGCGCCTCGGCGTGATCCTCGGGGCCTACACCGTCTATCTCGACCTCTGGCCTTGCGATCTCGACGGCAACGTCATCGGCCAATGGCCGCGCCGACCGCTTCGCGTCGTCGGCCAGAACGTCGCCCACACCAAATGGTTTCGCGAGGCGCAATCCTTGCGCTCCGGCGACGACTATGTCGCCGGTGACGTCGAGAACCAGCCGCTGCTCGGCAACGCCCAGGTCGCGACCTATTGCGCCAGCGTCCGCAGCGGCGGCCAGGCCAACGGGGTGCCGATCGGCGTGCTCGCCATTCATTTCGACTGGGAGGCGCAGGCCCGCGCCATCGTCCAGGGCGTGCGCGTCGGCGACAGCGACAAGACCCGCGTACTGCTGGTCGATTCGAGCCTTCGTGTGATTGCCGCCTCGGACGGCCAGGGCATCCTCAGCGAGCGCATCTCGATCGCGCTGAACGGCCAGCGCTCCGGCTTCCACCACGACCGCACCGGCGCGCTGGTCGCCTTCCATGCCACCCCGGGCTATGAGACCTATCGTGGGCTCGGCTGGTACGGCGTGATCATCTGCGGGGCGTGAGGCGCCCGCAAAGCCGGCGAGTAGCCCGCCTTTATCAGAACTCGCGAAAACAACCCCATGCACAGTAGCTAGAGGATTGCTTTCATTGCTGTTTTTTCAGCGGGACTTCCTTTCGGTTTTTGGCTTCCGCCAGAATGTTTTGACACGTCGGGCAAAACACTGGCAATCTGTGATCATCGCCAGGTTGTGTTTACGCGCGAGGGAATGATCCCTAAGCGGATTTTTTTGACATCGCGCCCGGGCTTGCGAAGCATTTTCCGGCAAGCCATGCTCGCTACGGGCAAGAGCTCCGCGCCATTGGTCGTGAGAGTCGCTTCGGATCACATTCGTCGACGTGAGAGCGTAAGTTTGCATTGGCTTTGATCATCTCGCGCTCCGAAACATCGAGGAGACGTGCCATGAAGATCGTCGTGATCGGCGGGACCGGATTGATCGGATCTAAACTGGTGGCGAAGCTGAAGCAGCAGGGCCACGAGGCGGTGGCAGCCTCGCCAAGATCAGGCGTGAACGCCGTGACCGGGGAAGGTCTCGCTGCGGTGCTGGCCGGCGCCGATGTTGTCGTCGACGTCGCCAACGCGCCGTCCTGGGAGCCGGCCGCCGTGCTCGATTTCTTCCAGCGCTCGAGCAAGAATCTCCTCGCGGCAGAGGCCGCAGCGGCCGTGAAACATCATGTGGCGCTCTCCATCGTCGGCACCGAGCGGTCGCCCGACAACGCCTATTTCCGTGCCAAGCTCGCTCAGGAGACCGTCATCAAATCCTCTTCGGTCCCCTACTCGATCGTGCGCGCCACCCAGTTCTTTGAATTCCTCGGCGCCATTGCCGAAACGGCTGTGACGGGCGGCAGGATTGTCGTTCCATCGGCGCAGTTTCAACCGATCGCGTCCGACGATGTGGTCGATTGTCTCGCGGAGATCGCAACGGGCCGGCCGCTCAACGGCACGATCGACATTGCTGGACCCGAGAAGGCCCCCTTCAATGAATTCATCGCGCGACGCCTGAAGGCGTCCGGCGATGCCCGACCTGTGGTGGGAGACCCAAAGGCGCCCTATTACGGCGCTCTCATTGACGACACATCGCTGAATCCGCTCGGCGAGGCGCGGCTCGGGAAGACACCGCTCGCAACATGGCTCGCGAGCCTCTGAAGCTCCGTCAGCCTCAATCACGACGGAAATGACAATGAAGGGAATCCCATGTGCAGATTGCTGATGGCAACGGCGGTTTACGCTGCGTCTTTCCTGACGGCCCATGCAGCCGAGACAGCAGCACCATTAGCCAAAGTAACGGTGGTGTTCGATCAGGCCCTGCCAACGTCCCCGGCAAGAGCATGAAGGGCGTGCTGGTCGAATATGGTCCGGGAGGCTCCTCACCCGCGCACATGCACCCGCGCTCCGCGTTTATCTATGCGACCATCCTGGAAGGAGCGATCCGCAGTCAAGTCAATGATGAGCCCGCCAAGGTCTATCGCAAGGGAGAAAATTTTTTCGAGAAACCCGGCGACCGCCACGCCACAAGCGCCAATGCCAGCGATTCCGAACCTGCGAAGCTGCTGGCCGTCTTCGTCGTGGATACAGCAGACAAGGAGCTAGTGACACCTATCGCGAAGTAACGCCGGGGCAGCAGGCGGGACGCCGTATCGAATTCTCAAGTCGCGGCGGCAACCAGCTTGCTGTACTCGCCTTCGTACTCTCGCGCCATTCGGCGCGCCGAGAAACGCTCCTCGAACCGTGCGCGCACCTGCCTTCGATCCAACTTGCCCACTTCGCCGACCGCCTGAACGGCTTGCTCTTCGTTCTCGACGATGAAACCAGTCAGGCCGTGCTCGATGACCTCAGGGACGGCGCCTGAGCGGTAGGCGATCACGGGAGTTCCGCAGGCCATTGCCTCGATCATGACCAGCCCGAAGGGCTCCGGCCAATCGATCGGAAACAACAGAGCGGCGGCTCGACCAAGGAACTGCTGCTTTCCGTCATCATCGACTTCGCCGACAAGCTTGATCTTCTCGTCGTCAATGTGGGGCTCGACATGTTTCTTGAAGTAGGCGGTCTCGGCGCGCGGGATCTTCGCGGCGATGCGCAGTGGCATACGGGTTAGATGCGCGATGCGGATGGCATCCTCCGGACCCTTGTCTTTCGTCAGGCGGCCAAGAAATGCAAGGTATGATCCCTGCTCGTAGCACGGGCGAAGCAGGTCGGACGGCATCCCGTGCTGGATCGTTCTAATCCAATTCGCATTTGGAAGCGGCAGGCGCTGCCGGTCGGAAATCGACACGAGCGCTGCTTCGGGGAATTGCCGAACCACGTCAGGCAACCCAGGCAAGTCGAGGCGGCCATGCATGGTCGTCAGGAACGGCACGCCCAGGCGACTGAGCAACGGCAGATGCAGCCAGTCGATGTGCGCGTGGATCACGTCGAAGTCTCTCGCTCGCTTCGCGATCGCTTCCAGCAGCATCGCGCAAGCTGCACTCGGATCGGCGCCCTTGCGCCCGAGACGCAACGCACGGGACCAAACCGGATAGAGTCTCCCGGCCGTCCGGGAATCGCCGCTCGCAAACAACGTGACGTCGTGGCCGAGCTGCACCAGCTCATCCACCAGCCAAGCTACCACCCGCTCCGTGCCGCCGTAGAGCTTCGGAGGAACGCTTTCGGCCAGCGGAGCGAGCTGAGCGATACGCATGTGCTAAACTGCCAAGCGCACGATCAGCACGATGACTGCCGCCAGAAGGTTCGAAATCGCGAGCAAGGTCCAATTCGGCCTCGCACTCGCGGCCGCCAGGCAGCAGGCCAGTTCCTCCACCAGCGCTAACATTCGTCATCGCGAAGCCGCTCGAGATAGGCAAGGCCAGATGCCGTCAGGTCCTGGGCATCACCGCCACTCTCGCGCGCTTCCCGCCTCCCTTGTAGATGACGCTCGAGCAGACAGCGACGACCATCCGCGGCATCGACGTGACGATGCCGGGCGCGGTAGACGGACCAAGCAGTATCCACGGCCGTTCGTAGCGGATCGTGGTCGACCATGTTCCAGCTCCCACATTGAGACGTTCATGGGACCGCAACTCGTTACGACGGAGGAAGTTTCCACTTTTTCCCGAAACTCGCAGGGCTTTGCGGGTTCGAACTTGATGAGTGGGCTCCCCCCGTGTGGCATCAGGCGGCGCGAGGCGCGGCCATCTCCGCTGCGAGCAGCACAGCGGCGCGGCTAGCGCCAATCGATGCGATGCCCTGCCCGGCGATATCATAGGCGGTGCCGTGCGCGGGCGTGCAGATCGGGAACGGGAAACCACCGAGCAAGGTGACACCCCGATCAAAACCCATCAGCTTCATCGCGATCTGACCCTGGTCGTGATACATCGTCAGCACCGCATCGAAGGCGCCGCCCTTGGCGCGCAGGAACACCGTGTCGGCGGGGAACGGTCCCTCCGCGGCGATGCCCTCGCGCTGGGCGGCCGCGACCACGGGCGCGATGATGTCGATCTCCTCGCGACCAAAATTGCCGCCGTCGCCGGCATGCGGATTGAGACCAGCGACCGCGATGCGGGGCCGCGTGAAACCGGCATTGCGCATACAGGAATCGGTCAGCTTGAGCGCGCGATGGATGCGCTCGCTGGACAGCTTTGCAGCGACGTCCTTGAGTGGGATGTGGGAGGTGACCCGCGCGTTCCAGAGCCGGTCCAGCACGTTGAACTCACTTGCCGCGGTCTTGAGCCCGACCACCTCGGCGGAGAACGCGATCTCGTCGTCGTATTCGGCGCGGGCAAGGCGCATCGCCTGCTTGTTGAAGGGGGTAAAGCAGACGGCATCGACACTTCCGTCACGGCCGAGCTCGAGCGCGTGCCGGTAATTGGTCAGGGCGAAGTTCCCGCCGACAAGCGTCGCGGCCTTCGGCTCGACCTCCCTGGGATCGAGGTGGCGGAGATCGACAAACAGCGTCTCGCCCTGCGCCGCGCCAAGGTCGGCGCCCTGCTCTACCATGGTCAGCTCCGGCTTGACGCCGGCAACCCGCGCGCCTTCGTCGAAGATGCGGCGGTCACCGATGATGACGATCCGGCTGCGGGCGCGGACGTCATCCTGCACCGCGAGCTTCGCCGTCAGCTCCGGGCTGATGCCGGCGGGATCCCCCATTGCCAATGCAATGAGCGGCTTTGCCGTCATATGATCACCTTTTCCTCAGCTGTCGTCCGATCGGTAGACGGCGCGGGTTTGCGCCAGAGCCGCGTGAGCTGCAGCACGAGCGGAAGCAGCAACAATGCGATGCCGGCAACGATCAGGCACGTCACCAGCTTGTTTGCAAAGAAGATCCCGAGCGATCCCTTGGAAATCAGCATCGACTGCCGGAACGCGTCCTCGGCCTTGTCGCCGATGATGATCGCGAGCACGAGCGGCGCCAACGGATAGAACAGCTTCTTGAAGAGATAGCCGACGATCCCGAAGCCAAGCATCATGACGACGTCGAGATAGGAATTCGACACCGAATAGGCGCCGACGACGCAGATGATCACGATCAGGGGCGCGATCACCACAAAGGGAATCCGCATCAAGGCTGCGAAGACCGGAACGGTGAGCAGCACCAGCGCGACGGCGACGATGTTGCCGACATACATCGAGGCGATCAGGCCCCAGACGAAATCCTTACTGTCGACGAACAGCATCGGCCCGGGATTGAGACCCCAGATCATCAGGCCGCCCATCATGACCGCCGCGGTCGCCGAGCCGGGAATGCCAAGCGAGAGCATCGGCAGCAGCGCGCTGGTGCCGGCGGCATGGTCGGCCGTCTCCGGCGAGATGATGCCTTCGACCTCGCCAGTGCCGAAATATCGGCCCCGGCGCGAGAAGCGGCGGGCGATGCCGTAGCTCATGAAGGAGGCCGCGGTCGGGCCGCCCGGCGTAATCCCCATCCAGCATCCGATCGCGGCACTGCGCAGCAAGGCAATGCCATGCCGCGGCAGGCGGCCGACCGCGCGAAACACCTCACGCCAGTCGATCTTGGAGGAGACCGCGCGCGCGTGAAACTCCTCTTCGACGGCAACCAAGAGCTCGCCGATACCGAACAGACCCATCACGGCGACGACGAAGCTCACGCCCTTGACGAGTTCATCGACCCCCATGGTGAGGCGCACGCTGCCAGACACGGTGTCGATGCCGATGGCAGCGATCGCAAAGCCGATCGCCAGCGCCACGACGGTCTTGATCGGCGCGGCACCGCCCATGCCGACGAAGCTGGCAAAGGCCAAGAAATAGACCGCAAAATACTCGGCCGGCCCAAACGCGAGCGCCACCTGGGCCACCCAGGATGCGAGGAAGGTGATCAGGATGACGCCGATCAGCGCGCCGAACGCCGCCGAACCGAAGGCCGTGGCGAGCGCCGTCGTTGGCCGGCCGTCGCGCGCCATCGGGTAGCCGTCGAAGGTGGTCGCGACCGACGACGGCTCGCCGGGAATGTTGAACAGGATCGAGGTCACGGAGCCGCCGAACAGCGCGCCCCAATACATGCTGGAGAGCAGGATGATGGCCGAGACCGGCTGCATGCCGAAGGTCAGCGGCAGGAGCAGCGATACTCCGTTTGGCGCGCCCAGCCCCGGCAGCACGCCGACGAGAATGCCGAGCAGCACGCCGATTACCATGAGCAGCAGATGTGGCGCGGTGACCGCGATGGTGAAGCCGTGCAGGAGCTCTGCGAGATTATCCATCGGACCTCTCCGTCAGAACCCAAACGCGGCGGCGAGCGCGCCATGCGGCAGGCTGACCTGGAACATGCGCTCGAACACGACGTAGAGCGCGAGTGCCGTCGCCCCCGCCATGGCGAGCGCACGCGGCACGGATTGATGCCTGGGGATCGCCGGCACTGCGAAAACGTATAACGCCGAAGCGACGTACATCCCGGCCAGCGGGATCGCGGCAACAAAAATCGCAGCCGGCACGAACAGGCCGGCGAGCCTGCGCAGCTCGATGGACGTGATGGCGATGGGGACATTTGCCAGTGTCGCGGCCGGTAGCACGCCCCGCACCAGATTGTAGAGGCTCCCGATCACGACGATGATCCCGGTCAGGAACGGAAACGTGCCGGCGTCTACCCCGGCGCTCGACCAGCCGATGCCGTTGTCGAGGCTGGAGATGACGACTGCCACACCGAAGGTCCCGGTGAGGGTAGCGGTCGCAAGTTCAAGCGCGCGGCGGGAGATCATGGTCCGTTACCTCTGAGCTATCCCATGTGACGGCGGTGAGATCTGCCGAACGAGCTCGGCCTGCATGGTTCGAGACGCCCGCTTTGGCGGGCTCCTCACCATGAGGGTCGGATATCTCGCCACGACGCGCGACCTCATCCTGAGGGCCCGCCGCAGGCGGACGTCTCGAAGGATGGCCGCAAACGACCTGCCCGCCGCCTCACTTGACGAGCCAGCCTTGCTCGCCCGCGACCTGCTTGACGTGCTCGAGGTCGTCCTTGATGAATTTTTCGAACTCGGCGCCGGTCAGGAAGGTGTCGACCTGCGAGGTCTTCTCGATGTAGTCCTTCCATTCCGGCGTCGCCTGCACCTTCTTCATGAGATCGATATAGAACGCCGCCTGGTCCGGCGTGACCTTGCCGGGCAGCCACACCGTGCGCGGCTGCTCATACTGCTTGATGTCGAGGCCCTGCTCGACGCAGGTCGGAACGTCGCTCCAGCCTTCGGTTGCGGTGACCTTCGGGCCCTGCGGCAGCCGTTTCGGGCTAAAAACGCAGAGCGGGCGCTGCGTGCCGCCGCGCCATTGCCCGAGGCTCTCGCTGGGATTGTTGACATGGGAGTCGAGATGTCCGCCGGCGAGCTGCACGGCGGTCTCGGCGCCGCTCTTGAACGGGATATAGGTCAGCTTGACCTTGCCAGCCTTCTCGATCATGCGCGTCAACACCTCGTCGGTGTCCTTGGATTGCGCGCCGCCCATCTTGAATTCGCCCGATGCGGCCGCCTTGAGATAATCGCCCGCGGTTTTGTAGGGCGCGTCCTGCTTGACCCAGAGCAGGAACTCATCCTGCGCCATCGCCGCGATCGGGGTGAGATCGGTGTAGTTGAAGGCGACCTTGGAGACGAGCGGCTGCTGCCAAGCGTTGGAGGTGCCGAAGATCACCTTGTGCGGATCGCCAGCGGAGGCCTTGCCGTAGACATAGCCTTCGGCGCCGCTGCCGCCGCCCTTGTTGACGACGACGATTGGCTGGTCTGTCAGCTTGTACTTGGTGATGATGTTCTGCACCGCGCGCGCGAGATTGTCAGTGCCGCCACCCGGCCCGGCCGTGGCGACGAACTCGATCGGCTTTTGCGGTTGCCAGGCGGCGAGCGCCGGCATCGTGCCGGCGAGCACGGTCGCGGCCGCGGAGAGCAGAAGTGTTGACGTCCGACCCATGATGTCCTCCAGCTGATTTTTGTCTTTTGTTGTTGTCTTATCGACGTCCGCTCAGGCGACGCGTTCCTCGCGACTTGCCGAGGCCAGCACGATTGCGCCTTCTTTTTCGAGCGCTTCGATCTGCTTCTGGTCGAACCCATGCTCGGCCAGCACCTCACTTGTGTGCTCACCATAGACCGGCGCGCCTGACCGAACTTTGCCTGGCGTCTCCGAAAACTTGATGGGAAGCCCGATCGTCTTCACCGGACCGAGCGTGGAGTGCTCGACCTCGACAACCATCTCGCGCGCCAGCGTCTGCGGATCACTGAGGGCTTCCAGCATGTCGTGCACGGGGCCGCACGGCACGCCTTTCTCGTCCAGCGCCGCAAGCCAATGCGCGCGCGATTTGGTGCGGAAGCGTTCGCTCAAGACGGCTTCCAGCTCCTTCAGATGTGCCATACGGTCGGAGCCGGTGAGGAAGCGCGGATCAGTGGCGAGCTCGCTGGCGCCGAGTGCTTCCAGCATCAACAGCCAATGCTTCTTGTTGGCGCCGCCGACGACGAGCCAGCCATCCGAGGCTTCGAACGCCTGATAGGGCGCATTGAGCGGATGGGCCGAGCCCATCGCGCGCGGCGCCGTGCCCGCGGCCAGCGCAATGGTGGACTGCCAATAGGTCTGCACCAGGGCCGCTTCATAGAGCGAAGTCTCCACCCACTGTCCTTCGCCGGTCTTGAGACGGTGCGTATAGGCCGCGAGGATGCCCATGCTCGCCAGCAGACCGGCGGTGATGTCCGACAGTGGCGGGCCGCATTTGACGGGCGGACCGTCGGGACGTTCGCCGGTAAAGCTCATGATGCCGCTCATGGCCTGCGCGACCAGATCGAAGCCGCGGCGGTGCTTGTACGGGCCGGTGCGGCCGAAGCCCGACAGCGAGCAGTAGATCAGCGCGGGAAATTCCGCGTGCAGTGCCTCGTAACCGAAACCGAGACGCTCCATCGCGCCGGGCGCAAAGTTCTCCACCAGCACATCGGCGCTCGCGATCAACCGCCGAAGCACCTGCTTGCCACCGTCGGTCTTCAGATCCAGCACGACGCCGCGCTTGTTGCGGTTCATCATCAGGAACGAGGCCGCCTCATCGCCGATCTTCGGCGGCACCGAATGGCGGGTATCGTCGCCATTGGGCCATTTCTCGATCTTGATGACGTCGGCGCCCATGTCGGCGAGCATCAAGGTGCAGGTCGGCCCGGCCATGACATGGGTGAGATCGATGACCTTGAGACCGGCGAGCGGTCCCGAACGGCGGGAGGTGGATTGCGATCGATCGCTCTGCATTGGCCCGTCCTATTGGCCGCGCCATTGCGGCGCGCGCTTGTTGAGGAAAGCATCGAGCCCTTCGCGAAAATCCTGGCTCGTGTAGCACGTCAGGATGAGGTCTTCGCCCTCGTCCCGCGTCAGCCGTCTTTGCAGGCGGGTCACCGCCTGCTTGGTCGCATTCAGCGTCAGCGGCGCATGACTGGCGAGCAGCCGAGCGACCTCGTCAGTGCGCCGATCGAGCGCGGCAAGATCGTCCACGACCTCGCCGAGCAGCCCGATGCTTGCGGCCTCGGTGGCATCGACCAGGCGCGCGGTGAAGATCAGATCCTTGACGCGCGCGGCGCCGATGAGCGCCGTGAGACGGCTGACATTGGACATCGACAGGCAATTGCCAAGCGTGCGGGCGATGGGGAAACCGATCTTGGCGCTGTTGGTGCCGATGCGGAGGTCGCAGGCCGCGGCGATGCCGGCCCCGCCTCCGGTACAGAACCCGTTGATCGCCGCGATCGTCGGCACACGGCACTGCTCCAGCGTTGTGAGCACGCGATCGATGCGGTTCTCGTAATCGATGGCGTCCTGCGGCGTCTTGAATTCGCGGAACTGGTTGATGTCGGTGCCCGAGGCGAACGCCTTGTCGCCAGCCCCGCGCAGCACCAGCACCTTGATCGCAGGGTCGCGGTTGGCCTCCTCGCAAATCGCAGCGAGCCGCTCGTACATGGCAAACGTGAAGGCGTTGCGGGCCTGCGGCCGGTTAAAGGTGATCCGCCCGATGCCGTCCTGGCGCTCGAAAACGAGGTCTTCTGCCTCCACTTGCAGGTCCATTCCCCACACCCTTTCTGCTTTTTTACAGTTTTGAATGCAAAATTTGGAATTTTCAAGCTGGAACTTGCGAATTTTTGTCTGTATGTCCATTTTTGCATGCAAATAGAGTTTCAGGACCATGCTTCACGAAGAAGTCGTCGGCCGCATTCGCGCCATCCTGCTCGACGGTGAAATCCCGCCAGGGGCGCGCATTCCGGAGCGCGAGCTATGCGAGCGGCTCGAAATCTCGCGCACGCCGCTGCGCGAGGCGCTCAAGGTGCTGGCCGCCGAAGGCCTCGTGCAGCTGCTGCCGCATCGCGGCTCGCGCGCGGCGAAGCTGACCGACCAGGACATGCGCGACCTGTTCGAGGTCTGCCAGGGCCTCGAAGCCCTTGCCGGCGAGCTTGCCTGCGAGCGCATCACGGACGCCGAGATCGACGCGATCGCCACCGCGCATGCGGACATGGTGCAGCATTATCGCGAGGGTGACCTGATCCAGTACTATCGCGGCAACCGCGCAATTCACGAAGCCATCGTCAACGCGGCCGGAAACCCGGTGCTCGCGAGCCTTTACACCTCGGTGACAGCGCGCATCCGCCGCGCGCGCTACGTCACGCCGATGACGCCGCAGCGCTGGGCGCTCGCCGTTAGGGAGCACGAGGCAATCCTCAATGCGCTCCAGCGCCGTGACGGTGCCGGCCTCGCCCACATCCTGCGTGCGCATCTGCGCCATAAGCGCGAAGAGGTCTTACAGGCCGGCTTTGCCGAAACAGACGGCAATGACCTCACGCTGAGAATTGCGTAAGGCGCAATTCCGCGGTGCTTTGTTTTTGCGGAACGTGCCTCCGCACGCCGTGTCCCTGCCCGGTATGCGTCCGCGAACCAATTCCACTTGCTAGCTCATCGCAACCGGCGCAGCATGCCTTCCGCCGACCTCCGGTCTCATCGCGGACCGGGGCCGGTCACACCGCGCCAACAATCGCGCAGGTCAAAAAAGCGGAGAAAACGCATGACAATCGATGTCTCACGTCGATCTCTTCTCGCACTCGGGGCCGGCCTTGGCGCCAGCGCGCTGCTCGGCAGCAGCGCGATGGCGCGGGCACCCAAGCTCGGCACCCAGACGCCCTACTGGCACCGCTTCATTCTCGGCGATGCCGAGGTGACCGTCGTATCCGATGGACCGCTGCCGCTCGGCGATCCCTCCGGGACCTTCACCGGCGTTCCCAAGGAAGAGGTCAAGAAGATGCTGGCCGACAATTTCCTGTCGCCGGACAATGTCGTGCTCGAACAGAATTCGCCGATCGTGAACACCGGCGACAAGCTCATCCTGTTCGATACCGGCATGGGCAGCTCAAAGATGTTCGGCGCCAGCACCGGCCGCCAGCAGAAGAGCATGACGGAAGCCGGAATCAAGCCGGAGGACATCGACGCCGTGGTGTGCTCGCACGCCCATATCGACCACATCGGGGGCATCGTGGACGAGGGCGGCAAACCGTTGTTTCCGAACGCGCAGGTCTACATCTCCCAGTCCGATTTCGACTTCTGGACCGATGAGGGCAAGCTCGGCAGCCCGGCCAAGGACTTCGTCCTCCACGCCCGCAAGAACCTGCTGCCGGTCCGCGACCGCATCGTGTTCTTCAAGGACGGCCAGGAATTTTTGCCGGGCGTGCAGGCCATCGCCGCGCCCGGTCACACCGTCGGACACACCATCTTCATGGTCTCCTCGGCGGGCAAATCGTTCGCCTTCCTCGGCGATCTCTCGCACCATTCGGTGCTGCTGCTGGAGCGGCCGAGGATGGAGTTCTCCTACGACACCGACCCGAAGCAGGCGGCAGACTCGCGCGTCAAGCTGCTGACGATGCTTGCGGCAAACAAGATCCCGGTGATGTCCTATCACTTCGCCTGGCCCGGCTACGGCCATGTCGCCAAGACAGGCGAAGGCTTCCACTACTATCCGGAGCCGATGAAGATGACCTTGTAGCTTCGAAATCAGGTCCGGGCGGCGCGCGCTGCCCGGACCGGCGTTGCCGCGGACAAGCTATCAAGGACGTCGCTAGCACCCGAGCTTGTCGGCGATCCCGCCAAAATTCTTTGCGACGATGTCCCAATTGCCGGTCGCCTCGAAGTCGACCTTCTGCAACGGTCCGTACTCGGTCGGCCGCGCCACGAACGCGGTCTTCAATCCGTTCTTCTGCGCGGCCGCAAGATCGCCGTTGTGGGCCGCGACCATCATTACCTCTTCGGGCTTGAGGCAGAGCAGGCGCGCGGCGCCGAGATAGGTCTCGGGATCGGGCTTGTAGTGCTCGAACAGTTCGGCGGACATGATGAGGTCCCACGGCAGCCCTGCAAACTTCGCCATGTTGGTGAGCAGCGCGACATTGCCGTTCGACAGCGGCGCGATCACGAATTTCGTCTTCAGCCGGGTCAGGCCGCGGACGCTGTCCGGCCAGGGATGCAGGCGGTGCCAGCCTTTGGTGAGATAGTCGAGATCGGCTCCGGTGAGGCCCTTGATCGAGAATTGATCGACCAGCTTTTCCAGCGAGCGGCGGTGCAGATCGTCGAGCATGACATAGCCGCGCTCGGGATGTTTGCGCACGTCGTCCATCGAAGCCATGTACATGCCGCGCCAGCCATCGACGAGCGCAGTCCAATCAGCGCTGATGCCGCGCTGCCTGCCCCACCACATGAAGTCGGTGATCAGGCTGGTGCGCCAGTCCACCACGGTCCCGAACACGTCGAAAACAAGGGCTTTGACGGCGGAGAGATCGGACATGGCGCTTCCCTCTTTTTCTTATCGTCATTCCGGGGTGATGCGCAGCATCGAACCCGGAATCTATTGCGCGTCGGAGACTGTCGCCCGATGGATTCCGGGCTCTCCGGGCCGCGCGTTGCGCGGTCCCGTCGCCCCGGAATGATGACAGTGGTGTTGCCTGGATCAATCCAGATGGAACTTGGCCAGCTCGCGGTGCTCGGCCTTGATGTAGCGCACGGTGCCGGTGACGGAGCGCATCACCACCGTCTCGGTCTCGATCACGCCGTCCTTGCGGAATTTGACGCCCGAGAGCAGCGAGCCCGTGGTGACGCCGGTGGCGGCAAACAGGCAGTCGCCGCGCGCCATGTCCTCGATGCCGTAGATCATCTTGGGATCGTTGACGCCCATCTTGGCGGCGCGCTCGCGCTTCTCCTCGGAGTCGAGGATGAGGCGGCACTGCATCTGACCGCCGATGCAGCGCAGCGCCACCGCGGCGAGCACGCCTTCCGGCGCACCGCCGGTGCCGAGATACATGTCGACGCCGGTATTGTCGGGGTCAGCGCAATGGATCACGCCGGCGACGTCGCCGTCGGTGATCAGGCGCACGGCGGCGCCGGTCGAACGCACGCTCGCAATGATGTCGGCATGGCGCGGACGATCGAGCACGAGAACGGTGATGCCATCAGGCTTGACGCCCTTGGCCTTGGCGAGGCGGCGGACGTTGTCAGCCGGCGAGGCATCGAGATCGACGACGCCCTTGTCGTAGCCGGGTCCGATCGCGAGCTTCTGCATGTAGACGTCCGGGGCATGCAGCAGCGTGCCGCCGTCGGCCATCGCCATTGTGGCGATCGAGCCCGGCATGTTCTTGGCGCATAGCGTGGTGCCTTCGAGCGGATCGACCGCGATATCGACCTGGGGACCGGCATTCATGCCGACCTTCTCGCCGATGAAGAGCATCGGTGCCTCGTCACGTTCGCCTTCGCCGATCACGATAGTGCCTTCGATCGGCAGCTTGTTGAGCTCGCGGCGCATGGCGTCGACGGCAGCCTGGTCAGCCTGCTTCTCGTTGCCGTGCCCGCGCAGCCGCGCCGAGGACACCGCCGCCCGCTCCGTCACCCGCACGATCTCCAGCGTGAGGATGCGCTCGAGCAACGCTTGCGGCGGGACTGAAATATGGGTCGACATCGGCTCACTCCTTCGAAACGGTTTTGGACGTACATCTCCGTCCGCGTCAACTCGTAACACCCACAGTTCGTTCGAACCGTGTCAGTTCTTCTCGATCCGGATCACCTGCGGCCGTCCGCTGATCACCTTGTCGCGCTGGACTGCGGCGAGCGCGCGGCGCACGGCGTCCTCATGGGTCGCATAAGTGATCAGGATGACCGGCACGGGGACCGTCTTGCCGTCGCTGGGAGCAGCGCCGCCATTGGGATGACGCTGCACGATCGATTCGATCGAAATCTTCTGTTCTGCGAGCCGCGTGGCGATCGCAGCCGCAGTACCGGGAAAATCGCGGGCGAGCAGGCGGATGTAATAACCGCCCTCATGCCGCTCCATCGGCGCCTTCTTGGTGTCGCGCAAGTGCGAAATCGGCCGTCCGAACGGATTGGCACGAATGCCGCGCGCAACGTCGGCGATGTCGGCTACCACCGCGGACGCGGTCGCGGCGCCGCCTGCGCCGGGCCCGACCAGCGTGATCGGCGGAATCCCCTCGCCGTCGATCGTGACCGCATTGGTGACACCCATCACCTGCGCGATCGAGGAGGATTTTGGCACCATGGTCGGATGCACGCGCTGCTCGATGCCCGTGGCCGTGCGAACCGCAACGCCGAGCAGCTTGACGCGGTAACCGAGATCCGCCGCCGCGCGCAGATCTTCCGGCGCGATGGATGAGATGCCTTCGACATACACCGCGCTTTGAGCAACTTTCGTGCCGAAGGCCAGGCTGGCGAGAATGGCGAGTTTTTGCGCGGTGTCGTGGCCGTCGACGTCGAAGGACGGATTGGCCTCGGCATAGCCGAGCCGCTGCGCGTCCTTCAGGCATTCGGCAAAGGACAGGCCCTCCTGCTCCATCCGGGTCAGGATGTAATTGCAGGTGCCGTTGAGGATACCATAGACGCGGTTGACGCCGGTTCCAGCAAGCCCCTCGCGTAACGTCTTGATGACAGGGATCGCGGCGCCGACCGCTGCCTCGAAATTCAGCGCGCCGCCGTGCTTTTCAGCCGCCTTGGCGAGCTTGAGGCCATGCTTGGCGAGCAGCGCCTTGTTGGCGGTGACAACCGACTTGCCGGCATTGAGCGCGGCTTCCACCGCCGATAGCGCGGGATCGCCGGCGCCGCCCATCAGCTCGACGAAGCAATCGACCTCGGCATGGGTGGCAAGCGCCATTGGATCCCTCGCCCATTCGACGCCGCGCAAGTCGACGCCGCGCTTCTTCGCCTTCGAGCGCGCGGTGACCGCAACGACGCGGATGCCGCGGCCGCTGCGTCCCGTCAGCACGCGCGCTTGCGTTTCGATCAAACGGACGACTTCGGCACCCACGGTGCCGAGCCCCGCTATGCCCACTTTCAGGGGTGCGACCATGATAGTTCAGAAAACCTGCAGAAGAGAACTAGCGCCGATTGGCGAGCGGAACCACGTTGTGCAACGTTTCGACGCCGCTTTCAAGGAAACGGCGCACGCCGCGCGCGGCCTGCCTGATCCGTTGCTCGTTTTCCACCATGGCGATGCGGACATATCCTTCGCCATGCTCGCCAAAGCCGACGCCGGGCGAGACCGCGACGCCGGATTTCTCCACCATCAGGGTCGCGAACTGCATGCTGCCGATGCTGCGGAAGGCCTCCGGCAGCGGCACCCAGGCGAACATCGAGGCCTCCGGCGGCGGAATCTCCCAGCCGGCGCGGCCGAACGATTCCACCAGCGCGTCGCGGCGCTTGCGGTAAGTGTCGCGCATCTCCTTGATGCAATCGTCCGGACCGTTCAATGCGGCGGTCGCCGCGACCTGGACCGGCGTGAACGCGCCGTAATCGAGATAGGATTTGACGCGGGCGAGCGCCGCGATCACGCGCTCATTGCCGACCGCAAAGCCCATGCGCCAGCCGGCCATCGAATAGGTCTTCGACATCGAGGTGAACTCGACGGCGACGTCCATCGCGCCGGGCACCTGGAGCACCGAGGGCGGCGGGTTGCTCTCGTCGAAATAGACTTCGGCATAAGCGAGATCAGACAGGATCAGGATCTCGTGCTTCTTCGCGAACGCGACGAGGTCCTTGTAGAAGTCGAGGCTTGCGACATAGGCGGTCGGGTTCGAGGGGTAGCAGACGACGAGCGCCAGCGGCTTGGGGATCGAATGGATGATCGCCCGCTCGGCCGCCTCGAAGAATTGCGGCGTCGGCTCGGAAGGCACCGAGCGGATCACGCCACCCGCCATCAAAAAGCCGAAGGCGTGAATCGGATAGCTCGGGTTCGGACAGAGGATGACGTCGCCCGGCGCGGTGATGGCCTGCGCCACGTTGGCAAAGCCTTCCTTGGAGCCGAGCGTCGCGACGACCTGGGTATCGGGATTGAGCTTCACGCCGAAGCGGCGGGCGTAATAGGCAGCTTGGGCCCGGCGCAGCCCCGGAATGCCGCGTGAGGCCGAGTAGCGGTCGGTGCGCGGCTTGCCAAGAGTCTCCTTGAGCTTCTCGAGCACGTGCGGCGGCGCCGGCAGGTCCGGATTGCCCATGCCGAGGTCGATGATGTCGGCGCCGGCATTCCGCGCGGCCGCCTTGGCCCGGTTGACCTGTTCGAACACGTAAGGCGGCAGGCGGCGGATGCGGTAAAACTCTTCCATGGCTCTCTGGGCTCCGGGCAACCGGTCAGGACAGAATCGACAGGCCATGACGGCCCTTCGGAAACGCGCCCAGCCCCTTCACGAAAATTACTCGAAATCAAATACTTAGAGCAATCATCGACGATGGCGGCTGAAGTCGTTCGCCCTGGCTATTGGCTGAACTGAGGTCTTTTAGCACGGCAAGACGGGGGCGCCAGCGATTACCTTGCACCGCCTCACTTGCTCACTTGGCGTCCTTTGCGGCCAAGGCCTGACGATCGCGCGCCGCGGCAAGCTCGGCCTCGATCTTGGCGCGCTGCTCCGGCGGGATGGTCGCCTGATCGCGATCCGGCGGCAGATCATGCACCGGCAGATAGCTGCCTGGCTCCCTGGGATGCGCCTGCGCATCCGCGGGCGTCATATCCGCGAGCTGGCTTGAGCAGCCGCCCAAGGCAAGCGCCGCGATCAACAGCGCGCCGCAGATCGGCAGCGTCTTTTGCAGGTCCCATAACGCCAACACTTGGGAAATCCCCTACTCGTCCCGAAGCACGGCCCCCAGGGCAACCTTACCCAAGACCGCCCCCAAGCTCAAACCATGGCTGCCCAAAATGGTGTGAGCGAGAAAACCACCCGGCACTACCAAGCCGAGCGGTGCGGCTCGATTGTGACGGAACCAAGAAAATTTGTCGCGCTGCAACACATCTTCGAGAGTGTTTAACGCCAAACATGCGAGCTTCGCGGTGACGAATACAGAATGAATCGTTACTGTTCTGCGCATGAGTACCGTCACAACCGACACGCCCAAATCCGGCACCCCGTTCGAGACGAAGTTCGATGCCGAAGCTTTCGCGATGAATGTCGCGCGGGCGATGGAGAGCGGTGGCAAGGCGCTCGCTGCCTACCTCAAACCGCGCGAGACCGGCGAGGTGCAGGATCGCCCGCCGCCCGAGCTTGCCGAGATCGTCAGGACCTTCACCTCGGTCGCCGAATACTGGCTGTCGGACACGTCCCGCTCCTCCGATCTCCAGACCAAGCTCGCCAAGGACTATCTCGACCTCTGGGGCTCGGCGGTCCGCCGCATGGCAGGCCAGGACGCCCCGCCCGCGATCACGCCCTCGCCGCGTGACAAGCGCTTTGCCGATCCCGAATGGAAGTCGAACCAGTTCTTCGATTTCGTCATGCAGCTCTATCTGCTCACGACCAAATGGGCGCAGGAGCTGGTGCGCGCTGCCGAAGGGCTCGATCCGCATACCCGCCGCAAGGCCGAGTTCTACGTCCAGCAGGTCACCAACGCGCTGTCGCCGTCCAACTTCGTGCTGACCAATCCGGAGGTGCTGCGCGAGACACTTGCCACGTCCGGCGACAATCTCGCGCGCGGCCTGAAGATGTTGGCCGAGGACATCGCGGCCGGCAAAGGCATGTTGAAGATCCGCCAGTCCAATCCGGACAATCTCGTCGTCGGCGTCAACATGGCGACGACGCCGGGCAAGGTGATCTACCAGAACGAAATGATGCAGCTGATCCAGTATGCGCCGACCACCGAGAAAGTGCTACGCACCCCGCTCCTGATCGTGCCGCCCTGGATCAACAAGTTCTACATCCTCGATCTCAAGCCGGAGAAATCCTACATCAAGTGGTGCGTCGACCAGGGCATCACCGTGTTCGTGATCTCATGGGTCAATCCCGACAAGCGGCTCGGCAACAAGGGCTGGGAAGACTACATGAAGGAAGGCCCGCTCGCGGCGATGGACGTGATCGAGAAGATCACTGGCGAGATGAAGGTACACACAGCCGGCTATTGCGTCGGCGGCACGATGCTCGCGACGACGCTGGCCTGGCTCGCCGAGAAACGCCGCCAGCGCGTTGCATCGGCGACGTTCTTCGCCGCCCAGGTCGACTTCACCCATGCCGGCGATCTCCTCGTGTTCGTCGACGAGGAGCAGATCGCAGCCCTCGAGCAGGACATGAAGGCGGCCGGCGTGCTCGAAGGCTCGAAGATGGCGATGGCCTTCAACATGCTGCGCTCCAACGATTTGATCTGGTCCTATGTCGTCAGCAACTACCTGAAGGGCCAGCAGCCGAGTGCGTTCGATCTGTTGCACTGGAATTCGGACGCGACACGGATGACCCAGGCCAACCATTCCTATTATTTGCGCAACTGCTATCTGGAGAATCGGCTCTCGACCGGCACGATGGTGCTCGACAATACCCTGCTCGATCTCTCCAAGGTCAAGGTCCCCGTCTACAATCTCGCCACCCGCGAGGATCACATCGCGCCGGCGGAATCGGTGCTGTACGGCTCGCAATTCTTCGGCGGCCCGGTGAAATATGTGCTGTCGGGCTCGGGCCACATCGCTGGCGTGATCAATCCGCCAGCCTCGAACAAGTATCAGTACTGGACCAACGACAACATCAAGAACGTCAGCGTCGCCGAGTGGATGAAGGGCGCGGTGGAGCACAAGGGCTCATGGTGGCCGGACTGGCGCCAATGGCTCGGCGAGCTGGATCCAGAGGAGGTCCCGGCGCGTCCGGTCGGCAGCGAGACGTTCCCGCCGATCGAGGATGCGCCCGGCAGCTATGTCAGGGTTCGCGCATAGCGGAATCGTCCGCGCTTTCGTATAGACTCGCTCTCACCACAGCGACGACAGAAGGGACCGGACCATGACGCGCGAACTGTTCTGGCTGACACTGACGGTGATCCTGACCGGAGTGCTTTGGATTCCCTACATGATCAACCGCTGCCAGGTTCGCGGCTTCAGCGGCGCCATGGCCAATCCGTCGCGCAACGACAAGGCGCAAGCCGAATGGGCCAACCGGCTGATGTTCGCGCACGACAACGCGGTCGAAAACCTCGTGATCTTCGCGCCGCTGGTGCTGATCCTCAACGCAATCGACTATTCGACGAAATGGACGGTGCTCGCCTGCGCGGTGTATTTCTGGTCGCGCGTCGCACATATCATTGTCTACGCCATCGGGATCCCGATCTTCCGCACGCTCGCATTCACCGTCGGCTTCCTCGCCCAGGCCGTGCTGGCGCTGGCGGTCTTCGGGGTACTTTGATGCTGCAGTGTCCGGGGTCACTGGACGCTGTTGCACTCCAAAGGTATGCTCGCACGCAGAACAACCGAAGCGGGGAAACCCGATGCGTATTCTTTTGCGGGTCGTCGCAATGATCGCGCTCGCCGGGTTGTGCCGTGAGGCCCGCGCCCAGCCGCAATGCCCCGAACTGACACGCCTGCGCAGCGAGGCGGTCGAAGCCTCAAAGCCGACGACACGCGCAGTAATGGCCGGCCGCTGCGACCGCTACATCCAGGCCTCGCGCGCCTGGAACGCCGTCGTCGATTACGCCTATGACCATCAGGACGTCTGCGGCATTTCCGACCGCGTGCTCGGCGACCTCGAGACATATCGCCGCGACGCCGTGACGGCCCGCAACAATGTCTGCGCTGGTCGCCCCGTTCGACCGTTCCCGGCTGATATTGTTTTGCAGTGAGTGACGGCACTACTGGACCCCGGGTCTGCAGGGCATCACTGAAGAAGTGCTGCGCTGCGTCCGGGGCACGAGCCAGCCCTACTCCTCCGGCAATCCCAACATCAGCCGCATGTTCTGCACGGCTGCACCCGAGGCGCCCTTGCCGAGATTGTCGAGCCGGGCGACCAGCAAGGCCTGGTGATATTTGTCGCTGGCAAAGACGTAGAGCTCGAGCATATTGGTCTCGTTCAGGGCCTCCGGCTCCAGCCGACCACCCTTGGTCGCCTCGTTCTGAAGCGGCATCACCTTGACGTATTTCGAGCCGGTGTAGCGCTTGGCGAGCGCCGCTTGCAGGTCGGCGCCGCCCGGCTTGCCGGGCAGCGTGTCGAGTTGGAGCGGCACGGAGACCAGCATGCCCTGCCGATAATTGCCGACTGATGGAATGAAGATCGGCCGCCGCGTCAGGTTCGAGTAGAGCTGCATCTCCGGCAGATGTTTGTGCTCGAAGCCGAGACCGTACAGCTCGAAGGACGGCGCGCTGCCATCCTCGAAGCTCGCAATCATAGACTTGCCGCCGCCGGAATAGCCGCTCACGGCATTGACAGTGACGGGATAATCCTGCGGCAGCAGGCCGGCATCGACGATCGGCCGCAGCAGCGCGATCGCGCCGGTCGGATAGCAGCCGGGATTGGAGACCTTTTTCGCGGCCTTGATCTTGCCGGCCTGATCGGGCGTGAGCTCGGGAAAGCCATAGGCCCAGTCGGGCGCGACGCGGTAAGCGGTCGAGGCGTCCAGCACCTTCGGCGCCGAAGTGCCCATGCTGTCGACGAGAGCAACGGTCTCCTTGGCGGCGTCGTCCGGCAGACAGAGGATGACGAGATCCACCTCCTCCATCAGCGCCTTCTTGGCCGCGGGGTCCTTGCGCTTGTCGTCGGCGATGGTCTTCACCGCGACGTCGCCCTGGAGCTTCAGCCGCTCGTTGATGCCGAGCCCGGTGGTGCCGGAGCCGCCGTCGACGAAGACGGTGGCCGGCTTTTTCGCCGCGCCGGGGGTCGGGGCTTTGGTGGTGTCAGCGAGGCTCATGGCGCGCTCCCTTCGAGCATGTTCATATCGTCTGCAAAAGCCTGCGGCCGGGCCTGCCGCATCAAATGTGCGATCTGCTTCGCATCGGCGTCGCCGGCGCCAAGCGCATTGGCGATCGCCGTATAGTCGGCGTCCGATTTGTGCTGGTTCAGCTTGAAGCTGCCTTCGACCTCCTCAACCGTCATCACCAGCCCAACGATCGCCTTCTTCATCGTCTCCAGCCGGCCCGCCGTCATTTTGCCTGATGTCCACGGCTTTTTCGGCAGCAGCCAGCTCTCGAACTTGTCGCTGAGCGTATCGATCTGCACCGCCAGCTCGTCGTCCGACAGCAGCCGTACCGGCCCGCTGAGATGCACCGACTGGTAGAGCCAGGTCGGCACCTGGTCGGGCGAGACGTACCAGTCCGGCGATACATAGGCATCGGGGCCGTTGACCGCGAGCAGCCAGGACGCATCACCGCCCGCGAGCTTTAGCAGCGGATTTTGACGGGCGACATGAAAGGCGGCCTGCGGCGTGCCGTCAGCCGCGTAGGTCAGATAGAACGGCAGCGGGGAAGCCACCGGCTTGTGGCCATCGAAGGCGCACATGGTGCCAAAGCCGCGCTCCTCGGCGAATTTCAGGCTCGCGGCGCGGTCCTGCTTGAAAAAGGCTGGCGTGTACATCGTGGTCTCCTGCTGGGCCTCCTTGGGGGCCGCCGGATCAGATCGCGCTGACAGGAGAGAGAATGCCGCGGATCGGATCCAGCGGCACAGACGATGATCTCAAACGCGATCGACCGCCCAAACCGCAAAAGAGCGGCGGCGGCGACGGGCGAACAGAATGGTCGCGGCGTTGATCATGGCGCGCGGCTATAAGGCCAGATCCGGTTCCCGTCAAGGTTCATGACATCAGATGAGACGCCAGATCCATTCCATCAGCTTCGCGATCACGTCGCCGAACAGCAGCAGTGCCGCCGACCAGACCAGGGCCGAGACGAAATTGGCGACCTGGAAGCTCCAATACGGCATCTCGAAGATGCCGGCTGCAAGCGGCACCGAGGCGCGCAAGGGGCCGAAAAAGCGGCCGATGAAGATGCTGGGCACGCCCCAGCTGCGCACGAAGGCCTCGCCCTTGGGCAGGAGTTCCGGATAGCGCGAAAGCGGCCACATCTGCGCGACCCTTTCCTTGTAGCGGTAGCCGAACCAGTAGGAGACCCAGTCGCCCAGTGCCGCGCCAATACCGCCGGCGATCCAGACCGGATAGAAGCTGATGCCGCTCGCCCCGATCAGCGCGCCGATCCCAACCAGCGCGCCCCAGGCCGGGACCAGCAGCGAGATGAAGGCAAGCGACTCCCCGAAGGCGAGCAGGAACACGATCGGGGCGGCCCAAGCCTGGTGAGCGCGCACGAAGTCGGCCAGGGCGTGCGCAAACTGCTCCATTCCAGATTAGCCTTCCCGCCCTGCCTCAAGGTGCTGCTCGATGAAAAGGACTGGTAAGCCAAGGGCTTGTGTGACATCAAGTCACAAAGCCCGGCCCAAGGCGGGCGGGACGTCAAATTGCCGGGAATTGGCGGGCCGACGGCGTAAAATCGCCGGGATTGGCTCTCAACCACACGGCCCGGCCCGCCCAGCGGTAACCTTTCCAAGTCAGAAGTGGCATAGTCGGCCTAACCGATTCGCCGCCCATGCGGCCTTCAAAGCGTATCAAGATATATGTCCAAGCAATTGAAAACCAAAACGAAAGACGACCTGTTCGGCGCCGACGAGCCAAAGTCTCGCGCGCCCGCCGCCAAGACGGCCCCGCGCGGCAGCGGCGGGGAAGCCGACTATACGGCGGCCGACATCGAGGTGCTCGAGGGTTTGGAACCGGTGCGGCGCCGACCCGGCATGTATATCGGCGGCACCGATGAGAAGGCCCTGCATCACCTCTTCGCCGAAGTCATCGACAATTCCATGGACGAGGCGCTGGCCGGGCATGCGACCTTCATCGAGGTGGATCTGAGCGCCGACGGATTCCTGACCGTCACCGACAACGGCCGCGGCATCCCGATCGATCCACATCCGAAGTTCCCGAAGAAGTCGGCGCTCGAAGTCATCATGTGCACGCTGCATTCGGGCGGCAAGTTCGACTCCAAGGTCTACGAGACCTCGGGCGGTCTGCACGGCGTCGGCATCTCCGTGGTGAACGCCCTCTCCTCGCGTCTCGAGGTCGAGGTCGCGCGCAGCCAGAAGCTCTACCGCATGACGTTCGAGCGCGGGCACCCCAAGGGCAAGCTCGAGGATCTCGGCAGGGTCAACAACCGCCGGGGCACGCGCGTGCGCTTCAAGCCCGACACCGACATCTTCGGCGCCAAGGCCGCGTTCAAGCCGCAGCGCCTTTTCAAGATGACGCGCTCGAAGGCGTATCTGTTCGGCGGAGTCGAGATCCGCTGGAACTGCGCGCCCGAGCTGCTCAAGGGCGTCGAGGACGTGCCGGCGGAGGCGACGTTCCACTTCCCCGGCGGTCTCAAGGATTATCTTGCCGCGGCGATTCACGCCGACACGCTGGTGCATCCCGACATCTTCTCCGGCAAGTCCGGCCGCAACGGTGCTCATGGCGCCTGCGAATGGGCGGTGGCGTGGACTGTGGATGCCGACGGCTTTCTCTCCTCCTACACCAACACCGTGCCGACACCCGATGGCGGCACGCATGAATCGGGTTTGCGCAGCGCGCTGCTGCGCGGCCTGAAGGATCACGCCGAACGCGTCGGACAGGGCAAGCGCGCCGCGTCCATCACCTCCGAGGACGTCATGGTGGGCGCGGCCGTGATGCTGTCGGTGTTCGTGCGCGAGCCCGAATTCCAGGGCCAGACCAAGGACCGCCTCGCCACCGCGGAAGCACAGCGCATTGTCGAGCAGGCGATCAAGGATCCGTTCGACCATTGGCTCTCGGGCAATCCGAACATGGCCAACCGGCTGCTCGATTTCGTGATCGATCGCGCCGAGGAGCGGCTGCGCCGCCGCCAGGAGAAGGAGACCGCGCGAAAGACCGCGGGCAAGAAGCTGCGCCTGCCAGGCAAGCTCGCCGACTGCATCAACGCCGGCACCGAGGGCTCCGAGCTCTTCATCGTCGAGGGCGACTCGGCCGGCGGCAGCGCCAAGCAGGCGCGCGACCGCAACACCCAGGCCGTGCTGCCCCTGCGCGGCAAGATCCTCAACGTCGCCTCCGCAGGCAAGGACAAGCTGACGGCGAATGCCCAGCTCTCCGATCTCGTGCAGGCGATCGGCTGCGGCACGCTTGCGCATTATCGCGAAGAGGATCTGCGCTATCAGCGCATCATCATCATGACCGACGCCGACGTCGACGGCGCGCATATCGCTTCGCTGCTGATCACTTTCTTCTACCGGCAGATGCCGCGGCTGATCGACGAAGGACACCTCTTCCTCGCGGTGCCGCCGCTTTACAAGCTGACCCACGGCACCAAATCGGTCTACGCGCGCGACGACAAGCACAAGGAAGAGCTGATCAAGAGCGCGTTCAATGCCAACGCCAAGGTCGAGGTGAACCGCTTCAAGGGCCTCGGTGAGATGATGCCGGCGCAGCTCAAGGAAACCACCATGGATCCGGCCAAGCGGACGCTGCTCAAGGTGGTGCTGCTCGCCGACGATCGCGACACCACGGCGGATTCGGTGGAGCGCCTGATGGGCACCAAGGCCGAGGCTCGTTTCGCGTTCATCTCGGACAAGGCCGAATTTGCCAGCGAAGAGCTGCTGGACGTCTAGAGCGGGAGGCAGCGGGCCAGCCACTTGCGGTTTCTATCTGCTCATCGCTTCGCGGTGGCGAGAGATGAACAGTCCAGCCGAATTCCGGCTCCGACTCATCCCAGACCGCACCGCAGAGATAAGAATCGGGGGCGATTTGATTTTCGCTGTTTCGCCGGCGGCTGAGGCAACTTTCTCCCTCTCCGTCGAACATGGTGATCTTCGCGACGACCTTCATCTTTAGCGTGTAATGGAAGTCATCGCGTAAGTAACTGTACGCCTTCACTTTTAGGACGGGTGACATCACTCCGGCGTCTCTGTGTCCTGCGTACAACACCGGATCGTTTTCAGTTATCTGTGTCCGCTCAGCAACAGCATTTCAGCAGAATCCGTCTATAGTCCAACCATCGAATTTGAACGGAACGGCGCTCGCACCTGCTAAGCGAACCAAGGTTGGGGATTTGGAAATGAAGAAGATTTTGCTTGCTCTGACCGCGGTTGCGGCTTTGACCGGTTCGGCCTCGGCGGCCGATCTTGGGGCCCGTCCGTATGTGAAGGCTCCGGCGCCCGCGCCGGTCGCCAACTGGACCGGCTTCTACATCTTCGGCGGTGCCGGCGGCGGGCTCTGGAACGCGGACAGCAACGTTCAGAGCACTGGTGTTGTCGGGCCGTTCGGCGCCTTTGGTGCGGCAGGCACTGCGCTGACCCGCGATCAGCGTTTGGGCGGTAGCGGCTGGTTCGGAACGGTCGGTCTTGGTTATGACTGGCAGTTCACCCCGAGCTGGGTGGCGGGCGTCTTCGCCGATGGTCAATTTGGTGACATTCGTGGTTCCCTCAGCGATCCCTTCAATTTCGTTGAAGGACGCGAAAAGCTCCGGACCAGCTACGCCGCTGGCGTCAGGCTCGGTTATTTGGTTGCCCCGAACGTTCTTTCCTACGTGAACGCTGGTTATTCCGGATCGGAATGGTCTGGCACCAGCCTGTCCACACTGGCTGCCGGTGGAGGCCCGACCGTCCTGAATACGTCGTCTTTCCGGCGTGACGGCTGGTTCGTGGGCGGCGGTGTTGAGAACAACCTCAACATCTTCGGGATCAGCGCCCCTGGTTGGTTCATGAAGACCGAATATCGGTCCGCCTTCTACGATCGGATCAGCTTGCCTGAGACCTGTACTGTTGCCGGTTGCGGTGTTGTTGCGCCGTTTGGCACGGCCGCCACCTTCAAGCCCTGGGTCCAGACCATCAGCACCTCGCTGGTCTATCGCTTCAACTGGAGCGGCCCGGTCGTCGCGAAGTACTGATCTGGTCTCAAGACCAAACGTCAAAGCCCCGGCATCGTCCGGGGCTTTTTCGTTGTGATCTCCTCACCGTCAATGACGTTCCTGCATGAGCCGGCGCCCCGCGTGTCAATCGCGGCCCATTGTATCGGAGCCGAAGCTACGGCTAGTCTGCGTCCAAGTTTTCGCGGGTGCGCGGCAATCGTTCATGCCGCGTCGCGACAGAAGCGGACTGATGGGAGGAACGCATGCGCAGATTTCTGCTGATCGCAGGCCTGTTTGCGACTGCCGTCGGGCTGCTCTGGATCGGACAAGGCACGGGCACACTCGCCTGGCCGCGATCGAGCTTCATGGTCGACCAGCTGCAATGGGCTGGCTATGGCGCAGCCATGGCCGGCTTCGGGCTGGTGCTGATCTGGCAGAGCAGCCAATAGAACAAACCAGGACAAGAAAAGGTAGTGAGAGCATGACATCCAGCCGATTCGACCTTCGCGGCAAGGTCGCTGTCGTAACAGGGGGCAACGGCGGCATCGGGCTTGGCATGGCCCGCGGCCTTGCCGACGCCGGAGCCGACATCGCCGTGGTGGGACGCAATGAAACCAAGTCCGCCGCAGCCGTGGCCGATCTCAGACGGCGCGGCGTGAAGGCGATCGCGATCACCACCGACGTGACCGACAAGGCCGCCGTGGCGGCCATGGTCGACCGTGTCGTCAGCGAGCTCGGCCGGATAGACATCCTCATCAACAATGCCGGCATGAGCATCCGCAAGCCCCCGCACGAACTCGAGCTCGACGAGTGGAACAAGGTGATCGACACCAACCTCACCAGCGCCTTCGTCTGCTCGAAGCTGGCCTATCCAGCCTTGAAGGCGTCCGGCAATGGCAAGGTGATCAATATCGGCTCGATGATGTCGATCTTCGGCGCGAGCTTCGCGACCGCCTATGCGGCGAGCAAAGGCGGCATCGTGCAGTACACACGCGCCTGCGCCAATGCGTGGGCGCTCGACAACATCCAGGTCAACGCCATCCTGCCGGGCTGGATCGACACCGACCTCACCCGCGGCGCACGACAGCAGGTCTCAGGGCTGCACGAGCGCGTGCTGGCGCGCACGCCTGCAGGACGTTGGGGCGACATCGACGACTTCGCCGGCATCGCCGTGTTCCTCGCATCGCCCGCCTCGAACTTCGTCACCGGCACCGCGATCCCGGTCGACGGCGGCTTCTCGGTGATGGCCTGAGGCGGGGGTCCTGCCCGCATCCACCGACGCAAAAAAGAAGCCCCGGACCATGCCGGGGCTTTGAATTTAGGCCGTGCTTTTTTTGATCGTTGGTCGCGTTGCGTCGACGTGCTCAGTAACGGGCGATGGTCGGGGCGTCGAACTTGTAGCTCGCGCGCACGACCGCCCACTGGAGGTCGCGCGGCTTGGCATCGAAGGTGTAGTTACCCGAGGTGCCGCCCAGCTGATAGGTCTGGCTGCCGAAGGCCGCGTAGTTGTATTCGAGGCCAACGATCCAGTTGCGGGTGACGCCGTATTCCCAGCCGGCGCCGACGGTCCAGCCGTTGGCCCAGTGGGTCTGTCCGCCCGAGCCCGACACACCGACGGTGTCGCTGACCGACAGACGGTTGTTCGCGCCGGCATAGCCACCCTTGATGTAGAAGAGATTGTTCTGCACGGCAAAGCCAGCGCGGCCGACGATGGTCGCGAGCACGTTGGTACGCCAAGAGAACACGTCGTCCGCGGCGCCAAACACGTTGTTTACGACCGTGCCCTTGTTGTCGAGGCCGGAGATCGTGCCTTCCATGCCGAACACGTAATTGTTGGCCTGCCAGTTGTAGCCGATCTGGGCGCCGCCCATGATGCCCGACTTGCGCTGGCGGAAGCCTTCGCCCGGCGAAAGATCGCCGAACGGCGCGCCGGTCCCGTTGTTGATGAACTGCTCGTTGGTCCACGCGCCGCCGATGTGGCCGCCGACATAGAAACCGGTCCAGTTGAACAGCGGCTCGACATAAGCGGGCGCCTTCGTGTAGCGCGCACGGAGATCGGCGGCGGAAGCTGCGCCGGTCGAAACCAGAGCGGTCGTGCAGGCGAAGGCGGCAATCAATTTGTTACGCATGGTAGACCCCGTGTCCCTTTGATGGGGCGCACGCTCTCAGACGGCCCTTACTAAAATTGAAATCAACACGGTTAATGTGGCGGATGAGCACACGCTGCGCCATGAATCCATTTGCGATGTTGCAGGCGTGCAACGTACCGTGCGTCATTTAATGCAGCGTTATCCCTACCCAGGTCTTACGCTACGATGGCGGCGCCGCCTTCGACTGCACATGCTCGGGCCGAACGCCGAGCGCAAGCAGGCGCGCCGGAATGCCCTGCAGCCAGGGCAGCGCAGTGATGAGGCGCACGATCAGCGGCACCTTCAACGGCCGGTCACTGCCCAGCAAGGCGCCGCTGATGATGTTGTTCTGCACGACGACCTGCATTCGCTGCGTCATCTTCACCGGGAACTCGCGCCGGCGTCGCACCGCATCGAGCTCGTTCTCCGAGGGACAACCGTGCTGCAGCTTATCCGCCAGCAGGTTCGCGGTTGCGACCGCATCCTGCACGGCGAGATTGACGCCGACGCCGCCGATCGGCGACATCGCGTGCGCGGCGTCGCCGATGAGAAGCAGGCCGGGCCGCGTCCAGCGCGTCAGGCGGTTGATCGCGACGGTGAGCAGCTTGATATCGTCGAAGCTCTTCACGTCCGCGATGCCGCTTTTCAGGATCGGCGCCATGCGCACGACGTCGTCGAGCAGCGCCGGCAATCCCCCCGCCTTCACCGCATCAAATTGCCCCTTGGCGATGACGTAGGCGCATTGCCAATAGTCGCCGCGATCGAAGGTGATCATCATCTTGCCGGGCTCGACGCGCGCGAACACATTCTCCGTCTCGTCTGGTCTGCGGCCGGCGCGGAACCACAGCACGTCCATCGGCGCGCCGATCTCCTCGACGGCAAGGCCGGCGCGCTCGCGCACGGTCGAATGCCGGCCGTCGCAGGCAATGGTGAGATCCGCCTCGATGTCGATGATGCCCTCAGGCGTCCTCGCCCGCACGCCGGCGACCGTCTCCCCGCGGCGGATCAGATCGACCGCCTCCGTGCTCATCATCACCTTGAGCGAGGTAAAGCGCCGGCCGGCCTCGCGCAGGAAATTCAGGAAGTCCCATTGCGGCATGAAAGCGATGAAGGGGTACTTGGTGTGGAGCCGGCTGAGATCGGCGATGCGCACTGGCGTGCCACCGAACATGCCATCCATCTTCTGCAAGCGCTGATGCGGCAGCTTCAGGAAGCCGTCGATCAGGCCGAGTTCGTCCATCACTTGAAGCGTCGAGGGATGCACGGTGTCGCCGCGGAAATCGCGGAAGAAATCCGCATGCTTCTCCAGTACCACGACATTGATGCCGGCGCGGCCCAGGAGATAGCCGAGCATCATGCCCGCTGGCCCGCCGCCGACGATGCAGCAGCGGACCTTCATGGTCCGGTTTGGTTGTTGGTCGGATGTCATGGCAGCCGCGATCCGCGATGTGAGTATCGAGGAAGATATGCCTGATGATACTAACGCGATCCAGGCCGAGTTCAGTCTCAATTTGCAGGCAAAAGCTCACCGCGACCGCTTTGCTGCAGCAAACAAGCGCCAAATAAAAAAGGCCCGCAGAGCGCGGGCCTTGGGTGAAAACGGGATGGACCTATTTCTGGTCCTCGTTGCTGGTCCCGGTGCCTGGACTGCCGATCGGCAACCCATTGGTCGCATGACCGACACCCATGTTCCGCTCGGCTTGTGCTGCTGACGGCGTCTTACTATTTGCGGTTGGGGCCTGAACGTTGGGGTTGACCGGGCCGGTATTGGTGTTGACGTTGGCCCCCGTGGTGGTGCCATGCGTCCCCATCCCTGAGGGAGCCGATGGCCCGGAGTTGGCGCTGTTGGGTGACGTGCCTACCCCTGCACCTGAGCTGGCCCCCGATCCGGCGCTGGCGCCACCGGCGCCGCCCGCCGCACCACCGCCCGCTTGGGCAAAGGCAGCCGTCGAAAGTGCAACGCAAGCGATCGGTACGAAGATGGATCTGCGGATCATGGATCGTCTCCCTGGTTTGACTGACAATCCAGGTCAGCAGGAGTTGTTCCTCTCCCGTCGCAGCGACGAAGACGCTCAATTATTGCTGCGGTTCGCGCTGCGAAAGCTCTTGATCTCCGACACGCTGCCGTCGCGGTAGGTCAGCTCAACCGAGACGGACTGCGTTGCCGGGGCGAGCTTCATGTAGAGCGGCATGCCGGCGCTGATCGCGCTGGGATCGCGCATGTCGCAAGGAGGCATCTTCAGCACCTGGTTCGGCACGGCGGTGTCGATACCGATGCGCACCTCGCGAATGGCGCAGCGGTAGGACACGAGATGCGTGTAGTAGACCAGCAGTCCATTGAACTCGCGGAATGACAGCCAGCTTGTCGCGGTCATGTCGAGGATCTTGCGCTGGTCGCGGATCAGCGCGGCCTCGGGATCGAATCTGATCGGGAACGGCCCCTGCATCTCGCCGGACTGATCGACATAGCGGACCTCGATGGTGCCGGCTTGCGCATCCGGCGGCAATTCGACCGACGGGTTCGGCATCCGCTTGCGCGTGCGCGGATCGAGCGTGTCGATGAAGCCGGTTTCGCGGAAATCGCCCTTGCCGGCCATGCGCCAGGAGACGCCGAGCGTCGGATCGGCGAAGGAGAACACCACGCTCCAGCCGCCATTGTGCCGCGAGAAGCTCGCGATCGGCGCGTTGGTGGTCTCCTCCTTCGGCAGGTGCGGCGCCGATACCGGCGGCAGCGCGGCGAGCTTCTGCGGCGGCGGATCGTCCGCGCGCGCGGCGGCATCCTTGGCGAGGCCGCTAAGGAAGACGTCGTCGACCATCTGATCGAAATAGACCGGCACCTGCTTGTGCTTCACGGTATCGGCCATCTCACTGACGGCACGGCGGGTGCGCTGCGCCACCTGCACGAGGTTCTCGCCGGGCTTGAGCAGCTCCCTGGCGAAGGTGCGCGTGAACACTGAATTGGGGTTGGCGTCGTCGTTGGAGAGGCGATCGAGCGCGGTCTGGCGGGGACCTGCCGAAAACACCGAAAACACGCCTTCCGGCAGTTGCATCATCGGCGCGAGCCCGCCGCCACCGGCGACGGCGCGGGTTCCTTTGCGCTCGAACGGATTGTTGCGGCAGGCGTCGAACACCAAGATGGAGGTCCGCGCCCTCTTGTTCTGAAGGCGCTCGACGATGCGGTCGGCCAGGATGGAGGCGTCGCGCACGAGTTCTTCCTGCCCTTGCGTTGCCGCCGGAACGTCGGTCGGCAGCAAATAGTTCTGGCCCGCGATCTCGAAACCGTGGCCGGCATAGAAGAAGAACGCGGTATCGCCGGGCTCGATCGCCTTGTCAAAGGCGAGCAACGTCTCGGAGAATTGCTGCCGGTTCTGATTCTCGGCGACCATCACCGAGAAGCCGAGTTGCTTCAGCGTATCGCCCATGGTGCGTGCGTCGTTGACGGCCTTGAGCAGCTTCGGCACGTTCCTGTAGTCGTTGTTGCCAATGACGAGCGCGACGCGCTTCTCGGCATGCGCGGGAAGCGCGAATCCGCTGAGGCCCGCCGCGAGGCCGAGTGCCGCCAGAATTCTGAAGAGCCGACGCGTCATTGAAATATTCCCGTTGCAGGACGGCCCTCCGCCGGCCTTCCTCGAAAGATCGTCCATGGGAAGCCAAGCCGTTGATGGGATAGTCGGTCCAGCCATCTCGAGGGTTCAAGGGCCTCGGCCCCAATTCCATCATCGGTCCTATGGCAGATCCCGCTGGAATCTGCTCTTCCTTTGCAGTGTTCCTGGGTAATCCCATTGGAAGCGAGGGGCTATCGTGTATCGCTGGTGCACTGACGAGGTCGAGCCGCATGACCGCTTCGACTATTGGCGCGAGGTGCGCGCCAAGGGTCTGTTCGGCGTCACCGCCGAGCTCGAGCGCGAACGCCGCGCCGATTTCTTAGGCGAATTCTCGCTGCGCCAGCTTGGCGGCGCCAGCCTCGTCGAGCTGAAGGCGTCCGCCTACACGGTCGAGCGTAGCGCATCCGACATCGCCTCCGCACCGGGCGACGCCATCTGCGTCTACCAGCAGCTCGGCAGCGGCGGCTGGTTCGGCGGCATGCGCGGCAGCGACTTTGCGTCGCAAACGGCAGCTTTGCCACCAGCCATACCGACCTGCCTTATCGTACCGCGCCGCTCGGCGCAGGCGGCTTCCATTTGCGGATCCTGAAGATCCCGGTGAGCAACATTCCGGCGCAGGACAAACGCATGCGCGAGCTTGCACCGCGAACGTTTGACGATCCCACCCTGGCGCTCCTGCTCGGCACCTGCTTTGCCGATCTCGACGATGTCGCCGGCAATGACGGCTGCTTCGACGCCGCCCCCCTGATGCAGGCCTCCCTTGTTCAGGCTCTGGCCCACTTGGCGCTGATCGAGCGCGGCATCGTGCGGCCCGGCAGCCGCCGCGGGCAGGCCGCGCTGCGGACCGCCCGTCTGTCGCAGGCCCGGCGCCTGATCGCGCGTCACCTGCAAGACCCCAATCTCGCGCCGACGATGGTGGCCGACTGGCTCGGCATTTCCGTGCGACACCTGCACATGCTGTTCGCGACGGCGGAGAAGAGCTTCTCGCAGACGATGACCGAAGAGCGGCTGAAAGAGAGCCGCCGCCTGATCCGCGAGGCTCCGGAGCGGCTGATTGCCGACATCGCGGCCGCCTGCGGCTTCGAGAGCTTGGCGACCTACTACCGAGTCTTTAACGCTGCCTATGGCATGGCCCCAGGCGACTTCCGGACCCAGGTTCGGGCGCGGCATTAGCCGCCGTTTGCCGGCTCTGGTCGGTCCGCCGCTTGGCCGGAAAACCGCAGCCGCGCCCGCTATTTGGGCAAAAACCTCAGGTTTTTTAGGGTCTTCCCGCGCCCGCTCCATTGACTTTGGCGGATTCCTGCCTATGTTCCGGGGCGACGCGGCTCAAATCGAAGATCGATTCTCGAGCCTGGCGCTTTGTTCGCGTGAGTCAGCACCCCCAGCTTCTTTGAGAGCGCGCCGTTTCGGGGTGGAACGCGACAGCCTTTTTACCCTCGATTCCGAACGGCGGTTTCGACCAGAGGCTCAATGTCCTTCACCAATCTCGGACTATCCGAAAAAGTCCTCGCCGCAGTGGCGGCCACCGGTTACACCACCCCCACTCCCATCCAGGAACAGGCGATCCCCCACGTCCTCGCACGCAAGGACGTGCTCGGCATCGCCCAGACCGGCACCGGCAAGACCGCGGCCTTCGTGCTGCCGATGCTCACCATCCTCGAAAAGGGTCGAGCCCGGGCGCGCATGCCGCGCACGCTGATCCTCGAGCCGACCCGCGAACTGGCGGCGCAAGTGAAGGAAAACTTCGACCGTTACGGCGCGGGCCAGAAACTCAACGTCGCGCTTCTGATCGGCGGCGTCTCGTTCGGCGACCAGGATGCCAAGCTGACGCGCGGCGTCGACGTGCTGATCGCAACGCCGGGCCGCCTGCTCGACCATACCGAGCGCGGTGGCCTCCTGCTCACCGGCGTCGAGCTGCTCGTCATCGACGAGGCCGACCGCATGCTGGACATGGGCTTCATCCCCGACATCGAGCGCATCTGCAAGCTCGTCCCGTTTACGCGGCAGACCCTGTTCTTCACCGCGACCATGCCGCCGGAGATCCGGCGCATCACCGAGGCCTTCCTGCATAATCCGCAGAAGGTCGAGGTCTCCAAACCCGCCACGACGGCCGTGACGGTCACGCAGGCCCAGGTGCCCGCCGGGCGCGAGGCGCACGAGAAGCGCGAGCTGCTCCGCCGCCTGCTGCGCGAGGCCAAGGATCTCAAGAACGCGATCATCTTCTGCAATCGCAAGCGCGAGGTCGCCGTCGTTCACAAATCGCTTCAGAAGCACGGCTTCAGCGTCGGCGCCCTGCACGGCGACATGGACCAATCGGCCCGCACGGCCGCGCTCGAACAGTTCCGCAAGGGTGAGTTGCCGCTCTTGGTCGCCTCCGACGTCGCCGCTCGCGGCCTTGACATTCCCGAGGTCAGCCATGTCTTCAATTTCGACGTCCCCCACCACGCTGACGACTACGTCCATCGCATCGGCCGTACCGGCCGCGCCGGCCGCACCGGCACGGCGATTTCGATCGTGACACCGCTCGACCAGAAGTCGATGGCGGCGATCGAGAAGCTGATCGGCCAGAGCATTCCGCGCGCCGAGGGCGACTTCGAGGTGCACGGGAGCACGACCGAACACAGCGAGCGCCCGCGCGAGTCTCGTGGACGGGACCGCGAGCGCTCCCGTGGCGGGCGGGGCAAGCCGCGTCGCGGCCACGAGCCGCGTGGCGACGCGCCGCAGCCCTCCGAGGGAAGGCCTTCGGTCGATGCAAGCCCCGCGGCCGAAGCCCGGCCCGCTCGCGAGCCAAGGCCTGCACGCCAAGCGCGGCCTCCCCGCGAAGCACGGCCGTCATCTGAGCCGCGTCACGGCGCGCGCCAGCAGGCCAATCCGTCGCATGTGCCCTCGATCGGCCGTCCCGAACCGCGCCGGCAGCGGGAGGCCGACGCCGAGCCGGGCGATCACTCGCATCTGCCGGCATTTCTGCTGCGGCCGGTTCGCTCCCCCGCCGGAGCCTGAAGCACGACGCGCGCTTTTGGTTTCGGTTGAGGAAAAACGCCCACACCTTTTTCGGATGCATTGGCGAACGTATATTTACGGGGCGTTCACGATCGTCCGTTAGCCTACGAACATAATTTAAGCATTGCTGCGGTCGAGAGCGCACCGACCGCTGCGGGGTATGTTCCGTGGTCAAGGTTCTCGACGAACACGAACGCACGATGGCGTTCGCCGAAGTGGCGCTCGGCCAGATTCGATCGCTTCGGCAGACGGCAATTCCGCGCAATTACGAGATCTGGTACGTCTACGCCACCGGCTACAACGCACCGCTCAATAAGATCATCAACGAGACGCTGGCGCGCAACGGCAAGCTGACCGAAGCCGATCTCGAGCAGATCTACGAGACCTATCTATCCCATATCAAGACCACCGACCGCATCGACAAGGTGGGCGCGCGCGTCATCGGCGAGATTGACGACGTGATGAAGGTTCTCGGCGATGCGCTCGGAATGAGCGGCGCCTACGACGCCAGCCTGTCGGGTGCGACCGAGAAACTGTCGTCGGCCAAGGGCCGCGACCAGATCAAGGCGATCGTCGAGACGCTGCTGCGTTCGACCAGCGAGATGCGCGAGGCCAACAAGGCGCTGGAAGGCCGCTGACGCTGTCGAGGAACGAGATCAGCAATCTCCAGCAGAGCTTGGAGGCGATCCGCGCCGAGAGCCTCACCGATCCGCTCACCGGCCTCGGCAACCGCAAATATTTCGATCGCATGATCGGCATGGCGGTGCAGAGCGCGCTCGCCTCCGGGGAGCCGCTGTCGCTGCTGCTGTTCGATATCGATCATTTCAAGTCGTTCAACGATTCCTATGGCCACCTCACCGGCGACCAGGTGCTGCGCCTTGTCGGCTTGTCGCTGAAGCAGACCATCAAGGGCCAGGACATCACCGCGCGCTATGGCGGCGAAGAATTCGCGGTCGTGCTGCCCAACACGGCGCTGCGCCAGGCGCTCACGGTGGCCGATCACATCCGCCGCGCGGTGATGGCGAAGGAACTGAAGAAGAAATCGACCGGCGAGATTCTCGGCCGCGTCACGATCTCCGTGGGCGTCTCCATGCTGAGGGAGGGCGACGACACCGAGGCCCTGATCGAGCGTGCAGATGCCTGCCTCTACGCCGCCAAGCGCAACGGCCGCAATCGCGTGATCTGCGAGGCCGATCCGGAATACGCGCAGGAGACGCACAGCCGGGTGGCGTAGGTCTAACGCCTCTGTCATTCCGGAGCGCATCTCTTGGACGCGCCCCCCCGAGAGTTACGCGTTCCGCTTGGCACGCTTGCGCATCGCAACCTTCTTGAGCGATCTTTTCGACGAAGTTTTCTGGCCGGGCTTTCCGGCGGGCGCCTTGGCAGCTTTGCTGACCTTCTTTGCGTTCGGCCGCTTCTTGACCTTGGCGCGCTGGGCGGCAGCCAGCGCTGCCCTCGCCCATTCTGCCAGCTCCTCGGAATCGTCGAACAAGCGCGCGGGCAACTGCCAGTAGGAGTTCACTGTGACTGTCTTGGCGCGGGTCGAGTATTGGAACGGCTTTGAGCCTTCCGCCTCGAAATTCGGGATCGTCATCTCGTCCGCGCGGAAGAACAGCCCGGCGCGCAAGGACAGCGCGAAGTTGATGCCGTCGGCGGAGATGCCGTAGCCGGAAAACATTTTGCGGATCGTGACCGGGCCGAAATCGGCGAACAGGTCGATCAGGAATTCGCGGTCCATGCCCAAGCTGCCTCCCCAATGTGGTCAACCACAGGATCGCGTTTGGCGAAGGCTGGCAACTGCCAGCGCGCGCGACAACCACTTCCTCTGGGCATGGGTCCCGGGCTTGGCCGGGAGGACAATAGCGAAAGTCGGGCTTATCCGTCGATCTTCGCCGGCCGCAGCTCGACCGACTCGCCGCAGCCGCAGGCGGAGACCTGGTTGGGGTTGTTGAAGACGAACTGGGCCTGCATTTTGTCGGCCTTGTAGTCCATCTCGGTGCCGAGCAGGAACAGCACGGCCTTGGGGTCGACCAGTATCTTGACGCCCTTGTCCTCGACGACCTCGTCAGTCGGCCGGATCTCGTGGGCGTATTCGACCGTGTAGGACTGGCCGGCGCAGCCGCCGTTCTTCACGCCGACGCGTAGGCCGACGATGTCGGAGTCCGCGCGCTGGGTCAGCTCCGTGATCCGCTGCGCCGCGGCATCCGTCAGCCGCATCACCTGCGGGCGCGGCCGCCGGGGCTTTGGTGTCGAAGCTGGTGTCGAGCCTGACGAGATCTGGGTCATGTTAGCTATGTGGTCCGTTGCGAAGCGAATTCAATGCGAGCTGAGACCGTCACCACATATTGAGCACGAGGCGCGCCTCGTCGCTCATGCGCTCGGGCGACCACGGCGGGTCCCAGACGACCTTGACGTCGACCACGCCGACGCCGGGAACGCTGGCGACCGCGTTCTCGACCATGGTCGGCAGCTCGCCGGCAGCCGGGCAGTTCGGTGTCGTCAGCGTCATCTGCACGTCGACCGAACGGTCGTCCTTGATCTCGACCTTGTAGATCAGGCCGAGCTCGTAAATGTCGGCCGGGATTTCCGGATCAAATACGGTCTTGAGGCCCGCGATGATCTCGGTGGTCAGACGCTCGGTCTCCTCCGGCGGCAGCGCCGAATGGGTCTCCATCGGATTGGCTTTGATTTCGGCCGTGTCACTCATGCGAACAAATCCCGCGCCTTCAGAAGCGCTTGTGCCAGATGATCGACTTCTTCCCGCGTATTATACATGCCGAACGACGCCCGGCAGGTGGCGGTGACGTTGAACCGCTCTAAAAGCGGCATCACGCAATGGGTGCCGGCGCGCACTGCGATGCCCTGACGGTCGATCACGGTGGCGACGTCGTGGGCATGCGCGCCCTTGAGCTCGAAGGAGATCACCGGCCCCTTGCCGCGCGCAGTACCGATCAGCCGCAGCGAGTTGATCTCGCGGAGCCGGTCCTGGGCGTAGGTGACGAGATTGCGCTCGTGCGCGGCAATGCGCTCCTTGCCGATCGAATTGACGTAATCGATGGCGGCACCGAGGCCGATCGCTTCGACGATGGGCGGGGTGCCAGCTTCGAACTTGTGCGGCGGGTCGCCATAGGTGACCCAGTCCTTCGCAACCTCGCGGATCATCTCGCCGCCACCGTTGAACGGACGCATCGCTACAAGGTGCTCATGCTTGGCATAGAGCGCCCCGATACCGGTCGGGCCATAAATCTTGTGGCCGGTGAACGCGTAGAAATCGCAGTCGAGATCCTGCACGTCGACGGGCAGATGCACCGCGCCCTGCGCACCGTCGACCAGCACGGCAATGCCCCGATCGTGGGCCAGTCGCACGACCTCTTTTATCGGAACGAAGGTTCCGAGGGCGTTCGACATCTGGGTGATGGCGACGAGCTTAGTCTTCGGCGTCAGCAGCTTCTCGAACTCGTCGATCAGGAAATTGCCTTCGTCATCGACGGGCGCCCATTTGATGACCGCGCCATGGCGCTCCCTGAGGAAATGCCAGGGCACGATGTTGGAATGGTGCTCCATGATCGAGAGGACGATTTCGTCGCCCTGCTTGATGTTCGGCTCGCCCCAGGACGACGCCACGAGGTTGATGGCCTCGGTGACGTTGCGGGTGAAGATGATTTCTTCTGTGCGGCGGGCATTGACGAATTGCGCGACTTTTGCCCGCGCGCCCTCATAGGCCTCCGTCGCCGCATTGGCGAGGTAATGCAGGCCGCGATGCACGTTGGCGTATTCGCTCGTATAAGCCTGCGTCATGCGGTCGAGCACGGCGCCGGGCTTCTGCGCCGAGGCGGCGTTGTCGAGATAGACCAGCGGCTTGCCGTAGATCTGCATGGCGAGCGCGGGAAAATCCTGGCGCACGCGCGCAACGTCGTAGGCGCCGTTCTTGACCGCCGGATGCGTGCTCATGACCGGCGCTCCAGCCAGCGCTCGGCAATGCCGATCACGTGCTCGCGCAAGCCGTCGTCGGCGATCTGCTCGATCGCCTCGCCCACGAAGGCCTGGATCAGCAGCGCCTGGGCCTGCTTCTCCGGCAGGCCGCGCGCCTTCAGATAGAACAAGAGGCTGTCGTCCAGCGCGCCGGCAGTGGCGCCGTGGCCGCAGGAGACGTCATCGGCAAAGATTTCCAGTTCGGGCTTGTTGTCGGCTTCCGCCTCGTCCGAGAGCAGCAGCGCGCGGGTCATCATCTTGCCGTCGGTCTTCTGCGCATCGGGACGAACGATGATGCGTCCCTGGAATACCGAATGAGCGCGATCGTCGATCACGGCGCGAAAAGTCTCGCGGCTGACGCAGTTCGGCACGGCGTGGTCGACGACCAGTGTGGTGTCACCATGCTCGGTCTTCTTCAAAAGATTGACGCCGTTGACGGAGAGCTCGCTACCCTCGCCCGCCAGCGTGATGAAGCCCTGCAAGCGGCTGACCGCCGCGCCGCTGGTCATGTTGAAGAAGTTCAACTTCACATTGGCGCCCACCGTCACGAATTGCGAGGTGACGTTCACCGCGTCAGGCGCATCGTCCATCAGGCGAATGTGTGCAACATCGGCGTCGTCGCCAACCGTCACCAGCACGGCATCGTTGACCTGGTAGGCCTTGCTACCTGCCGCAACGAAGCTTTCGACGATGGTGGCGCGAGCGCCCTTCCCGATCGCAACCTGCGAACGGGTGAAGCTCGAGGCGGAAGCCGCGGTTGCGATGTGGATGATCTGGATCGGCGCGGACAGCCGCGCACCGTCAGCGATCGACAGCACGACGCCGTCGGTTGCCAAGGCGGCGTTCAGCGCGATGACGGCATCGGTGGACGCCGTGTTGAGGATACCGACATCGGTCTCCAGCATCTCCCGCAGGGTCTTGAGGCTCGTCTCGGAGCCGAGCGCCTTCACGTCGGACAGATCGGCCGCGAACACGCCGTCAACCAGCACCAGCTTGCGGGCGCCCGCGATGGCATGCGCCTTCACCGCGTCGGCGGCGCGCTTCAGCGCGGCCGCGTCGGGGCTGGCCGCCAGCGGCAGCACCTCGCCGACCAGCGCGCGCAGATCCGTGTATTTCCATTCCTCGAGCCGGCGGTGCGGCAAGCCGAGCCGCTCATAGCTCTCGAAGGCTTCGCGACGCGCCGCGATCACAGCAGGCGGACCCGGCAAGCGGCCTTCGACGCTGGCGAAGAGATCGCTCACCGCGCGGCCCTTTCCGGTCTTTGCCACAGCAACGTTCATTGCAAAATTCCTTACGCGGCGTCCTCGAACTGGGCATAGCCGGACGCTTCCAGCTCCAGTGCCAGCTCCTTGCCGCCGCTCTTCACGACGCGGCCCTTCGACATCACGTGCACGACGTCGGGCACGATGTAGTTCAGCAGCCGCTGATAGTGGGTGATGACGACCATGGCACGCTTCGGCGAGCGCAGCGCGTTGACGCCGTCGGCCGCGATGCGCAGCGCGTCGATGTCGAGGCCGGAATCCATCTCGTCGAGGATGCACAGGCTGGGCTCGAACAGCGCCATCTGGAGCACCTCGTTGCGCTTCTTCTCGCCGCCGGAGAAGCCGACATTGACGCCGCGCTTAAGCATGTCCTGCGGGATGTTCAGCGCCTTCGAGACCTCGCGGACCTTCTTCAAAAAGTCCGGCACCATCAGTTCGCTCTCGCCGCGAGCCTTGCGCTGGGCATTGAGTGCGGTACGGAGGAAATTCATGGTGGTAACACCGGGAATTTCGACCGGATACTGGAACGCCAGGAACACGCCTTTGGCGGCGCGCTCGTCGGGATCCATCTCCAGGAGATCCTCGCCCCTGAACAGGATCTGGCCGTCGGTGACCTCATAGCCGGGCTTGCCGGCGATGACATGGGAGAGCGTCGACTTGCCGGAGCCGTTCGGCCCCATGATCGCGTGCACCTCGCCCTCGTTCACGGTCAGCGTCAGCCCGTGCAGGATCTCACGCTCCTCGACACGAACCTTCAGGTCTTTCACTTCAAGCAAAGGCATTGTTGGTGTCCAGTCTATTCAAATGAGGCATGGAGCGCCTAAGCGCACCGCGAGGGTCGGTGTTAACCGACCGACCCTTCAAGCGAGATCGAGATCAGCTTCTGCGCTTCCACCGCGAACTCCATCGGCAGTTGCTGAAGCACATCCTTGACGAAGCCGTTGACCACGAGGCCAACCGCCTCTTCCTGCGAGAGACCGCGCTGGATGCAGTAGAACAGCACGTCCTCGGAGATCTTCGACGTCGTCGCCTCGTGCTCGAACGTCGCCGAGGAGTTTTTCGCCTCGATATACGGCACGGTGTGCGCGCCGCATTTGTCGCCGATCAGCAGGGAATCGCAGGCGGTAAAGTTGCGCGCGCCGGTGGCTTTGCGGTGCGCGGTGACGAGCCCACGATAGGTGTTCTGCGATTTGCCGGCGGCGATGCCCTTGGAGATGATGCGGCTCGACGTGTTCTTGCCGAGGTGGATCATCTTGGTGCCCGAATCGACCTGCTGGAAGCCGTTCGAGATCGCGATCGAGTAGAACTCGCCCCGCGAATTGTCGCCGCGCAGGATGCAGCTCGGATATTTCCAGGTGATCGCCGACCCCGTTTCGACCTGGGTCCAGGAGATCTTTGAATTGGCACCGCGACAGTCGCCACGCTTGGTGACGAAATTGTAGATGCCGCCCTTGCCTTCCGAATTGCCCGGATACCAGTTCTGCACCGTCGAGTATTTGATCTCGGCGTCGTCGAGCGCGACGAGCTCGACCACGGCCGCGTGCAGCTGGTTCTCGTCGCGCTGCGGCGCAGTGCAGCCCTCGAGATAGGAGACGTAGGAGCCCTTGTCCGCGATGATCAGCGTGCGCTCGAACTGACCCGTGTTGCGCTCGTTGATGCGGAAATAGGTCGACAGCTCCATCGGGCAGCGCACGCCGGGCGGCACGTAGACGAACGAGCCGTCCGAGAACACCGCCGAGTTCAGCGTCGCGTAGAAATTGTCCGAGGTCGGCACCACGGTGCCGAGATACTTCTGCACCAGCTCGGGATGCTCGCGGATCGCCTCCGAGATCGGCATGAAGATCACGCCGGCCTTCTTCAGCTCCGCCTTGAACGTTGTCGCAACCGACACCGAATCGAAGACCGCGTCGACCGCGATCTTGCGGCGGGCCGGATCTTCCTCGCCCGCCTTCGGCTCGACGCCTTCGAGCATGGCGACTTCCCGCAGGGGAATGCCGAGCTTTTCGTAGGTCTTCAGGATCTCCGGATCGATCTCGTCGAGCGAGCTGACCGTCTTCTTCGGCTTCGGCGCCGCGTAGTAATAGAGGTCCTGGAAGTCGATCTTGGGATAGTCGACCCGCGCCCAGCTCGGCTCGGTCATGGTCAGCCAGCGCCGATAGGCTTCCAGCCGCCACTGGAGCATCCAGGCGGGCTCATTCTTTTTCTGCGAGATGAACTCTACGGTCTCTTCCGATAGCCCTTTTGGGGCTTTCTCGGAGTCGATCAGGGTCTCAAACCCATAACGATATTGGTCGACGTCGATACGCTTCACGCGCTCGACCGTCTCTTGTACGGCTGGCATTCCATCCTCCGCTCGCGGTTTCAAGGACCGCGGTGGATCAAACTCGGACGAGTATTACGTTTATTACGATGTTCTTTGGCGGAAAGCACGCGCCTAGAATCGTTCAAGCTGTGTTTCGTCGCCTAGCTCTTAAGTAGGTTATTACCGAGCTTTCGCCAAGCCTCCAACGCCCTATTGATCTCTTCCAGTTCCGTGGACCAGCCAAGACTGAGGCGCACCGCTCCTTGGGCCACGATGGGATCGTACCCCATGGCCGAGAGCACATGGGAAGGCTGGACCCTTCCCGATGAGCAGGCCGAACCGGACGACACGGCGACGCCTGCAAGGTCGAAGCCGATCACAGCAGTCTCGGCCTTCAGCCCTGGCGCGGTGAAAAGTACGGTATTTGGCAACCGCTCCACATCGTCGGCGAAGATTGTCGCCCCGGCCGCGCGAAGCCCATTTTCCAAATGATCTCTGAGGCTTGCTATTCGCTTCAGATCCTCCGGCAGAGTCTGAAGCGCCCGTTTGACCGCCGCGCCAAAGCCGGCGATCCCCGCGACATTCTCGGTGCCCGCCCGGCGGTTGAGCTCCTGCCCGCCCCCCCGCAGGACCGGCGCCAGACCGGCGAGCCCTTCCGCCATGACCAGCGCGCCAACGCCCTTAGGGCCACCGACCTTGTGCGCAGAGAAGGTTGCAAGGTCTGCACCCACAGCCTTGATATCGAACCGAATTTTACCAAGCGCCTGGATCCCATCGACATGCAGGAGACCGCCGGCCTCATGAACGATCCGCGCAGCCTCAGCGACAGGCTGAAGAGCGCCGGTCTCGTTGTTCGCGGCCATGATGGAGACCAGCGTCGGCGGGCCAGCGTCGAGCCGGGCCCGCAGATCGTCGAGATCGACGACACCGGAGCGCGTTACCCGAAGCTGTCGGGTCCTATCGGCCGGGAACCGGCCGCCCGCAAGCACCGAGGCATGCTCGACCGCGGAGACCAGCAGTCGCTCAACGGGTCCGCCCGCCGGCGCCCGCAGGCCGGGCGACAGCGCCAGCGCATTGGCCTCGGTTCCAGCGGATGTGAAGACGACGTTGCGCGGCTGGGCGCCGATCGCCAAGGCCAGCGCGGCACGCGCCTCCTCGATCAGCCGTCGTGCCTCCCGCCCCTCGGCATGAACCGAGGATGGATTGCCGATCAGATCGTATGCAGCCAGCATCGCTGTCCGAGCCTCAGCGCGGAGCGGCGTCGTCGCGTTCCAATCGAGATAGACGCGGGTCGGCATTAAGTAATATATTACCTCACATCGCAGACGGCGTTTGCGCGATCTCGACATGGGCCGCGGGCACGCCCTTGGCAACCAATGATTTCGAATGTGCGGCCACAGTTGACGCGACCATGACGCGCTAACGTCTTGAACCCGTTGGCTGATGTTCAAGATGCTTGCTTTTTGACCCTCAGCCTATGTTAGAACGCGCACCGTCAAGTCACCGCGCGCCGTCAGCGCATCACCGCTACGCGCGCCTCCTCGCCCTTCATTCGCGCTTTCGTCGGCATCTGCCGGTGAGGCCACAATCGGTTGATTGCCGAGGTCGTCTCCAGGAAATCAATCAAGAGATCATCGATGCCCGAAGTCATATTTACCGGCCCCGCTGGCCGTCTCGAAGGCCGCTACCACCCGGCCAAGCAGAAGAACGCGCCGATCGCGATGATCCTGCATCCGCATCCGCAGTTCCACGGCACGATGAACCATCAGATCGTGTACCAGTGCTACTACGCTTTCGCGCATCGCGGCTTCTCCGTGCTGCGCTTCAATTTCCGCGGCGTCGGCCGCAGTCAGGGCTCGTTCGACCATGGCACCGGCGAATTGTCGGATGCGGCGGCAGCGCTCGATTGGGCGCAGACCATCAATCCCGAGGCGCGCGCCTGCTGGGTCGCGGGCTTCTCCTTCGGCGCCTGGATCGGCATGCAGTTGCTGATGCGCCGCCCGGAGGTCGAAGGCTTCATCTCGATCGCGCCGCCGGCCAACCTCTACGACTTCTCATTCCTTGCGCCCTGCCCGTCCTCGGGCCTGATCGTGCACGGCGAAAAGGATGCCGTAGTGCCTCCTAAGGATGTCAACACCCTGGTCGAGAAGCTGAAGACGCAGAAGGGCATCGTGATCGACCAGCAGGTCATTCCCGGCGCCAATCACTTCTTCGATGCCAAGCTCGAGCCGCTGATGGAAACCATCACCGCCTATCTCGACATGCGCCTCGCCAACGTGCGCTGAGGCCTTCCGGCGTAGACGTGTTCGTGGCATGGCTGCGGACCGTCAACGCTGGGGATTTCGAGCGATGAAGGCGTATCTGGTTCTTGATCTATCAGTGAACGACCACGCCGGCTTCAAGACTTACGTCGCTGAAATCCCGGCATTTATTGCCAAGCTTTCAGGGCGGTACATCGTGCGCGGCGTCGAGCCGACCACGATCGAAGGCGACTGGGCGCCCGAGCGCCTCGTCATCATCGAATTTGCTGAGCGCGAGAAGGCGAAAGCGTTCCTCGACGATCCCGACATTCAGGATCTCTTCAGGGTGCGGCACGCAACGACGACAAGCAGGCTGCTGCTTGCCGACGGTTGCACCTGATCACTATGGGCTGACTACGCCAGCTTGAGGGCAACGATCCCCGTCAGCACGAGTGCGATGCCCGCAAGCTTCACCGCGCTCAAGGTCTCGCCGAACAGCACGACGCCCATCAGGAACGTGCCGGCCGCGCCAATGCCGGTCCACACCGAATAGGCAACGCCGACCTCGAGCACCTTCAAGGCACGCCCGAGCAGGAAGACGAAGGCGACGAGCAGCACGAGCGAGGCGATGCTCCAGCCAGCGCGCGTATATCCTTCCGCATATTTCATCGCGATCGCCCAGCCGACATCAAGCGCGCCGGCGATCACGAGCATGAGCCAGGCCGTGGACTGCGACATCGGCGTAGCCTCAGGCCGCGAGCTTCAAGAGATGCGCGTCGTGGCGCACCAGGAAGGCCCGCAGCAATTGCGGATAATCCGCGCCGACCGCAGAGCGCACGCTCGGACGCTTCGCGAGCTCGGCCCGCCACGCGCGGACCTTGGGCAGATCGTTGAAGATTCCGAGCTCAATCAATTCATCGAACACGTCGAAATAGCGGAAGATCGGGGCAAACACTGCATCCACGAGGCTGAACGCGTCGCCCGCGAAATACGGCCCTGCAACAAGCGCGGCTTCCACGCGCGCGAATTTGGCCGCGAGCGCCTGGCGCTTGCTCTCGAATGTCGCCGGATCGGTCGTCGTCTCCAGCCCCCAGAGGTCGCCGAGGATCGCTGAGCCGAACTCCATCCAAGCGCGATGCTCGGCACGTTTCAGCGCATCCGCCGGATGCAGCTTCGCACCGCGTTGCGTGTCTTCGATGTACTCGCAGATCACGTTGCTCTCAAACAACGCAACCTCGCCCTTGTCTGTCGCAACCATCAGCACCGGCACCTTGCCGAGCGGCGACAATTTCAAGAACCAGTCCGGCTTGTCAGCGAGATCGATATCGATCCGCTCGAACGGCACGCCCTTCTCCTTGAGCGCGATCACGGCGCGCTGCACATAGGGGCACAGCTTATGGCTGATCAGTTTGAGCGGAGCGGTCATAATGGCGATCCCGACAGTTAGATGCAACTGCATCTAGATAGATGCACTTGCATGCACATGTCAAGATCAATGCACCTGCGTCAACTCCCTGTGATCTTCAAGGCTGTGCAATCACCCCACCCGTCATCGGCATCGGCACGCCCGTCGTTGCCGGATAGGATAACGGCAGGCCCTTGAGGCCGCGCGCGGCAAGGAAACCGAAGGCCTGCGCCTCGATGGCGTCGGCGGCCCAGCCGAGCGTCTCCGCGGCCTCGACCGTGGCCGAGCCCACCCGCTCGCGGAGCATCCGCAGCATGGTGAGGTTGCGGGCCCCGCCGCCGCAGACAATCCAGCTGCGCGGCCGTCGCGGCAGCAGCGGGATGATGCGGGCGATCGCCGCCGCAGTGAACGCGGTCAGCGTCGCGGCGCCGTCGGCCGGTGGCATGTCGCCGAGCTTCAGCGCGGCAAAGTCGTTGCGGTCGAGCGACTTTGGCGGCGGCGCTGCGAAGAACGGCAGCGCCAGTGCCCGCGCGATCCAGGCCTCATCAGCCTTGCCAAGCGCGGCGAACTTTCCCTCCGCGTCGAACGCCTGGTTCATGGTGCGGTACATGAAGTCGTCGAGCAGCGCATTGCCGGGGCCAGTGTCGCAGGCGATCAGCGTGTCGCTGCCGTCGATATAGGTGATGTTGGAGACGCCGCCGATATTGATCACCGCGATCGGGCCCTCGCGCTCCAGCGAATGGGCGAGCGCCCGATGATAGACCGGCACGAACGGCGCGCCCTGCCCGCCGGCCTCGACGTCGGCGGCGCGGAAATCATACATGACCGGGATGTGAATCGCCTTGGCCAGCGCCGGCCCGTCGCCGATCTGCACCGTCAGCCGCTTTTCGGGCCGGTGCAGCACGGTCTGGCCGTGGAAGCCGACGATGTCGATGTCCTCCGGCCTCATCCGGTTCTGCGCGACGAAAGCGGCGACCGCCTCGGCATGGGCCTGCGTCACTGCGCGCTCAGCCTCGGTCAGGATCCCAGGCCGGGCATCACGTTGCCGTAGGTGCACGGCCTCGGAGAGCGCTTGGCGCAGCAGGTTGCGCTCGGCCGGACCGTAGGGCCGGTAGCCGGTCGGTCCGAACGCCTTGACCTGCTTTCCGTCGGTTTCGATCAGCGCGACATCCACCCCGTCCAGCGAGGTGCCGCTCATCAGACCGAGTGCCGTCAACATCATGGACCAGCGTCCTCAAAGGCCCGCCCCGGCATGCCGATCTTGTGCCAGAGGGACACATCTTATAATGCCACTGCGCCAAGTGGCGGGTGCCAATCGAGTTCCCACGCAAGACTCTTAAATTGCTCCCAAAACAGTAAACCAAGAATTGTCAGGCACGCCGACAAATGACTGCATTCAAATCGGATTTCCTCAATACCCTGCAGGAACGTGGGTTCATCCACCAGTGCTCCGATTTCGAGGGGCTGGACGCGCTCGCCGCCAGGGGCGAGGCGACCGCCTATGTCGGCTACGATTGCACCGCCCCCTCGCTGCATATCGGCAACTATCTGACCATGATGATGCTGCACTGGCTGCAGCAATCCGGCAACAAGCCGATCACGCTGATGGGCGGCGGCACCACCATGGTCGGCGACCCCTCCGGCAAGGACGAGACGCGCGCGATGCGCACGGTCGCCGAGATCGAGGCCAACAAGGCCTCGATCCGCGGCGTGTTCGCCAGGGTGCTGCGTTATGGCGAGGGCAAGAGCGACGCTGTCATGCTCGACAACGCCGAGTGGTTGACCAAGCTGAACTGGATCGAGATGCTGCGCGACGTCGGCCGGCATTTCTCGGTCAACCGCATGCTGACCATGGACTCCGTGCGCCTGCGCCTCGAGCGCGAGCAGGAGATGAGCTTCATCGAGTTCAACTACATGGTCTGCCAGGCCTACGACTTCGTCGAGCTCGCCAAACGCACCGGTTGCCGCCTCCAGATGGGCGGCTCGGACCAGTGGGGCAACATCATCATGGGCGTCGATCTCGGCCGCCGCATGGGCACGCACCAGTTGTTCGCGCTGACGACGCCGCTGCTGACGACCGCGTCCGGCGCCAAGATGGGCAAGACCGCGCAGGGAGCGGTCTGGCTCAACGCCGACCAGTTCTCGCCGTATGATTTCTGGCAGTACTGGCGCAACACCGAGGATGCCGACGTCGGCAAATTCCTGAAACTGTTCACGACGCTGCCGATGAGCGAGATCAAGAAGCTCGAGGCGCTCGGCGGCGCGGAGATCAACGAGGCCAAGAAGGTGCTCGCCACCGAGGCGACCGCGCTGCTGCACGGCCGCGATGCCGCGAACGAGGCGGCAGAGACCGCGCGCCGCACCTTTGAGGAAGGTGCGCTCGCCGAAAGCCTGCCGACGGTGGAAATTCCGCGTGGCGAGCTCGACGATGGTCTCGGCGTGCTCAACGCCTTCGTTCGGGCGGGCTTGGTTGCCTCAAACGGCGAAGCGCGCCGCCAGATCAAAGGGGGCGGACTGCGCATCAACGACGCCCCCGTCACCGACGAGAAGATGGCACTCTCGGTGGCCAACCTGACGCCGGAAGGCGTGATCAAGCTGTCGTTCGGCAAGAAGAAGCACGTCCTCATCAAGCCTGCATAGGCGTATGAGCTTTTCGCTGCTTGTCAGGGCGCGGCGAAGCGCGCTCCTTGAGCGGCAATGGACCAGAACACGCCCAGGCAGGCCGGGGACCGCGCAGCGGCTGCGCCGAGGGGTGCCGTGCGGACCGCGCTCGTCGTGCTCGCGCTGTGTTTCGCGCTGGCTGTCCTTGGCCGCGGCCTCAGCGAGAGCTTCACCGTCTTCCTCAAGCCCATCTCCGAAAGCTTTGGCTGGGATCGCGCGCAGGTCGTCTCGATCTATTCGCTGACCTGGCTCGTCAGCGGACTGACCGCGCCTCTGGTCGGGCGGCTGTTCGACCATTCCGGTCCCCGCGCCGTCTACGCGCTCGGACTGTTCCTGCTCGGCTCGGCCTTCCTGATTGCGGGCCATGCGAAAGCGCTCTGGCAGTTCCAGCTCTCGATCGGACTGTGTGTCGGGATCGGGGTCGCCTTCATCGGCAATGTGCCGAATTCGATTCTGCTCGGCCGCTGGTTCGGGCCGCGGCTGCCGACCGCGATGGCCGTGGTCTATTCGGCAATGGGCGGCGGCGTGCTGGCGCTGCTGCCGGCCTCGCAGCTCCTGATCGATCACATCGGCTGGCGCGAGACCTATCAGCTGTTCGGCTTCGCTGCGCTGGGCCTGCTGGTGCCGCTCATGCTGCTGCCGTGGCCGCTGTTCGCTGCCGGCTCGCCGCAGGTCACCAAGAAGACCGATCCGGATTTCGTTGACAACGGCTGGACGCTTGTTGGCGCCATGCGCCATCACGCCTTCTGGGCGCTGTTCTCGACCTTCTTCTTCACCGCGGTCGGCATGTACGCGATCGCGGCGCAGATCGTGGCTTATCTGATCGATGCCGGCTTCCCGCCACTCCAGGCCGCGACTGCCTGGGGCTTCTCCGGCGTCGTGCTGGTGTTCGGGATGTTGGGGGTCTCCGCGCTCGACGGGCTGATCGGGCGCCGGCCGTCGGTGCTGCTGAGCTACGCGATCTCGATGCTCGGCATCTTCCTGCTCTGGCTCCTGCAGTATTATCCGAACATCATCCTGCTCACCGGTTTCGTCGTCTGCTTCGGCAGCATGATGGGCTCGCGCGGGCCGCTGATCACCGCAACTGCGATGAAAATCTTCCAGGGAAAACGGGTGGGCACCATCTATGGCACCATCTCGATCGGCAGTGGCCTCGGCTCGGCATTCGGCTCCTGGAGCGGCGGCCTGATCCATGACGCGACCCACGGCTACAACGCGCTGCTCGCCTTCGCACTTGCGAGTGTGGTGCTCGGGATGATTCCGTTCCTAGTCGTGCCTGCCTTGCGACGGTAGGTTTCCCAGGGGTAACTTGAGTTCGTTTGCGTCACCGGAAAATTACGGATGGGCACGACGCCAACACCAGAAAAAATGCGGATCGCGCGCGACTGAGAGCGGAGCCTGCGGTGTTTTGTCCGACATGACGAAAATGTCAGCGCGGAATTGATCCTGATGGCTTGCGAGGCGGAATCGAATACGGTCCAAGTCGCGCATTGGATGGAGGGCACAAACCAATGAACTTTCCCTATCTCACTCGCTTTCAACCGGTTCTCCTGAGCCTGTTTCGCTTCATCACCGGCCTCTTGCTGTTCCAGTACGGCGTTGCGAAGATCTTCAAGTTTCCGGTGCTTCCTTACTTCGCCAACATCCCGCCGCTGATCTGGACGGCAGGCGCGATCGAGCTGGTGCTCGGTGCGCTCCTGATGCTCGGCCTGTTCACCCGCCTCTCGGCTTTCATTCTCTCGGGTGAGATGGCCTTCGCCTACTTCATGGGCCACATGTTCAAGGGCGAAACGCCGGTGTTCCTGCCGCTGCTCAACGGCGGCACCGCCGCGATCCTGTTCTGCTTCGCCTGCCTCTACCTCTCGGCAGCCGGCGGCGGCTCGGTCAGCGTCGATGCGGCGATGGGCAAGGAAAGCGATTCGACCGGCGGCGCCTACGCCCGGCGCTGACGCGCTCGCGGATTCGAAGGAAAGACAGGGTACCGGCGCATTTGCCGGTGCCGGCTCAACGCGCGCCCAGCACGTTCCAGATGAGAACGAGAGCCGCCACGAGCAGCACGGACATGATGATGCGGTGAACGAATCGACTCATCGCTGTCCCGACAAGCCTCGGCCACAACGAAAATCCAGCATCAATTCTTCCCGCGATTAGATGCGCCATGCGCAGGCGCGGCACGTTTGCGCATGGCGACTGCGAACGCCGCATGCATGGCAGCGCGTTGCCCGCGTCCGTTCATGATTGGTAAGAACTTCATGCTACCGACGCGAGCAATAACAACCATTCCGTAGAGACCGTGATGCAACTGCTCAGTCATCTGAAGATCCGCACCAAGCTTGCCAGCATGGTCTGCCTCGCGGCGCTCACGGTCACGGCCATCATCGGGGTATCGGCCGTGCTGAGCAAGAGCCGCATGATGGAGGACCGTGTCCAGCAGATGCGGACGGCGGTGGAGCTCCTCCATAATTACGCGCAATCGCTCCAGGACGAGGTGACAGCCGGCAAGCTCACGCAAGCCGAGGCCAAGAGCTTGTTCCACCAACGCGGCCGCCGCATGAGCTTCAACGGCGGCCAGGGCTACCCGGTGGTCTACAATCAGGACACCTCTCTGGTCGTGAACGGCGCCAATCAGCAGCTCGAAGGCAAGATCACTGGCGCCAAGGATTCCAACGGCGTGTTGATTGCCGACGCCATCATCAGGGCCGGCACCGACACCGCGCAGGGTGGCGTGACCTCCTATCTCTATCCCCGCCCCGGCCAGACCGAGCCGGTCCGCAAGACCGTGTTCGCGCGCAGATTCGCGCCCTGGAACGTGACCATCAGCTACGGACTCTACGTCGACGACATCGACGCCGACGTGCGCGCGCTGACGCTGGAGCTCGCCGCCATCGGCATCGGCCTGATGCTGCTGATGGCGATGCTGTCCTGGCTGATCGCCCGCGACGTGCTCGCCGCGCTGGACCGCCAGAAGACCCGCATGCAGCAGATTTCGGAAGGCACTATCGACAAGGCGGTCGAAGAGACCGGCCGCGGCGACGAGATCGGCCGCATGGCCGAGACGCTCGAAGTGCTCCGGCAAACCGCGCTGACCGCACGTAACCTGGAGGCCGAGCAGGTCGCCACCAAGGCCCGTAGCGAGCAGGAGAAACGCGATGCCTTGATCGCGCTTGCCGACCGCTTCGATGCGTCCGTCGGCCAGCTGGTCGGGCTGATGGCTTCGGGCTCCGGCGAACTCGAGGCGACCGCCAAGTCGATGTCCTCCACCGCCGAAGGCACCAACCGCCGCGCCGCTGTGGTCGGCTCGGCCGCCACCGAGGCCAGCCAGCGCGTCCAGACCGTCGCGGCCGCCGCCGAAGAGCTCTCCACTTCCATCACCGAGATCAGCCGTCAGGTCGCGCAGTCCGCCGAAGTCACCGGACGCGCGGTGGACAGTGCGCGCCGCACCGACACGATCGTGCGCGCGCTGTCCGATGGTGCCCAGCAGATCGAGCACGTCGCCGAGCTGATCTCCAGCATCGCGGCACAGACCAATTTGCTCGCGCTTAACGCCACTATCGAGGCTGCACGCGCAGGCGAAGCCGGTCGTGGCTTTGCCGTGGTCGCCTCCGAGGTAAAGTCGCTCGCGAGCCAGACCGCGGAAGCCACCCGCGAGATCGGCGACAAGATCGCCCAGATCCAGGGCGCGACCAAAGAAGCGGTGGACGCAATCGGCGGCATCACCGCCACCATCGAGGAGGTCAGTCGCATTGCGACCTCGATCGGCGCGGCCATCGAGGAGCAAGGTGCCGCCACCGCCGAGATCGCCCGCAGCGTGTCGCAGACCGCAGAAGCGACCCAGGAGGTCACGACCAATATCAGCGCCGTTAGCACGGCTGCGAACGAGACCGGCAACGCTGCCGGCATGGTGCTCGCGGCCGCCTCGAGCCTCTCCAAGCAGGCCGAACAGCTCTCCGGCGAGGTCGGGACGTTCCTGGCTGGCGTGCGCGCGGCGTAAGTTTCCGACCCCCACATGCGTCATGCCCGGGACAGGCGCGGGCGTGGCGGACTCTTGAGTCCCGCTTCTATCGCCGCGCCAGGCTGCAACCGCTCGACAGCTGCCGCGTCGATCCGGTCGACCCGTCGTTCGATTGCGACTGGAATTCCTCGAATGGCGAGTTCTGCTTGCCGGTGTTGAACTCGAAGATCTTGCGGAACAGGCCCGGCGCCATCGCCGAGATCGGATTGACGCGCATCACGGGCGCGGCCGGGGTGCCGACGACCTCGTAAGTCACGCCGATCAGCCCCTCGTTGTTGCCGCCGCCGAGGAAGATGCCGAACAACGGGATCTGGCCGAAGATGTTGTTGACGCCATACATCGGCACGAAGGTGCCGCTCATGCACACCTGGTTGCCGGGATAGTCGATCGAGCCCTCGATGGTGGCGCCGATCATCGGTCCCTTGACGACGCCGTCACGGATCGTGAGCGCGCCATTCTGACGGGTGAACTCGGCGCGGAGCGCGCTGAAGGAGACGCCGTTGCCGGTGCCGTTGGGCGCGCCGGCAGCAACGCGCTCGAGCTGCGCCTCGCCCTTCACGGTGAAGTCGCGCACGTTGATGAGACCCTCGCGCGAGGTGTTCGGCTCGGATGTCGGCGGCTCCATCGCCACCACCATCTGGCCGCCGACCGCCTTGGTATAGGTGTCGGTGAAGCGCAGCAGCGCGCCGGCATCGTTGGTCTGGAGATAGATCACTTCACGGCTGCCCTGCGCGCGGCCACCGCGCAAATCGGCCGCCACCGGCGTATCACGGCCGATCTTGCCACTCAACGTCAAGGCTTTGACGGCGCCGTTGCGTTTCGACATCTTGGCATCGACGCTGCGCATCGCCTCGCCGTTGAAACCGGCGACGGCGCCGAGCTTCACGTCGATGTCGAAATCGATGTTCTTCAGCTTGTTCTTGGCATCGTCTTTGGAATTGCCTGAGATCGCCGACTTCAGGAAACCGCGGCCGTCGAACACGTCGCCGCGCATGGTGCCGCGCACCACGCCGTCCTGGCTGCGCTCCACCTTCAACGAGGCCTTGTCGCCGTCGGAGGGCGAATAGGTCGGGAAGTTCGCGTTCATCAGGTCGCCATTCGCATCGATCTCGAGCGAGCCCTTGATCGAGGCGCCGCCGCCCTCGATGACGATGTCCTCGAAACGCGTCGATTGCGCCGTCGGCACCACTTTGAAGCTGGCCTTGCCGGACTTGCCCGGCAGCTTGACCCAGCCGGGCAGGATGTTGTCGAGCTTGACTGAGGTCAGGTCGGCCTCGACGGCGAGCTTCGTCGTCTGATCCGCGCCGCTCGCGATCTTGCCCGACAGCTTGATCGGCAACGATCCACTCACGGCAGGGCTGAGATCGAACCCCAGGCGCGCGCGGCTGGCATCGTCCAGCGTCGCCTGCAATCTGACGTCCGCATCGCCCTCGGCCGGCTTGCGATAGTCGAGCGAGGCGGCCTGCCCGTTGATCTTGACGTCGCCCTTGACCTGATAGCCCTGGTTGCTCGCGATGATCTTGAGGTTGTTGGCCTCCAGCTTCTGGTTCATCACCAGCTTGTCGGCGGCAAAGCCGTTGAGCTCGGCTGTCACGGCATAGGTCGTGTCGGCCCTGGTCAGCTCGCCCTTGACCGGCATGCCGAGCTGGATGTTCGCCGAGAACGTCCCCTTGCTGGTATTGGGATCGACGACGGTCGAAGACAGATCGCTCAGGCGATCATTGGAGAGCATTTCGGCCGCCGCGGGCACCGGTCCGTCGACGCGAAATCTCGTGCGCGACGGCGACGGCTTGGGCGCCATATCCGGCACCTCGAACGTGAAGTCGGAGATCGTGATCTTGCGGCCGGCGGGCGTGTCGGCAATGCCCTGCCCGATGTTCACGGTCGCAGTGCGGCCGGTCACGCGCGCCTTCAGATCGGCATCGTGCACCACCGGCATGCCGTCCACCGGACGCACCGCGACACCGCTTGCCACGATGTTGACCGACAGGCCGTCGTCGGGGATGGGAGGCCCCTTGCGCGGAAGGTTCTTCACCGGCGAGTTGACGCCGATCTCGATCCGCTGGAGCGTGCCGCGCTCGATCCGCTCGATCACCCATTCACGCAGCTCGGGAACGATCAATGTGGGCCACATCCGCTTCAGCGCGGAGGCCGACATCGGCGTTCCCGCAAAGCCGAGCGTCAGCCGCGGCTCGCCCGAATAGTCGATGGCACCGGTGCCGGCGACACCGATCTCGCCATTGCTGATATCGGCCTGCGTCAGCAAGAGGCGCTTGTGGTCAGTGTCGAAACGGAAACCGATCGCAATACGGTTGAAGACGAGCGGCGGCTCGTTGTCGATGCCACCAAGCAGGATCGAGCCGCCACTGAAGCCGAGCTGCCAGTCATTGGTGGCGCCGTTCGGTGGCTCGAGATGGCCCAGCAGGGTCAGGCGGTTGGCGCCGGAGAGAATTTTGAACGGAGCGACCAGCACCCGCCGGTTCGCGTCCCACTCGACGTTGATCTCGGCCGAGTCGATCGTCATCGGATAATCGGGCGTGTCGGTGTCGATGATGTTGCCCGCGCCGACCGCGATCTTGCCACGGAAGTAGGTCGGCACGCCGTCGCGGCCGAGTTCGCCCTTCAGCTCGCCCGTCAGCGGCAGGTCCGCGGTATAGGTGAGATCCTTGACCCGCAGCGCCAACAGGATGTTGGAGGTCGAGACCTTGTCGGCGCGGATGTCGACCGAGCGCACGCCGTTCTCGGCCGGCCCGATCGTGGCGCGCAGCATCCACGGGCGCGCGCCCTCCTCGCCGAGGCTGAGCGCGACGCCGCCACTGCTCGGCCGGCGCAGGCTGAGCGTGATGTTCTCGAACGACCATTTGCTGCCGCGCTGCTGGTCGTCGACAATCAGATTGCCGTTCTTCAGACCGATCTCGTTGAGGTTCTGGCCGTCGAGGCCGGTCATGCTCAGACTGTCGAGCCAATCGAGGCCCTGAAGAATTCCGCTCTGTGCGGTCGCCTGGGGAGCAGCCTGGGATGTGTCCGGGCTCGCAGGCGCTGTGGCGAATGGCGGCGGCGGGACGCCGTTGCGTGGGAATGTCGGCGGCAAGCCTGCCTCTTTCTTGGAGGCCACGCCGGTTGCCAGCGGCTTTGCGGTGTCGCCGGCCGAGACCGTGACGGTGCCGTCAGGTGCGATGCGGATCGCGAGCTCGGCATCGACGAGATTGAGGCTTTCTGCGCGCAGGTGCCCCATGAGGAGACCCGCACCCGACAGCTTGACCTCGGCTTTCGGCGCACTGGCGACGATGGCGTGATCGCGGTCGCGGACGACGATGTCACGGATGCGGACTGCGATCCGGACCCGCCCCGCCCGCTCGATCTGGGTGCCGCCCACCTCTACGGTGTTGCCGTGGCCGATATTGTCCTCGATGGCGGCTGCCAGCCATGGCGTTGCAATGTCGAGATTGATGGGCCCGGCGCCGAGCCGCCACCACAGCGTGCCGAAACAGCCGACGAAAATGACGACGAGGACGCCAACGACGACGGCCAGCCGCTTCAGCCAGCGGCCGCTGCCCAGCCGGCGACGTAAAGATCCAAACCCGTCACCGAGGCGATGGAAACCCGAATTGGAACGCGATAGCAGCCGGCGCGCGCGATGGCCCGCCGCCTCCTCCTGATCCGGATCCCAATCGGCGTCGTCCCATTCCTGCGGCTGTGATTGACCGCCGCGCCGATCGAAGTCCCGCGTGTAATCCTGGGGCGACTTATTCCTTGCCATTGCCTCTCGATACAGGCGTCCATCGTCGGATTGAGCGCCGCCGGGACCGCAGCCGCCGACGGGGAGCGAAGGCCCCTGCGCCGGCATTGCCGCCGTACTTCGAATATTCCTGCTGTTCGTCATTTCGCCCCGGCAGCGCGTTCAACGAGCAGTGGGGTGGTGCGTGGAATTCCTTGTAACCATACTCCGGCGTCGTCAGACTTGCCCAGCCGAGGGCGCGATTCCGGCACACCGGACGAGAGCTGCAATACCGCTTTGGTTGACCTGTCGAAAGCGACGAAAGGAAGGCGTATGTCCAAGAAATCCCAAAAGAAATCGTCCAAAACGCCCTCCGGCAGTCCGACGGCTAAAAAGAAGACCCTGAAAACGCGGGCAGCGACTCAAACAAGGTCCGCGAAAACACAGCGGACGCCGGCGAGCAAATCAACCAAGACCATAGCAAAAGCAGGATCACATAAGGCCGCCTCGAAACAGTTAAATTCCTCCAAGTCGCCCGCGGCGGCGAAGGTCGCCTTGACCGAGGGCCAGAAGGCTCCCGCGTTCCGTCTGCCCCGCGACGGCGGCGATGTGGTCACGCTGGCGGACTATGCCGGGCAAAAGCTCGTGCTGTTCTTCTACCCTCGCGCCGACACGCCCGGTTGTACCAGGGAGGCGATCGACTTCACCCGGCTGGCGGACGCCTTCACGGCTGGCGGCACGGCCGTGCTCGGCATCTCCGCGGATCCGTTAAAGGCCCAGGAAAAGTTCCGCGACAAGCACAAGCTCGCCATTCCGCTCATCTCGGACGAGACGCACGAGATGCTGGAGGCCTACGGCGCCTGGGGCGAAAAGTCCATGTATGGCAAAAGCTTCCTCGGAATTCTTCGCACCACGGTGCTGGTCGGCCGCGATGGCAAAGTGGCCCGGATCTGGCGCAATGTCCGGGTCGACGGCCATGCCGATGAGGTCCTGGAAGCGGCAAGAAGTCTTTAATCAGTCCTTTGAATTCGAATGTTCCCGTTTCCGGAAAATTAACCATGACCGGCCCAGATTGCTGCGGCAATTAGGGCCGTACGGACTCATCCGACCGGCGCGGGAGTGCCGATGTCGAAAAGTTCTGCCCAATACTCGCAGTACCCCCAACATCATGCCCACGACCACGGACGGGCCTTCCATCGCCATCCAGCCGCCCCAGCGGCGGCGGTTGCGGTCCCCCTTCCCGCGACCGACGACGCCTACACCATTGTCCATGCCGGCAAGCAAGTCCGCTTCGGACCCGTGGTGTTCTGGATCGTGGTCGGTACGGTCGTGCTGCTCGGACTGTGGTCGGCCGCCACCGCCACCTACTTCGCCTTCCGCGACGACGTCCTGACCCGGCTGATCGCCCGCCAAGCCGAGATGCAGTACGCCTATGAAGACCGTATCGCCGAGCTGCGGGCCAAGGTCGACCGCACCACCAGCCGGCAGCTGCTCGACCAGGAGCAGTTCGACCAAAAGCTCGACCAGATCATGAAGCGCCAGACGGCGCTGGAATCCCGGGCTACGGCGCTCGGCGCCATGCCCGACGTGACCGGGTCGATCCCGCGCTCGACACCGCAGCGTGGCGACGCCGGCCAGAACGCAACCCAGGGCACGCCGAAGCCGTCGCCGATCAGCGACACCGTAATCTTTGTGGCGCCGCCGGATCGCGAAGCGCGGCTCGAGTCGCGCGCGCCGACTGTCGCGGCGCCGCCGACCAGCCAATTCGCCAAGAACCAGGGCTTCGACAACGTCCTGGTCCGGCTCACGGCTTCGCTTGATCAGGTCGAGCGTCGCCAGATGGCGGCGCTTAACGCCGTCGAGGAAGGCATGGATTCACGCATGCGCCGGATGCGCGGCGTCGTCAGCGATCTCGGCCTCAGCCTCGCCAATCTCGAAGCCGCCGTACCGCGCACCGCAATGGGCGGGCCTTTCGTACCCGTCAAATTGACGCCCAACGCCGGGCCGTTCGAGAAGCAGCTTTATCGCATCAACACCACGCGCGCCGAGTTGGACCGGCTCAATCGCACGCTGGCGCTGGTGCCCTATCGCAAGCCCGTCATCGGCGAGGTCGAGTTCACCTCCGGCTTCGGCGTGCGCAGCGATCCTTTCCTCGGCCGGCCCGCAATGCATACCGGGCTCGACTTCCGCGCCGCCACCGGCGATCCCGTTCGCGTCACCGCCAACGGCAAGGTAGTTTCCGCCGGCTGGTCCGGCGGCTATGGCCGCATGGTCGAGGTCGATCACGGAAACGGGCTTTCGACCCGCTATGGCCATCTCTCCGAGATCAACGTCAGGATCGGCGAGGTCGTCAAGATCGGCCAGGTGATTGGTCTCGTCGGTTCGACCGGCCGTTCCACGGGTCCGCATTTGCACTATGAGACCCGCATCGAGGGCGAGGCGGTCGATCCGCAGAAATTTTTGCGCGCCGGCGTGCGGCTCAGCGCGGGCTAACGCAGATACACGGCGGATTACTGGCTGCGCTCGTGGCCGACCTCACCTGTGATGACGTCACCGAACAGCTCCCAAGCCTGCCCGTTGAAGCGCATCAGCTGCATCTGCTCGATTGGGAAATAATCGTCAGGCGAGGTGTTGACCATGATGCCCGGCAGCATCAGGTCAGTGTGGAAGTCCTTCAGGTTCGCAGCCTGCTTCATCACGTTCTCGCGGGTGAGATGGTCGCCGCACTGCTTCAAGACCTGGACCATCGCTTCGGCCTGGACGTAGCCATAGACATTGTTGGCGTTAGTCTTGTCGCCGTCAGGGTAATACTTGTCCATGAACGCGCGCCATTTCACCACAGCCGGATCCTTGTCCCAGGTCGGATCGGTCGGGTCTTTCAGATAGACCGTCGAGATGATGTCCTTGGAATAGTCCAGCCCGGCCGGCTTGAGCACCGAGGCAACCGAGGTCGCAGTGTTGGCCAGGAAGAACTTTGGCTTCCAGCCGAGCTCGCCCACCTTCCGGATCGCCTGCGCCGATCCTTTTGGCGCGGCCCATGAGAAGAAAATGTCCGCACCGGAATCGTGAAGAGCAACGATCTGCGAGTCGATCGAGGGATCGCTGACTTCATAGGATTTGTCCGCGATGATCATACTGGCCTTGTCGCCAAGCCCGTCCTTCAGTCCCTTGAACTGGTCCTTGCCGGCATCGTCGTTCTGCCAGAACACCACGATCTTGCTGTCGGGGAAATGATCGCGGATGTACTTTGCATAGATCCGCCCCTCGCTCTGATAGTTGGGCTGGAAGCCCATGGTCCAAGGGAAATTTTTGGGATCGCCGAACTTGGTGCCACCGGAGGCCACGAAGAGCTGCGGCACTTTCTTGGCGTTCATGTATTTCATGATCGCGGAGTTCGAGGGCGTGCCGAGCGACTGGAAGATCAAGAGAACCTCGTCGCTCTCGACGAGCTTGCGCGCCTGTTCGATCGCTTTCGGGGGCGAATAGGCGTCATCATAGCTGATGAAGTTGATCTTTCGCCCGTTGATGCCGCCTTGATCGTTGATCATCCTGAAAAAGGCGGCCTCCGTCTTGCCGATCACGCCATAGGAAGACGCCGGCCCGCTATAGGGCATGATGTTGCCGATCTTGATTTCGGTGTCGCTGGCGCCGGGGTCGTATTTCTTCTGCGCGAAGGCCGGTGTCGTGGCGAGCACTCCGGCAGCAAGCATGGCGAGGGCAGCAAGGTTGGTGCGACGACCCGGCATCGTTCTCTCCCCTGTATTTTTGTAGTCTTGTTATGCAGGGAGTGTCGCAAGGCGCCCTGCCGCTGGCAAGCGCCGGGATTGTCCGCGAGATGAAACGATGGAGCGGGAACTTACGCGCCGCGACGCAGCAGGCCGGGCACGCGTCCGTCGATCACGAGCAATGCGCTGCCGATGACGATGGCGCCGGCGATCTCGCGCATGGAGATCGCCTCACCAAGCACCAGCCATCCCAGAAAGATCGCGGTGACGGGAATGAGCAGCGTCACCAGCATGACATTGCTCGCGCCCGAGCGTCGCGCGATCTGAAAGAACACGATGTAGGCGAGCGCCGTTGAAAGCGCGGCAAGGCCAAGCACGGCGAGGCAGGTCGTCGGGCTCGGTAGCGGTAGCTGCCATGGCCTCTCCACCGCGCCGGCGACGACCGTCATCATCACGGTGGATGCCATCAGTTGAAATGTCGCCGCTCCAAGCGGGTGCGTGTCCTTCAGCAACCGTCGCGCCGCGAGCGCCGCAAGACCATAGCTGAAGGCGCCGGCGAGGCAGAGCAGGATACCGAGCCCCTGCCCCGGCCTCGTCTCGAAACCCCATCCGCGCAGGATGATCACGCCGGCAAGCCCCAGCGCCACCCCGGCGATACGACGCATCTGCAAGGCCTCCTCACCGGCCGCCGCCATCACCACCACAGTGAACAGCGGCGTGGTCGCGTTCAGGATCGACGCCAGCCCGCTCGGAATGAAAGTCTGGCCGATCACAATGAGCGAGAACGGAATCACGTTGTTGAGCAGCCCGATCGCGACGAACGGCCTCCATCCCATCGTGCCCGAGGGGAAGCCGATCCCCTGCATACGGAGCAACGGTAGGAGAATGGCGGCGCCAAGCGCGACGCGCAGGAACACCAGCGTCAGCGGCGGCAATTCCCGTAAGCCCGCGCTGTTGAAGAAGAACGAGCCACCCCAGAGCACCGAGAGCATGGCGAGCAGCGACCAGTCGCGCGCATCGATGCGGTTGTCGTTCCGGGGCATGGCGTCTCAGCTTGGCGGCCCAGCCCATCCCCTAGAACGGTGCGGTGGACAGTGCCACCCGATTTCCGATGAAGCATCGGTTTACAAAACCGGCGCTTGGAATGAATGGAGCGGCCAAGGCGGCCCCATATTGGTGCACTTGGCTAGGAGGATGTCTTCGGCCGCGACACCAGCTCGATCATCCTGCCTTCATCATCGTCGGGCATCGTCGCTTTCGCCTGCGCGTAAGCCTCCACGGCGGCGCGCGCGACCAGCGGCTTGCTGGCCAGCAGGCTCTCCGCCAAGTTGACGGCATAGGCGGCATCCTTGTGCCGCAGCGCCGATGTGAAGGTCGCACCGCTGAAGTCGCGGGCAACCATGCGCTTGGAGTGGCGCTGCACCTGCGGGCTTGCCGCGACGCCCGACAGAATCGACTCCAGCACCAGATTCATGTCGAGCCCGGCCTGCTCGGCGATCGCAAGGCCCTCGGCGAGGCCGGCGATCTGGATCGCGCCCATCAGATTGTTGATGAGCTTGTAGACCGTGCCGGTGCCGACCGCACCGAAATGGCGGATGGTCGTGCCGATTGGGTCGAGATAAGGCCGCGCGCGAGCGAGATCGGCCGGATCGGCGCCAGCCAAGAGCGTCAACTTCCCGGCTGCGGCCGCATCGGGCAATCCGGTCACGGGGCAGTCGATGTAGATGAGACCGCGCGCATTCAGCTCGCGGCCCATCTCGCGGGCATGGTCATAGGAGACGGTCGAGCATTCGATCGCGATGGTGCCTGCCTTCGCGGTCTTGGCAGCGCCCTTGGGCCCAAGCCAGACCGCACGCGAGGCCTCGTCATCGGCAACCATGGTCACGACGGCGTCGGCATCGATCGCGGCGTCCTCAGGGGACGTCGCCCAATGCGCGCCACGCGCGATCAGGTCTTCGGCCTTGGGCTTGCTACGATTCCACAACGTCACTGTGAAGCCGGCATCGAGATAGCGCCCGGCCATGCCATGGCCCATCCGTCCAAGCCCGATGAAGGCGACGCGGGGCATGATCAGTCCACGTCCTCGATCTCGCCGGTGGTGGTGCCGAAGGCGCGCTGTGCCAGGGTCGCCGCCATGAACTCGTCGAGCTCGCCGTTCAGCACGCCCGAGGTGTCGGAGGTCTGCACACCCGTGCGCAGATCCTTCACCATTTGATAGGGCTGCAGCACGTAGGAGCGGATCTGGTGGCCCCAGCCGATATCGGTCTTGGCGGCCTGGTCGGCGGCCGCCTTCTCCTCGCGCTTCTTCAGTTCCATCTCGTAGAGGCGCGCGCGCAGCATGTCCCAGGCCTGTGCCCGGTTCTTGTGCTGGGAGCGACCGGCCTGGCAGACCACCGCAACACCGGTCGGAATATGCGTCAGGCGCACCGCGGATTCGGTCTTGTTGACGTGCTGACCGCCGGCGCCCCCCGAACGCATCGTGTCGGTGCGGACGTCGGATTCCTTGATGTCGATCTTGATGCTGTCGTCGATGACGGGGAACACCTGCACGCTCGAGAACGAGGTGTGCCGCCGCGCGTTGGAATCGAACGGCGAGATGCGCACCAGGCGATGCACGCCGGCCTCGGTCTTCAGCCAGCCATAGGCGTTGTGGCCGGAGACCTGAATGGTTGCGGACTTGATGCCGGCCTCTTCGCCCTCGGACTCTTCCAGCACCTCGACCTTGAAGCCGTGGGTTTCGGCCCAGCGCGTGTACATGCGCAAGAGCATCTGCGCCCAGTCCTGGCTCTCGGTGCCGCCGGCGCCGGCATGGACTTCGAGATAGGAATCGAAACGGTCGGCCTCGCCCGACAGCAGCGCCTCGAGCTCGCGCCGCGTCACTTCCTTCTTCAGGTTCTTCAGCGCGGCTTCGGCCTCGGCGACCACGCCGTCATCGCCCTCGGCCTCGCCGAGCTCGATCATGCCGATATCGTCTTCGAGTTCCTGCTCGACCTTGCCGATGCCCGACAACGCGTCCTCGAGCGAGGTGCGCTCCTGCATCAGCTTCTGGGCTTTCTGGGGATCGTTCCAGAGGTTGGGATCTTCTGCGAGCTTGTTCAGCTCAGCGAGGCGCGCCGTCGATTTCTCGACGTCAAAGATGCCTCCTCAGCAGCCCGACTGACTGCTTGATCTCTTCTACCAACCGCTCGATTTCGGCGCGCATGTCGCTCTCAGATGTCGCGGAATTGTTCCGCTTACGATTGCAACGGGATGTAACGGCGGCGGCACCAAAGCGCAACCGCCCACTCTCTCAAACGTCGGCGTTATCCGCTAATACAGCCCACCGGTGCCCGGCCGCATGAAAAAGCCGGAATCCGGCTGCTGCTGCTGCGACGCCGGCATGCGCCCATCGGCGTCAGCAACGCCGATGACTGCGTAGTTGTCCGGCGGCGCAGTGCCCGGCTTGAAGGCTTCGAGGATGGTTCCGCCGGTCTCACCCGGGCCAGCGCGCATGCCGGTCTTGGCGACGACGCGCACGAGCTTGATCCCGGCCGGCACCTTGAACGGCACAGCGGGCTTATCTGCGAGCGCCAGCTTGAGGAAATCACGCACGATCGGCGCGGCGAGATGGCCGCCAGTCGCCGCATTGCCTCTGCCGAGCGGACGCGGCTTGTCATAGCCCATATAGACCGCGACCGCGATGTCCGGCGAGTAGCCGACGAACCAGGCATCCTTGGCTTCGTTGGTGGTACCGGTCTTGCCCGCGATCGGCTTGCCCACGTCTTTGAGTACCGTTGCCGTACCGGCCTGGACCACGCCTTCCAACAGCTCGGTGATCTGGTAGGCGGTCATGGAGTCCAACACCTGCTCGCGGCGGTCGATCAGCTGCGGCTCGGGCTGGTTCTTCCAGCCGCCCGGCGCGTCGCAACCGCGGCATTCGCGCTGGTCGTGCTTGAAGATGGTGTGGCCGTAGCGGTCCTGGATGCGGTCGATCAAAGTCGGCTTCACCCGGCGGCCGCCATTGGCGAGCATCGAGTACGCTGTGACCATCCGCATCGCCGTGGTCTCGCCGGCGCCCAGGGAGTATGACAAGTAATTAGGCAACTCGTCATAGACGCCGAAACGCCTAGCATACTCGCCAATTAACGGCATGCCGATATCCTGCGCCAGGCGCACCGTCACCGTGTTACGCGACAGCCGCAGTGCATTACGCAGCGTCATCGGTCCGTTATATTTGCCGGCATCAAAATTCTCCGGCCGCCACACGCCGGCGCCCTGGCCTTGGTCGATTTCGATCGGAGCATCGAGCACCACGGTCGACGGCGTATAACCGTTGTCAAGGGCGGCCGAATAGACAATCGGCTTGAACGACGAACCCGGCTGCCGATAGGCCTGCGTGGCGCGATTGAACTGGCTCTGGTCGAACGAGAAGCCGCCGACCATCGCGAGCACGCGGCCGGTCCAGGGGTCCATCACCGCCATCGCGCCCGACACTTCGGGGATCTGACGCAGCCGGTACTGGCCTTCGATGGGCTGGCCGTCCTTGTAGAGCGGATCGGCATAAATGACATCGCCGGGCTGGAGCACCTGCGACACCGCCGTCGGCGTCTTGCCCTTTGTGCCGCCCTGCACGGCCCGCGCCCAGCGCACGCCGTCGAGTGTGACGAGGCCGGTCTCGCGCTGCTTGCTCACGGCGCCGCCGAGTTCACGGCTCGGCTGAAAGCCGATGCGCGCCGACTGGTCGCTGGTCTCCAGCACCACCGCCATACGCCATGGCGAGATGTCGGAGAGCGACTTGATCTCGGCAAGCTTCACGCCCCAGTCGCCCGAAATATCGAGCTTGCTCATGGCGCCGCGATAGCCCTGCTGCTCGTCATAGTTCACGAGGCCGGCGACCATGGTCTTGCGCGCCATGACCTGAATCTTGGGATCGAGCGTGGTGCGGACAGAAAGACCGCCCTCATACAGCTTCTTCTCGCCATAGCGTTCGAAGATATCGCGGCGGACTTCCTCGGCGAAATATTCGCCGGCGAACGTGTGGGCGCCATTGGAACGGCTGGTGACGGCCAGCGGCTCCTTGCGCGCCTTCTCGGCGTCGGCCTGCTTGATCCAGCCGTTCTCCAGCAGACGATCGACCACGTAATTGCGGCGCTCGATGGCACGGTCGCGGTTGCGCACCGGATGCAGGGTCGCGGGCATCTTCGGCAGTGCCGCCAGATAGGAGGCTTCAGCAACCGTGAGCTCGTTCACCGATTTGTCGAAATAGACGAGCGACGCCGCCGCGATGCCGTAGGCGCCAAGGCCGAGATAAATTTCGTTCAGATACAGTTCGAGGATCTTGTCCTTCGAGTAGGTCTTCTCGATGCGCATCGCCAGCAAGGCTTCCTTGATCTTGCGGGCGAAGGAGACCTCATTGGTCAGAAGGAAGTTCTTGGCGACCTGCTGGGTGATGGTGGAGGCGCCCTGCGGACGCCGGTTCGAGCCGTAGTTCTGGATGTAGACCAGACCTGCGCGCGCCATGCCGGTGTAGTCGATACCGCCATGCTCGTAGAAATTCTTGTCCTCGGCCGCCAGGAACGCGTTGATCACGAGCTTGGGCACCGCCTGGATCGGCAGATACAGCCGTCGCTCCTTGGCGTATTCCCCGAGCAGCGAACCGTCGACCGCGTGCACGCGTGTCATCACCGGCGGCTCGTAATCCTGAAGCTGAGAATAGTCCGGCAAGTCCTTGGAGAAATGCCAGATCAGGCCTGCCACGGCCCCTACACCGACAAGGAACACCACTGTTCCCGCGGCGAACAGGAAGCCCATGAACCGCACCAGCAAGCGCATTATGTGTTTATCCGTTCAAATTCTGGATCAGCCCAGTATCAGTGCCCTTGGCACCCCAAACAGGGGCCAACCTTTACGTCGCGCATTCACCGGCTTACGCAATCACATCAGTGCCGGATTTTAGACGCTTGCCGAGCGGGATTCTCTCCGATTCCGGAACCCCCTGCGGCATTTTTATAAAGCGCCCGCTGTGGCCAAACTAGGGCTTTTGCGGCGAGACGGAAAAACCCTTTCAATTCGAAGAGCCGGCCGTGGCCATCCGCTTCGTCAAAAACCCGTCGATCGCCTGCGCCATGGAGCCCACGGCGCGGGACCGCCAACCCTCGGAGACCAGGTGCTCAAGGTCGCCCTTATTGGAGACATACCCGATCTCGACCAGCACCGAGGGCACGTCGGGCGCCTTCAGCACCCGGAAGCCCGCGGATTTCAGGGGATGCTTGTGCATCCGCACCGTCGACTTCATTTCTCCCATCAGGAGACGGGCAAAGCGGTTTGAAAAGGTGCGGGTTTCGCGCTGGGTGAGGTCGATCAATATGTCGGCGACGTCGGTCGGCTCCTCCGCGAGGTTGAAGCCGGCGATCGCGTCGGCCCGGTTCTCGGCGTCCGCCAGCCGCTGGGCCTCGGCGTCAGATGCCTTGTCTGAGAGCGTGTAGATGGTCGCGCCTTGCGCGTCACCCTCGGCACGAGGCAGCGCATCGGCATGAATGGAGACGAACAAGGCGGCCTTGAGATTGCGGGCGATCTTGGTCCGGTCATTGAGGGGAATGAAGGTGTCGTCGTCCCGCGTCATGACCACGCGATATTTGCCGGCCTTTTCCAGCCGGTCGCGTAGTGCAAGGCCGAACGCGAGCACCAGGTTCTTTTCGCTCTCGCCACTCGACTGCGTGCCATTGTCGATGCCGCCATGGCCGGGATCGATCACGACCACCGGACGGCCATCGGCCTTCTGCTGTGCGGCATCTGGAGTTGCCGTAGCGGGAACCGCGGCAGGCGGCGCCTCGGCGATCGCGGGCCGCAGCTCGGGACGGTGTTCGGGCGCGGGTGACGGCACGAAGGCCGCCCGGTCCACTTCCTCCAGTTCGACCACGAGCCGGGCCGGCTGGCCGTTGGCTGCGTCGACCACATAGGAATTGGCGATCTTCGCCGGTCCGGTCAGGTCGAACACGATTCGCGAGCCGCCCGGCATGACGAGCCCATAGCGGAAGGCCTTGACCAGCCCCCGGCCCCCGCTGCCAGTACCGACGGGCAGTTGAAAATTGACTTGCGGCACATCCACCACCACGCGGTAGGGGTCGGCGAGCGTGACGGCACGGAAGGTAACGGTCTGGTCGATGTCAAGGATGAAGCGGGTCTGCTTCCCGTCGCCGGCCAGACGGGCGGCCGAGGCGATTGGAAAATTCGCCACCGCAACAGAGGGTTGCGGCTGGCTTTCCGCTGCGCTCAGGCGGGAGGAATCAGCACATGGCAATGCCGCGCACAGCAGCACGCATCCCAGCAAAACCCTTTGATTTGTGCGGCTCGCCACCGATTCCGTGCCTCCGAGCAGCCCTTTTAACGCAATAGAACCACAGGGTTAAACGATCCTTAATGACGGATGCGCGAAACTCGCTGACTGTGACCGCCGTGCGACGCTCCCTTGCACGGATGGCTCATTCCTCGTATGTACGGACTGCTGACGGCCGATATTTCCGGTTGTGTCGCATTCAGCCTCCCGGTGCAGCGCCGGAACTCTCAACGTTTGGGAATTCCAGCGTTTTCCGTTCCCCTCTAAGACCAGCGCGGTGCGCGGCAACGAGAGGGAGCGGGTCAAGCTCCGGCGGCGGACGGTCCTGGGTTACCACTCACGTCACCCGGGCGGTTCTGACAGCGACGTAACCCATTACCCGAGCCCTTGATCCCAAGGGAGCGGTTCGTGATCCCAAAAGGCGAGCGCGCTCGCGCCATGCCTGGCCAGCAGCAACTGATTGAGGGGCGGCCTCGCCGCCCAATGTTTCATACGGGCCGACGCTTGATGCGCCAGACTGTGCCGACGAACTCTGAAGGACCATTCGCGACGCTGCGGATTGAAAATCCCGCGCGCCGCATTGGTCCCGAAGCTTCCGGTTCGGCAAGGCGAAAGAGACGGCGTTTCGGCCTTCCCCTCACCCCCGAATCAGGTGGACCGTCGCGTCACCCGGCGGCGCGATACGCGCCCACGGTGAATCGCGCCCGCCGCCGCCAAGAGTTAAGACATGCCCAACAAGATGTTGATCGATGCCACCCACCCGGAAGAGACCCGGGTCGTCGTGGTCCGCGGCAATCGCGTCGAAGAGTTTGACTTCGAGACCGCACAACGCAAGCAACTGCGCGGGAATATCTATCTCGCAAAGGTCACCCGGGTCGAACCCTCGCTTCAGGCCGCTTTCGTCGAATATGGCGGCAACCGCCACGGCTTCCTCGCCTTCAGCGAAATCCATCCCGATTACTACCAGATCCCGGTCGCCGACCGGCAGGCGCTGATCGAGGCCGAGGAACAGGCCCATCGCGAGGCCGAGGAAGAGAGCGAGAACCGCTCCCACGGCCGCCGCCGTTCGCGCCACCGTAACGCCCGCCGCCGAGGTCATGGCGAACGCGTCCGCAGCGACATCGTCGAAGGCCTCGATGCCGGCGCCGATCCCGCGGCCCAGCCGGTCGAGGGCGAGCTCCAGCCGGCGCTGAGCGAGGGCGCGTCGCACGAAGGCGAGCACCTGCACACCGATGCGGAGCATCACGAGCACGACGGCCACGATGATCACGAACACGATCATGGCGATCATGATCACGCCGATCATCATGCCCATGATGACGATCACCATCACGCCCACGATCATGACGACCGTGGTGATCACGGTGAGCACGATCACGACCATGATCATGCCGAGGCGACGCCCGCGCCTGTCGCGGCCGTCGGCGCCGAGCCCGTGGTTGCGGCTGAGACCGGTGCCGAGCCGCAGGAGGCCGTCGCCTCCGAGATGCACGCGGAGGCTCTGGCCGAGACCGTGACCTCTGCTGCCGAGCCGGCCGATGCCGTTTACGCCGCCGGCGAAAGCGTCGAGGCCCCGCACGCCGAGGCCCCAGAAGCAGCCGGCGAAGACGACGAGGACGAGGACGAGGACGAAGAAGCCGAAGAGGAAGTCGTCGAATCCGTCGGCGGCGACGACGTGCTGGAGGAAGTGCCGGAGCGCACCTTCCGCCCGCGCCGCCAGTACAAGATCCAGGAAGTCATCAAGCGCCGCCAGGTGATGCTGGTGCAGGTCGTCAAGGAAGAGCGCGGCAACAAGGGTGCGGCGCTGACGACCTATCTGTCGCTCGCCGGCCGCTATGCCGTCTTGATGCCCAACACCGCGCGCGGGGGCGGCATCAGCCGCAAGATCACCAGCGCGCAGGATCGTTCCCGTCTGAAGGAAGTGGTGCAGGATCTCGATGTGCCCGAGGGCATGGGCATCATCCTGCGCACCGCCGGCGCCGCCCGCACCAAGCCCGAGATCAAGCGCGACTTCGAATATCTGATCCGGATGTGGGAGACGGTGCGCGACCTGACGCTGAAGTCGCAGGCCCCGACCCTCGTCTACGAGGAAGGCTCGCTGATCAAGCGCTCGCTGCGCGACCTCTACAACAAGGAGATCGACGAGATCCAGGTGGCCGGTGAGGCCGGCTACCGGGAAGCGCGCGACTTCATGAAGATGTTGATGCCCGCCAATGTCAGCGCGGTGAAGCAGTATCGCGACGGCCAGCCGCTGTTCTCGCGGATGGGCGTCGAAAGCCAGCTGGATGCGATGTTCTCGCCGACCGTGCAGCTTCGCTCCGGCGGCTACATCGTCATCAACCAGACCGAAGCGCTGGTCTCGATCGACGTCAACTCGGGCCGTTCGACCCGCGAGCACCATATCGAGGACACCGCGCTCAAGACCAATCTGGAAGCGGCCGAAGAGGTCGCCCGCCAGCTCCGCCTGCGCGACCTCGCCGGCCTGATCGTCATCGACTTCATCGACATGGACGAGAAGCGCAACAACCGCGCGGTCGAACGCAAGCTGTCCGATTGCCTGCGGCAGGATCGCGCGCGCATCCAGGTCGGCCGCATCTCGCATTTCGGCTTGCTGGAAATGTCGCGCCAGCGCATTCGCGCCAGCGTGCTGGAGAGTTCGACCGATCCCTGCCCGCATTGCGGCGGCACCGGCCATGTCCGCTCGGTCTCGTCGGTGGCGCTCCAGTTGCTGCGCGGCCTCGAAGAGATCCTGATGAAGGGCGCGACCCACAATCTCGTGGTCCGCACCCGCACCGACGTGGCGCTCTACGTGCTGAACCACAAGCGCGGCCACCTGCGCGACCTCGAGACCGCCTTCAAGGTCACGCTGTCGGTCATCGCCGATCCCAGCGTCAGCGGACCTCAGGCTTATGTGATCGACCGCGGCGAGCAGGTGCATACGCTGGAAGCGGCCAAGGCGCTGCTCGCGGCGCAGGCGGCTGCAAGCCCGCCGCCCATGGTGGAAGAGGCCTATGAGGACGAGGAGTTCGATCCGGAGCTGGAATCCGAGATCGAGACCGAGGAGACCGAAGGTCTCAGCGAGGAACAAGCTGCCGGCGAGACAGCCGTCGAGCAGGACGGTCAGCGCCGCAAGCGCCGCCGCCGCCGCCGCGGCCGCGGTGGCCAGCGCGACGGCGATTTGCGCGAGGATAGCGCGCCCACGCATCCTGAGGCCGCCATGGCAGCCGGCGAAGGCGAAGAGGACTCCGAGTCCGAGCAGGACGGCGAGGAAGGCGAGGAACAGGTGGCCCGCGGCGAGCAGCAGGGTAGCGGCGATCGCCGCCGCCGGCGTGGTCGCCGTGGCGGACGCCGTCGTCGCGGTGGCAACGAGGAAGGTCTCGCCGGGTCCATCGGCGACGAGCTCGCAGCCAACGCTCCGCCGGAAGCAACCGACGCCGTCGCCGATTTCGATGGCTTCAGCAACGAGGCCGCGCCTTCGATCGCAGAGCCCGAACACAGGGCCGAACCGCAGGCGGCGGCGCCTGCATCGCGCGCCGACGCGCAGAGCGAGATACCGGCCGAGCCCGCTCCCGCAGCGGCTCCTGCGGCGACGACCACAGCGCCGGTCGAAGAGCCCGCCGATGACAAGGCCGCGCGACGCCGCTCCACCGTCCGGGAAAAGGTCAGCTTCCTGCTGAACAGCCAGCCCGAGCCCGCAACACCGGTTGCGCAGGCGACCGAATCGGGTGCTGCGCCCGCCCCGGCAGCTGAGCCGGCACCGCAAGCCGCAAACGAAACTCGCCCCGCCCCGCGCCGTGCCGGCTGGTGGTCGCGCCGCTTCGGTGGCGGCGAATAAAGCCGAGCATCCAATGCAAAACGCCCGGCACAGCCGGGCGTTTTTGTTTCGATGCTATGCGCGCTGATCACCTGCCCGGCCGTTTCCGATATGCTAGATCGCTTTCATCATTTTGAATGGGACTGGCGTTGTCAAAGCTTTGCGATTCCAGTGCTCGCGGCGATCAGAGCTTCTTCGAAACAGCCGACGTGACCGATCCGGCGCGGCTCGCCGCGGCGCCGCCGCTGTCGGCCGCACCGGGCTTCCTCGCCTGGGACTGACCGGACCTCGCCCACAACCAGCCTGGAGAAATCTGCCAATGCAAAGCGCGATCGTTCTCGGCGGCGGCATGATCGGCGTCAGCGCGGCGCTGCACCTGCGGCAGCGCGGCTGGTCCGTCACGCTGGTCGACCGCAGGGAGCCGGGCCGCGAGACCAGCTACGGCAATGCGGGAATGATCCAGGCGGAAGCGGTCCGCCCCTATCCGATGCCGCGCGACCTCGCCACGCTGCTGAAGATCGCGACCGGCCGCACCAATGACGTGCGTTACAGCCTGTCGTCGCTTCATCTCCATATTGAGCCCCTGCTCCGCTATTGGTGGCATTCGGCGCCGAAGCGGCATCGCGAGGCGATCGAGGCCTGGGCCCGGCTGATCGCCTATGCGACCGCTGAGCACGACATCCTCATTCGCGAAGCCCACGCCGACAATCTCATCCGCCGCGCCGGCTATCGCATGCTGCATCGCGACCCTGCGTCATTCGATCTCGCGATCAAGACCGCAGAGGAAGACCAGCGCGAGTTCGGCGTGAATTTCCGCGTGCTCTCCGGCAGCGAGCTTGCCAAGGCCGAGCCGATCCTGCGCGACGATCTCCCCGGCGCGATCCATTGGCTCGACACCTGGACCGTGTCCGATCCAGGTGCCCTCGTCACGGCCTATGCCGAGCTGTTCGAGCGGCTCGGCGGCACGGTTGTGCTCGGTGACGCCCAGAGCCTGCGGCAGACCGCAACCGGCTGGTCCGTCGATACGGACCAGGGACGTCTTGACGCTGCCCATGCCGTCGTGACGCTCGGGCCGTGGTCACCCGATCTGTTGCACAAGTTCGGCTATCGCATTCCGCTGGTCCGCAAGCGCGGCTACCACATGCACTACAGCGGCGGCGCCTCACTCGACCTGCCCCTCGTCGACAAGGGCGGCGGCTACGCCATGGGTCCGATGGCCAAGGGCATCCGCATCACCACCGGCGCGGAATTGACCGGTATGGACGCGCTGGCAACGCCGGTGCAACTCGCCAGCGCCGAGGCCTCCGCGCGCGAGCTGATCGATCTCGGCAAGCGGGTCGAGCCGGATCCGTGGTTCGGCACGCGCCCCTGCACACCCGACATGCTCCCGGTGCTTGGGCAAGCTCCACGACATCCGGGCCTCTGGATGAATTTCGGCCACGGCCACCAGGGCTTTACGCTGGGGCCGGCGACGGGACGCCTGCTCGCGGAAATCATGAGCGGCGAGACGCCGGCGATCGATCCCGCGCCCTACCGGCCGGAGCGGTTCTAGCTGTCGACAGGCGCCTTACTCGGATGCGCGCCGAAAGAAAAGGGCTGATCGAGGAGTCTCGACCAGCCCTACGACTTCGAAGCCCGACGCGTCGCGCAGATCAGTCCGTCGTGATCGCGGTCTCCATGTCGGTCGGATCGATCTGCTTGGAGAGGTTGGCGTTGAGCTTGTCGCGGTCGAGCTCACCCTCCCACCAGGCGACGATCACGCAGGCGACGCCGTTGCCGCACAGATTGGTCAGCGCGCGGCACTCGCTCATGAACTTGTCGATGCCGAGCACGATCGCCATGCCCGGGACGAGCCGCGGATCGACCACGGCGAGCGTCGCCGCCAGCGTGATGAAGCCCGCGCCGGTGATGCCGGAGGCGCCCTTCGAGGTCAGCATGGCCACGACGAGGATCGTGAGCTGCTGACTGAAGGAGAGATCGTAACCGAGCGCCTGCGCAATGAAGAGCGTTGCCAGCGTCATGTAGATGTTGGTGCCGTCGAGATTGAACGAGTAGCCGGTGGGCACCACGAGGCCGACCACCGACTTGGAGCAGCCGAGCCGCTCCAGCTTCTCCATCAGCGACGGCAGCGCGCTTTCCGACGACGAGGTGCCGAGCACGATCAGCAGTTCGTCCTTGATGTAGGCCAGGAACTTGAAGATCGAGAACCCCGCCATGCGCGCGATGATGCCGAGCACGACGAACACGAACAGCGCCGCGGTGAGGTAGAACGTGGCGATCAGCCCGACCAGGTTGAGGATGGCGCCAGTGCCGAACTTGCCGATCGTATAGGCCATCGCGCCGAACGCGCCGATCGGTGCTGCACGCATGACGATGGAGATGACGCCGAACACGGCATGCGCGGCATCGTCGATGAAGCTGCGCATGGTGTGGCCGCGCTCGCCAAGGCTCATCAAAGCAAAGCCGAACAGCACCGAGAACAGCAGCACCTGGAGGATCTCGCCTTGCGCGAAGGCGCCGACCACGGTGTCGGGAATGATGTGCAGCACGAAGTCGACCGACTTCTGACCGGCGGCCTGCTTGGCGTAATTTGCGACAGCCGCCTCGTTTGCTGCGCCACTGCCGAAGCCCGCGCCGGGCTTCACCAAGTTGCCGATGAGGAGTCCGATCACCAGCGCGAAGGTCGAGACGATTTCGAAATAGACCAGCGCCTTGACGCCGATGCGCCCGACCTTCTTGGCATCCTGGATGTGGGCGATACCCGAGACGACGGTGCAGAAGATGATCGGAGCGATCACCATCTTGATCAGCTTGATGAAGCCATCGCCGAGCGCCTTGATCCACTCATTGGTGGCGAGCGATGGCCACAACCAACCGACGATGGCGCCGAGCACGATCGCGATCAGCACCTGAACGTACAGAACTTTGTACCACGGCTTGGCCGCGGGCGGCGCGACCGGCGCCTCCGCGATCGTTGTCGTCGTCATCGTTTCACTCCCCCTCAGACTATCGGACCAGCCAAGATCAACTTGGCCGGCCCTGTCAATCGGAACTGGTCGTTGCTGCGCGTATTACCCGCGGCGGTCGACGATCCGGCGCGCTGCCGGCATCAACGCCGCGCCGAGCGCGTTCTTCACCAGCGAAGCCGCAATGAACGGCACAATTCCGACCTGCCAGGCCTTCGCGGCACCGAGGCCGAGGCCAAAGGCCAGCCAGCCGAACCCAGCGGCGAGAATGACGATATGGCCGACGGCCATTGCCGCAAACAGCGGCACCACGCTGCGATCCCAGCCACGCTCGGCGAGCCAGCCGGTCACGAAGGCTGCCGCAACGAAACCGAACAGATAGCCCGCGGTCGGTCCGACCAGCGGAGCGATCCCGCCTACCGGGCCGGCAAATACGGGAAGCCCCAGCGCGCCCTCGGCGAGGTAGGCAATCATGGTTGCGCTGCCAAGGCGCCAGCCATAGGCAGCGCCGATCATCAACACCACCAGCGTCTGCAACGTCATGGGCACGTAAGGCAGCGGCAGGCTGACCTTGGCTGATAGCGCCATCAGGGCGGTGCCAAGCGCAATCAGCACGAAGGCGCGCAAAGCGCCGACGGTTTCACCCGGCCGGATCGGCCACATCAATGCGGCGAGAGGAGAATGCGAGGTGGCAGCGGGCGCGGCAGATTGTTCAGACAAGATGAACTCCGGAAGGCGTCAAAACTGGCGGCTATTTAAGCCAGTGGGCGATCCGGTCAACTGCCTCCTGCATCTCTTCGGACGAACGTGCGTAGGAAAAGCGAAGGAACGAGCGTCCGTGAATGGGATCGAAATCGAGGCCGGGCGTCGCCGCAACATGGGCCTGCTCCAGCATCTGCTTGGCAAACTCGAAACTGTCGGCAGTGAAGTCGGAGACGTCGGCATAGAGATAAAAGGCGCCGTCGGCCGGCAGGAATCTCGTCAGTCCAGCCTTCGGCAATCCATCGATCAGGACGCGCCGGTTTTCCTGATAGCCGTGCTTGATCTCCTCCATCTCGGCCGCGCCGTCGAAGGCGGCCTCCGCCGCGATCTGCGACAGCGACGGCACCGAGATCGAGAGGTTCTGCTGGAGCCGCTCGATCGGCCGCGCCAGAATCTCAGGCACGACCATCCAGCCGACGCGCCAGCCCGTCATGCAAAAATACTTCGAGAACGAGTTGATCACGAGCGTGTGCTCCGACAGCGCCGCCGCCGTCACGGCCGGAAACGCATAATCGAGCCCGTGATAGATCTCGTCGGAAATGAAGCGGATACCTGCATCCTGCGCGGCTGCGATCAGGCCAGCGAGCGCCTCGCGGCGCATCATGGTCCCGGTCGGATTGGCGGGACTGCCGACCAGCACGCCCTTCAGCGGCTCCTTGCGATGGGCGGCAAGCAGCGCCTCGCCGGTGAGCGCGTGGCGCGTCTCGTTCGTGGTCTCGATCAGCACCGGCTCGCAGCCGAGCGCGGTGAGGATATGGCGGTAGGGTGGATAGCCCGGCACGGTCACCGCGACGCGATCGCCGGGCTCGAACATCGACAGGAAGGCCAGGATAAATCCGCCGGAGGAGCCGGTGGTCACCACGATCCGCTCGGGGCTGAGGTCACAGCCATGGACATCGCGATAATGCCGCGCGATGCGCTCGCGCAGTGAGGGGATGCCGAGTGCGGAGGTGTAGTCGATCCGTCCCGCTTCGAGCGCGGCATGGGCGGCCGCGATCGCGGTCCTGGGCGCGCCGGCCGCGGGCTGACCGACCTCCATGTGGATGACACGGCCACCTGCGGCCTCGATTCGGGCCGCCGCGGCCATGACGTCCATCACCATGAACGGGGGAACATCGCTGCGGCGGGAGGGCTCGAGCCACTGCCCCAACCGGTTCCTCAATGTCGCATCGTGCATCGATTTCCGCTATTCGCTGGCAGACCGGTCCGTCCGGTCCGGAAAACGGGGCGCTTGCGCCCCAGACTAGCCGCATTGTACGGCTCATAAGGGGTAACGCTCACAAGGGCATATCGCGTATCCGGTCCGCCGCCAATCGCCAAAAACCAATCACGAAACTGCTTGACCAAGACCGTTTGACCCAGACCGCTTGATGTTGCTCCAGATCGCATTGCGCAAGAAGGCTTCCGCCCTCACCGCTCTCATCACGGCCACGGCGATCGCGCTGACGCCGTTCTCGGCTGCGCGTGCGCAGGCCAAGGGGCCGCCGGTCCTACGCGACACCGAAACCGAGCAGCTCCTGCGCGAATATACCCGCCCGATCCTGCGCGTCGCCGGTCTGGAGAAGCACAACATCCAGATGGTGATCATCAACGACGGCTCGTTCAACGCGTTCGTCGCGGACGGCCGCCGCATCTTCGTCAATTGGGGCGCGATCCTGCAGTCGGAGACACCGAACCAGATCATCGGCGTGCTCGCGCACGAGACCGGGCATCTGGCAGGCGGCCATCTGTCCAAGCTCCGCGAGCAGCTCGCCACGGCCCAGACCCAGATGATCATCGCGATGCTGCTCGGCGCCGGCGCGATCGCAGCCGGCAGCACCCGCAGCTCGAGCGCCGGCAACAACGGCCTTGCCAATGCCGGCGCCGCCGCGATCGCCGGCCCGCAGGAGATGATCCGCCGCACGCTGCTGTCCTATCAGCGCCAGCAGGAGGAGAACGCCGACCGTGCCGGCGTGAAATTCCTCACCGCGACGGGGCAGTCGCCGAAGGGCATGTACGAGACCTTCAAGCGCTTCACCAGCGAGAGCCTGTTCGCCGCGCGCGGCGCCGATCCCTATCTGCAGTCGCATCCGATGCCGGCCGAGCGCGTCGCCTCGCTCCAGGAGTTCGCAAGCTCAAGCCCCTATTGGGACAAGAAGGACGATCCCGCGCTCCAGCTCCGGCATGACATGGTGCGCGCCAAGATCTCGGCGTTCATGGAGCGGCCGGAGACGGTGTACCGCCGCTATCCCCAGACCAACGACAGCATGCCGGCGCGCTATGCCCGTGCCATCAGCACCTATCTGCATGGGGACTTGCGCAGCGCGCTCACCCAGATCGACGCGCTGATCCAGGTCCAGCCGAACAATCCGTATTTCTACGAGGTGCGCGGGCAGGCCTTGCTGGAGAGCGGCAAGCCCGCCGAGGCGATCGCTCCCCTGCGCAAGGCGGTGCAGCTTTCGAACAATGCGCCCCTCATCGAGATGTTACTTGGGCAGGCTCTGGTTGGAACCGATAATAAGGCCTACACCGATGACGCCGTTCGGATTCTCCGCGCCGCGGTGGCACGAGAGCCCGAGGCCGCGCTCGGCTATACCCAGCTCGCGATGGCCTATGGACGAAAGGGAGATTATGCCGAGGCGGATCTCGCGTCGGCACAGGCCGCCTACTTGCGCGGTGATAACAAGACCGCCCGCGAGCTCGCCACGCGCGCGAAAACCCGTTTCGCTGTCGGCACACCCGGCTGGGTCAAGGCCGACGACATCCTGGCGGCCAAGCCGCCGCGCAACTGACGCAACGTAATCGACGCCCGACACCACGACGTCACGACATCGAGCTTTAGTCCGCCGCGACGTTTTACCGAAACCTGCCTTGGATAAGAGGATTTGCCCATGCCTTCGCTGCGCCTGCTAGCTCCCGCGTTGTTTGCGCTCGCCATGTTCGGCGCAGCCGCGCCCGCGTCGGCCGACAGCTTCTCCAATGCCCAGCGCACCGACATCGAGGCGATCATCAAAAATTATCTCGTCAGCCATCCCGAGGTGCTCGAAGAGGCCATGGCCGAGCTCGGCAAGCGCCAGGCCGCGGCCGAAACCCAGAAGCACGAGGCCAGCATCGCGCAGAATGCCGACGCGATCTTCAACTCGCCGCGCCAAGTCGTGCTTGGCAACAAGGACGGCGACGTCACCTTCGTCGAATTCTTCGACTACAATTGCGGCTATTGCAAACGCGCCATGGGCGACATGCTCGACCTCATGAAGAGCGATCCGAAGCTGAAGGTCGTGCTGAAGGAATTTCCCGTGCTGAGCCAGGGCTCGGTCGAGGCGGCCCAGGTCGCCGTCGCCGTGCGCATGCAAGATCCCTCCGGCAAGAAATATCTCGACTTCCACCAGAGGCTGCTCAGCGGCCGCGGCGCGGCGGACAAGGCGCGCGCGATTCAGGCCGCCAAGGAGGCTGGTCTCGACACGGCTAGAATCGAGAAGGACATCGCCAGCCCCGAAGTGCGCGCCACCATCGAGGAGAACTTCAAGCTCGCCGAAGCGATGGGCATGAACGGCACGCCGAGCTACGTGATCGGCAAGCAGATCGTGATTGGCGCCGTCGGCGTCGAAAGCCTCAGGGAAAAGATCGGTATTGCCCGCTGCGGCAAGGCGACTTGTTGATAAAGCGACTTGCCAATCGCGCCCTTCACAACTCGCACACGCAAAAAGGCCGGCTGAAAAGCCGGCCTTTTTCGTGCGCCGAACGGTGGCGCCTTCGTGCAAGGTCATTCATCTGGTTATTCAAGAAACAAATGCCGCGGAACAGGCGAAGTTCCGGAACAACTCAAATCTCCTTTCGTTGTCGGCGCGGGCAATGACGTAAGGAACACGTGAGGAGAATTTCGATGTTGAACCGCTTTATGATCTCGGTTGCCGCACTCGCACTCGTCGCGGGCACCGGTCTGGCGAACGCACAAAACACCACGGGCCGCGATAGCGGCGCTGGTGGCTCGCAGCAGATGCAGCACTCGCAGTCCTCGGGCGGCGCCGCTGAGCGCGGCTCCATGGGCAAGGAGTCCTCTAGCGCCGAGAAGGGAACTGTCGGCCAGGCCGGCGGCTCCAGCATGAAGTCCGATCGAGGCTCCGAGGACAAGTCCTCCGGCGCGATGAAGGACGAGCACTCCGGCGGCGCGATGAACAAGAATGCGGCCGAGGATAAGTCTGGCGCGACCAAGGGCCAGCGCACCGACGAACGCGCGCAGGGCCAGATGGACAAGTCCCAGCAGGACAAGTCCAAGAGCATGACCCAGGACACGACGAAATCCGGCAGCAAGGACCAGAAGGACATGAAGGCTGAGGGCAGCAAGAGCGGCACCTCGACCAACAATGCCCAGAACCGTCCGGGCACCGGCACGAGCACCAATCAGAATGCCCAGGGTCAGACTGGTACCAGCAGCAGCCAGAACGCGCAGGGCCAGGCCGGCACCAGCTCGACCCAGAACGCGCAGGGCCAGAGCTCGACCTCGACCACCGTCGGCCAGGCAGGCGCCGCTGCGAAGCTCTCGACCGAGCAGCGGACTCAGATCACGTCGGTGATCCGCGAGGAGCGTGTCGCCCCCGTGACGAATGTGAACTTCCAGGTGTCGGTCGGCACCCGCATTCCGCGCGAGGGCATCACGCTGCACCCCCTGCCGTCGCGGGTCGTGACGATCTATCCGGAGTGGCGGACCTATAAGTACGTCCTGGTTCGCGATGAGATCGTGATCATCAATCCGGACACCTACGAGATCGTGGCGGTCCTGAACGCCTAAGTCCGGATGACGGCAACCTCAGGGGCGGGCAGCGATGCCCGCCCCTTTGCGTTCGGCCGGCAGCCATGCTTTGGACTGGTTAACAAGCAATTTCCGCAGCTTCCGCACAGGTTTTTGCGCACTGGATGAGGTCCTTGAAGCTACCCGGGAGGCCTTCAACTCTTCCCCTCGCCCGCTTTGTTACCTATAACCCCGCCACGCCGAAGCACCTCTGCCGGGATTGGAATGGCCGAACCTGCAACCGACACGATCCTCGTCCTGAACGGGCCGAACCTCAACATGCTGGGGACGCGCGAGCCCGAAAAGTATGGCCACGCGACGCTGGCTGACGTCGAGGCGCTGTGCCGAGAGACCGCGGCGAGCTTCGGCCTCAAAGCCGACTGCCGGCAGTCCAACCGCGAAGGCGAGTTGATCGATTTCATCCACGAGGCGCATGCGCGCAAGATGAAGGGCATCATCATCAATGCCGGCGGCTACTCCCACACCTCGATCGCGCTCCATGACGCACTGCTCGCGGTGCAGATTCCCACGGTCGAAGTGCACGTGACCAACATCCACGCCCGCGAGAGCTTCCGTCATCACTCCTACACCGCGCGCGCGGCCTTCGCCTCGCTCTGCGGTTTCGGCATCGAAGGCTACCGCCTCGCCATCCAGGGCCTTGCCGCCAAGCTCGGCATCAAGCCCAAAGCCTGACGCCCCCCTTCCAACAGGACATTCGGATCAAACAACATGGCGCGCCAGCCAGACGACAAAGCAGCCGCAAGGTTTTCCAGCGAGGATTCCGCGCTCATCCGCGAGCTTGCCCTGCTGCTCGATGAGACCAGCCTGACCGAGATCGAGATCGAACGTGCGGGCCTGCGCCTGCGCGTCGCACGCAATGTCAGCGTTGCCGCAACCATGCCGATGCCGGTCACCGCCTCTCCCGCCACCCTGCAGCCGGCCGGCGCCGCGCCCGCAACGGCTGCGACCGACCTGTCGAAACATCCGGGCGCCGTGACCTCGCCGATGGTCGGTACCGCCTATTGGGCGCCGGAGCCCGGCGCCAAGCCGTTCATCGAGGTCGGCACCAAGGTCTCGGTCGGCCAGACGCTGCTGATCATCGAAGCCATGAAGACGATGAACCAGATCCCGTCACCGCGCGCCGGCACGGTGACACAGATCCTGGTCGAGGACGGCCAGCCGGTCGAATACGGCGAGCCGCTGGTGATCATTGAGTGACGCGAATGGGGAATAGCGAATAGCGAATGGCGTCAGCCTTCCCTACTCGCCATTCGCCACTCGCCATTCGCTGCAGGACAACATGTTCGACAAGATCCTCATAGCCAATCGCGGCGAGATCGCTCTTCGCATCCTCAGGGCTTGCAAGGAGCTCGGGATTGCGACCGTGGCGGTGCACTCCACCGCCGACGCCGACGCCATGCATGTGCGCCTGTCGGATGAGAGCGTTTGCATCGGGCCGCCACCCTCGAAGGACAGCTATCTCAACGTGCCCGCACTGCTCGCGGCCTGCGAGATCACTGGCGCGGATGCGGTGCATCCCGGCTACGGTTTCCTGTCCGAGAACGCGCGCTTTGCGGAAATCCTCGCAGAGCACAACCTGCATTTCATCGGTCCAAAGGCCGAGCACATCCGCTTGATGGGCGACAAGATCGAGGCCAAGAAGACCGCCAAGCGCCTCGGCATCCCGGTGGTGCCCGGCTCCGACGGCGCCGTCGGTCCCGATGATGATGCGCTTTCGATCGCGAAGAAGATCGGATTTCCCGTGCTGGTGAAGGCTGCGGCCGGTGGTGGCGGCCGTGGCATGAAGGTCGCCCACAGCGAGACCGACCTCCAGGTGGCGCTGTCGACCGCGGCCAACGAAGCCAAGTCCGCCTTTGGTGACGCCTCCGTCTACCTCGAAAAATACCTCCAGAAGCCGCGTCACATCGAGATCCAGATCCTCGGCGACGGCCGCGGCGGCGCCATTCATCTCGGCGAACGCGACTGCTCGCTGCAACGCCGCCACCAGAAGGTCTGGGAAGAGGGCCCCTCGCCGGTACTTGCCGCGGCCGCGCGCGCCAAGATCGGTGAGACCTGCGCGAAAGCGATGCGCGAGATGAAATATCTCGGCGTCGGGACCATCGAATTCCTGTTCGAGGACGGCGAGTTCTACTTCATCGAGATGAACACCCGCATCCAGGTCGAGCATCCCGTCACCGAGAGCATCACCGACATCGACCTCGTGCTGGAGCAGATTCGTATCGCCGCGGGCGGGGATCTGCCGGCGCGGCAGGACGAGGTCCAGGTCATCGGCCACGCGATCGAGTGCCGCATCAACGCCGAAAATCCGCAAACCTTCCGCCCCTCGCCGGGCCGCATCCTGCAATATCATCCCCCCGGCGGGCTCGGCGTCCGCATCGATTCCGCCGTCTACCAAGGCTATACGATCCCGCCCTATTACGATTCCCTGGTCGGCAAGTTGATCGTGCACGGCAAGACCCGCGCCGAATGCCTGATGCGACTGCGCCGGGCGCTGGACGAGATGGTTGTCGAGGGCATCGAGACCACGCTGCCGTTGTTCCGCGCGCTGGTGCGCGAGGACGACATTATCAACGGCGACTATCACATCCACTGGCTGGAACAGTACCTGGCCGGCAAGGCGGAACCTACCCCCAGATAATCCTCCCTGTTTCTGGAACCGTTTGGCCCTGATTGCGTTCTGGACCGCGGGGACAGTTCCAAGGGGGCGCTTTGAATTCTGCTGAACCTAAGACCGTCGTGAAGGCTTGGGCGCAGCGACGGCGCGCATTTTGGCAGATCCTGCTGTTCTCGGCGGGCCTTTTGGTGCTGACCGTGATCAGCGCCGGCTCCGTCTACCTCGTCAACAAGGCCAGGGATGATAGCAAATGGGTCATCCACACCATCGAGGCCGAGAACCAGATTAACGCCCTCCTGCTGGAAATCCGGCGTGCCGAAAGCTCCGCCCGGGCCTACCTGCTGACGCGAGGGGCGGATTTCAAAGCCGACCATGACAAAGCCGTGGCGGCCATCGTACCTGCCCTCGACAGGCTTACGCACCTGATCGGCGACAATCCGGAACAACGCAAAAGCATCGACAAGCTGAGCTCGGCGATCGAGACGCGGCTCGGCCAATTGGCGCAGGAAATCGATTTCATCCGCCAGGATCAGCCGGAAAAGGCCACAGCGCTGGTTCGCGAGTTCGCCTCTACCGACGCCACGGCCGCGATCGCCGAAATCGCGACCGGAATGCTTCAGGAAGAGGAACGGCTGTTCCGCCTCCGCACGGCCAATTCCGACCGCAGCCAGACCCTCGCCGCATCGATGACCGGCATTGGCTCCGGCCTCGTCGTGCTGCTGGCGATGATCTCAATCTGGCTGGTGCGGCGTTCGGCGCGGGCCCGCGACGAGGCCGAGAACCGCCTGCGCGATGCCTATGCCAACCTCGAGACTGTCGTCGATGAGCGCACCGCGGACCTGCGCGAAGCCAATGACGAGATTCAGCGCTTTGCCTACATCGTCAGCCATGATCTGCGCTCGCCACTCGTCAACATCATGGGCTTTACCAGCGAGCTCGAAGAGCTCGGCGGCGACATTTTCCGCCGTATCGGCGGTCTCACCCATGTCGCCGCCGACGGGCCGCCGCCCGCTTCCGGCGAGATCGTGCTCGAAGGCGCCGACAAGCAGCTTTCGGAGGACTTCTCCGAAGCGCTCGGCTTCATCAAGACGTCGATCGCCAAGATGGATCGGCTGATCTCCGCCATCCTCAACCTCACACGCGAAGGCCGCCGCGAATTCCAGCCGGTGAAAATCGACACGGGCGAGCTGATCGGAGCCATCGTGTCGACGCTGGCGCACCAGGCCGCCGAGGCACAGGCCGAGATTCAGGTTGAACCCCTGCCCAACCTCGTCAGCGACCGCCTCGCGCTCGAGCAGATCTTCTCCAACCTGATCGACAACGCCATCAAATACCTGAAGAGCGGCGTGCCCGGCGAGATCAGAATCCGCGGGCGCACCAAGCTCGGCTACGCGATCTTCGAGATCAGCGACAACGGCCGCGGTATCGATCCGAAGGATCACCAGCGGATATTCGACCTGTTCCGCCGCGCGGGAACCCAGGACAAGCCCGGCCAGGGCATCGGTCTTGCACATGTGCGTGCACTTGTGCGTCGCCTCGGCGGCACCATGTCGGTATCATCGGAACTGAACGCTGGCAGCACGTTCACGATCACGCTGCCGATCGCCTGGAACATGAGCAACCGGAACGCAGATCGATGACTCAGCCAGTTACCATCATCATGATCGAGGACGACGAGGGCCACGCCCGCCTGATCGAGCGCAACATCCGAAGGTCCGGCGTCAACAACGAGATCGTCTCCTTTGCCAACGGCACGGACGCGATGAGGCATCTGTTCGGCGCCGACGGCACCGGGCTCGTGCAGAAGGGCAATGCGCTCCTGATCCTGCTCGACCTCAACCTCCCCGACATGACCGGGATCGACATCCTGAAGCAGATCAAGGAGAATAAATATCTGAAGGCTTCGCCCGTGGTGGTGCTGACCACCACCGATGATACCCAGGAGATCAAGCGCTGCTACGAGCTCGGCTGCAACGTCTACGTCACTAAGCCGGTCAACTACGAGAACTTCGCCAATGCTATCCGGCAGCTCGGCCTGTTCTTCTCGGTCATCCAGGTCCCGCCCGCCGCCACATGAATCAGCACACGCCAACACTGCTCTACATCGACGACGACGACGCGCTGGCGCGCCTGGTCGATCGCGGCCTGACGCGGCGCGGCTACAGGGTCGTTCATGCCGCGAGCGGCGAGGAAGGCCTTGAGCGCATCCGCCGCGCGGGCGCCGAGGGCGGCATCGATGTGGTGGCACTCGATCAGTATATGCCGGGCCTCGACGGGCTGGAGACGCTCGAGCAGATCATGGCGATCCCGGACGCGCCCCCGGTCGTGTTCGTCACGGCGTCGCAGGATTCCAGCATCGCGGTCACCGCGCTGAAGGCCGGGGCGGCCGATTATCTGGTCAAGGACGTCCAGGGCGATTTCATCCCGCTCCTCCACGTCGCCGCCGAAGGCGCGCTGCGCCAGGCCGAATTGCAGAGGGCGCGCGAGGAAGCCGAAGCCGAGATCCACGCCTCGCGCGACCGCTACGCGGCGCTCGCCGCCGAACGCGAGCTGCTGCTGCGCGAGGTCAACCACCGCGTCGGCAACTCCCTCCAGATCATCGCCTCGCTTCTGCATCTTCAGGCGAGCTCCGCCGCGCAGGACGAGGTCAAAGCGGCGCTGACCAATGCCATGGGTCGCGTCGCCGCGGTCGCGCAGGTGCACCGCCGCCTCTACACCTCGCAGGACCTGAAGAGCGTGGTTCTGAACCAGTATCTGGACTCGCTGCTCGAGGATCTCAGGCGCTCAGCCGAAGGCAACCGCATGTCCCGCCTGACGCTGAAGGCCGAGCCGATCGAGATCGATCCGGACCGCGCCGTCGCCGTCGGCATCATCGTCAACGAGCTGGTGATGAATGCGGTGAAATATGCCTATCCCGATGGCGCCGGCCCGATCCATGTCGAGCTGGCCTCGCAAAGCGACGATCTCCTGCTGTCGATTACGGACGATGGTGTCGGTGATAATGGCAAGGCGGATCCGCGCTCCACCGGCATGGGCCAGCGCATCGTCGCGGCCATGGCCGCCAAGCTCGACGCCTCCGTGGAGCGTGATCCCGCCCATTCCGGGACCCGCATCGTGCTCAGGTTCCGCCGCGTGCCCACGGCCCCCGGCAAGACCAACCACGCCGCCGCGGGCTGACGGCGCGAGGCGTTGCGTCACCCATCGCAACCGCATCGCGATCCTGCTATTGTCGCGCGCCATGACGTCTCGCGACTCTGCCTCGTCTGAAATCACGCCGGCCGTGCTGTTGCGTGCCTATGCCTGCGGCATCTTTCCGATGGCGGAAAGCGCCGACGATCCGACCCTGTTCTGGGTCGAGCCGGAACTGCGCGGCGTGATCCCGCTGGAGGGATTTCGCGTCGCCTCGCGCCTCGCGCGTACGGTACGCTCGGATACGTTTCGCGTGACCGTCAACACCGCGTTCAAGGCGACCATCGCCGGCTGCGCGGCGCCGCAGGCCGGGCGCGAGGACACCTGGATCAACAAGCGCATCCGCGATCTCTATGGCGGCCTGTACGAGCTCGGCCATTGCCACAGCGTCGAGGCTTGGCAGGGCGACGACCTTGTCGGCGGGCTCTACGGCGTCAGCTTGGGCCGCGCCTTCTTCGGCGAGAGCATGTTCCACACCGCGCGCGACGCCTCGAAGGTCGCGCTGGTGCATCTGGTCGCGCGGCTCATCCATGGCGGCTTCGAGCTGCTCGACACGCAATATGTCACCGAGCACTTGAAGAGCTTCGGTGCGGTCGAGATTTCGCGGCGGCGCTACACCGCGCTGCTCGACAAGGCGCTCGCCGGCGAGCCCGGCGATTTCCTGAGGCTCTCTGCCGGCGAACCGATCCCGGGCGCACGCGCGCTCGATATCATCGCCTCGCGGCAATGATCACTGAGTTTACCGGCTGAAGCCCGGGAAATTGAACAGGCCAGGCTGCTGCGGCGGCGGTGGCGGTGCGGGCTGCTGTTGCGGAGGTGGCGGCAAGGGCTGCGGCGGACGCTGCTGCACGGCCTGCTTCGGCACAGCCTTCTTCTGCGCAGGCGGTGGCGGGGCCGGCTTGGCCGCGGGGTCCGGCGCGGCGGTCGCAATGGTCTGCTGCGGTTCTTTGCAGTCGGTGAGCCAGATGTCGTAGATCGGGTGCTCGACGCCGTGCAGGCCGGGGCTTGCGGCATACATCCAGCCCGAGAAGATGCGCTTCACCTCGCCTTGCAAGGTGATCTCGTCGACCTCGACGAAAGCGTCGGTGTTGGTGGCCTCCGTTGCCGGCCGCGTATAGCAAGCGTCGGTCTTGACCCGCAGCGCGCCGAACTGGACGGTCTCGCCGATCTCCTCGTCGAAATTGATAATGCGTCCGGTGATCTTGTCGAGACCGGAGAAGGTCGCCTTCTTGTTCACGATCTTCTGGGCCGGCGGCTCGGTGACGACCTCGTCGCCCGGCTGGAGGCTCGCCGGCGCCTGCGGGACTTCGCCCTTCTGCTGCGGCTGGCGCTGACCGGGCCCACCCGGGGCGCCTTGCGGACCGGGCGGGGCGATCGCCGCGGATGGCGGCTGGTTCGGCGGAGCCACGGTCGAGCCCGGCGGCGGCGCCAGAGGCTGGGTCTCGACCGGCCCCGGCATCACGTTCCCCTGCCGGCCCGGAGGCGGCGGCATCGGGCGCGACGGGAGCACGCGGCCCTGCGGCGGCAGCTCCGGCACCTCTTCGTCGTCTTCGGGGATCTGCTGCGGCTGCGGCTGGCCGCGCGGAATGTTGCCGGGCGGCCGCAGCGGCGGCGGATCGGAGAAGATCGTGCCGATCTGCGCCTGCGCAGGCGTCGCAACCGTCAACACGGTGGCGGCCAGCAGTGCCGCAAGGCCTGTCAGGGAAAAGGTTTTGAACATCTCGCGCGGCTTCAACAGCGAATCGGGCTCGTTGGACACTTTATAGGGAATACCGCCGCTCGCAGGCCCTCCGGTTAACACGGCGAATACGGCGGGGGAAGGGCGGTATCCCTGCCCCCCCCCCGGCGCCGACTGGCCAGACCGGCCTCCCGATGGGATAGTCGGAGGACAGCCCCTTCCCGGGAGGCGGGCATCGCCGTGCGAAACGACATCCAACCAGAACTGGAAACCCAGAAGGCCGCTGCCCATGCCCGTTGTGCTCGATCCCGATGCTGCTGCCGTCTACAAGGCCTTCCAGGAGGCGGGCCGCCCGGCCTACGAGACCCTGACCGCACCGGAGGCGCGCGCCTATTATTCGCAGGCGCGCTTTGCCACCAACCCCGAGCCGCCGGAGCTCGCCCGCGTCGCAGAGCTCGCGATCCCGGCGCCGCATGGGGTGATCCCGGCGCGCCTCTATGTTCCGAACGAGCCGCGCCGGCACGACGGCCTGTCGCCGGCGCTCGTGTTCTTCCATGGCGGCGGCTGGGTCATCGGCGATCTCGACTCCCACGACGTTGTCTGCCGCCAGCTCGCGGTCGAGGGCGCGCTAATCGTGATCTCGGTCGACTACCGCCTTGCGCCTGAGCACAAGTTTCCCGCCGCACCCGAGGACGCTATCGCCGCGACCGGATGGGTCGCCGCCAATGCGCGCGAGCTCGGTATCGACGCCTCGCGCCTCTCGATCGGCGGCGACAGTGCCGGGGGCAATCTCGCCGCGGTCGTCGCGCTCGCCGCGCGCCACGGCAACGGTCCCGCGCTCGCAGGACAGGTGCTGATCTATCCGGCGACCGATTTCGCCATGACGCACGGCTCCCACAGCGAGCCCGAGACCAGCGTGCTGCTGACCCATTCGGTGATCCGCTGGTTCCGCGACCACTATCTCAACGGCGCCGCCGACATCCATGACTGGCGCGCCTCGCCGGCGCGCGCGACGAGCCTTGCCGGCCTGCCGCCGGCCTACGTACTCACCGCCGGTGCCGATCCCCTGCGCGACGAAGGCGCCGAGTACGCCGAGCGCCTCAAGCAGGCCGGCGTGCCCGTCACTTACAAGCATTATCCCGGCCAATTCCATGGCTTCTTCACCATGGGAAAATTGCTGCGAGAGGCCAATGTCGCCGCGCGCGAGATCGGCGCGTGGTTGAAAGCATTGGGCTGAACGCCGTTTGCATGGCCTCTCTTCTTCGATCATTTTTCGCCCTCCCCCTGCGCGGGCTGACATGGCTCGGCGGCCAAGGCACCCGCGCGGTGGCGGCCATCGTGTTCATCGCCGTCGCCGTGCCGCCGCTCGGCGCGCTGCTGCGCCCCTATGTCACCGAGGCGATCTTCCTTCTGCTCTGCATCTCCTTCATGCGCGTCGATCTCGTGGCGCTGTACGGACATCTGCGCCGGCCGGCGCTGGTCGCAGCTGCCACCGCCTGGACCACGATGGGCGTGCCGCTGATCGTCGCCCTCGCCGCTTACGTGACCGGGCTCACCACTAGCTCGCCCGGCCTTGCGCTTGCGCTGATGCTCCAGGGCACGGCCTCGCCGATGATGGCCTCGCCGGCGCTCGCCGCGCTGATGGGCCTTGATGCCACCTTGGTGCTGGTCACGCTGGTGACCTCGACCGCGCTCGTGCCCTTCACGGCGTCCCTGTTCGCGAGCCTCTTTCTCGGCGGCATGCTCAGCATCTCGCCGCTGACGCTCGGCCTCAAGCTGCTCGGCATCCTCGCTGCCTCTCTGCTTGCCGCGACGACCATCCGTCGCCTGTTCGGCACCGACACGATCCAGCGCCACAAGCGGCCGATCGACGGCCTCAACATCATTATCCTGCTGGTGTTCGCCTCTGCGGTGATGGGCGACGTCGCCACCGACCTCGTCGCCGATCCCCTCTTCACGATCGCCGTCGCGCTGCTCGCGTTTATGGTCTACTTCACCCTGCTTGCCGTGACGACGCTGATCTTCCGTCGCGTCGGCACCGAACGCGCCTTCGCGATCGGCCTAATGGTGTCCCAGCGCAATCTAGGCCTGATGCTGGCAGCAACCGCCGGCGCGCTGCCGGCGTCGACCTGGCTCTATTTCGCGCTGACGCAGTTTCCGATTCATCTTGCGCCGTACATGCTGATGCCGATCGCGCGGCGATTGACCGCGCGCGCAGATACTTCCGACGGAGCAACGGCAAGTAGCGCTACCTAAGCAGTGCGCATAATCCAGGATGTCTGCTTCCGCGCGTAATTGGACCGGGGCCCACGCTGCGAATGTCCTCTGTACCCCGAATCAGACTTTCAGTGCAGCATTCGGCTACAACGCCAGTTACGCGGGCCACTGTTTAACTGTTTAAATCCCACATAGCCTGCTTATACCTTTAATTCGCAGGCCGCCGGCGAAGCGTCTGCCACGGCTCCTAACAGTGGGCAGACTGGGGCGGAGGCCAAACTTCGTCCCGCTTTCGTCTCGCTGCTTTCCATTATGCGCGAGTAACCGCACGTCGAAGTCCTGAGTGAGTCCAATGCGGGTTCAATGTTGCGGTGACTGAGCGTCCTCAAACGGCTCTTGATCTGCGGCCCACTTTGGCACGCCGTCTTCGGCCGATTGTTCTCGCTTCTACGTTTCGGAGCCTTCTTCGAAGCGTCTCCACTTCTCTAAGCTCCGCCACGATCGCTTGCAGACGTTCGCGCAGGACAGCGCAAGTATAAACCTGACCAGTGCTGGACATTGCTGCCTCAGAATATGATTTGAACTCAGAAGTCGACGAAAACACCAAGAACACCAAGGAAGTGAATATTCGCGGCCGAAACTCAGTGAGCTAAAGCTGCAGTCGCCAGATGCTCCCAGTACTCTGCCTCGGCGAGCAATTTCCAGCTTCTCTCAGGATAAAGCGCGGCAGTCTGCCGGCAAAGTGACGCCATTGCGCGAAAGCGGCGGGCAGCTTCCATTCCAACCTCCCGTGTTTTCCCCAACATATTTTTTTATTTTGTGGTGGAGTCATCACGATTATCGAACATAACTAAATTTGTTATTTTGTCGCAGTTAATTTGGTTCTGACACCGTGCCGCGCGTGAACTATTTTCGCTTTTGGCTTCACATCAATTTCGAATGCTTCGGTACTAGGTCGTGTTGCGCCCCGATTGCGCATCTCCGCCCGATCGCGCCTCCCCGCGGGAGCGAGCTGGGCGGCAACACAGCTATGCAAGCTCGTGAGCGAGCATCCTAATGTCAGAAACCGAACCGACTGCCACCCGCGAACTCCTCTCTAATTGATCCGTTGCTGAGAACCTGAATCTTATTGGCGATTTAGCCCGGCGCAAATGCCGGGCTTATTCGCCATGCTCATCTCTGCGCCCAGCTCGAAGAACGACCATGTGCGTCGGCACCCGAGCCTTACCAGCGGCCATTCCACCAACGGTCTCGTTCGCAGCTCACTCCTCGAGCAAGCTATCATTTCCCTTGGGCCCCGTGATGGTCTGACCTGGTGCCGGGCGATAGCGCAACTCGCGCTCGCGAGGTGCCGGGCGATCAGACGGGTCGCGGCCGAGCTTGGATTGTAGCTCGACGAGGTCGGTGAAGACGTCGGCCTGGCGGCGCAGCTCGTCGGCGATCATCGGCGGCTGGCTGGCAATGGTGGAGACCACGGTGACCCGCACGCCGCGGCGCTGGACGGCCTCGACCAGGGAGCGGAAGTTGCCGTCACCCGAGAAGAGCACCATCTGGTCGATATGCTCGGCGAGCTCCATGGCGTCCACGGCGAGTTCGATGTCCATGTTGCCCTTGACCTTGCGGCGGCCGGAGGCGTCGATGAATTCCTTGATCGCCTTGGTGACGACAGTGTAGCCGTTGTAGTCGAGCCAGTCGGTCAGGGGACGGATCGAGGAGTATTCCTGATCCTCGATGATGGCGGTGTAATAGAACGCCCGCAGCAACGTTCCCTGGCTCTGAAATTCCTTCAGCAGGCGCTTGTAATCGATGTCGAAGCCGAGCGTCTTGGCCGTGGCATAGAGATTGGCTCCGTCGATGAAGAGCGCAATCCGGTTGGAAGATGACATGATGCCTTGACTTCTGGGACGAGGTGGCATGCCGCGGGCTGAGTGCACATTAACGAAGGCGGCACGTTCAACCCCTTTAAAGGCCCATGCTATACCGGCGATCATTAGCCTTCAAACGATTTGCTGTGAGCCGAAGATTAATTCGCAATATCCAAAAGCACGAACAAACGTCTCGGATGAGACAGCGCATCTGCATGGATTGGGCGGCCCGGGTATTCTCGACCTGCCCGCAACTGCTGCAATCAAATCCTTATGCGCTTCCGTGCGCCATTTCCGCAGACCTATTGAGCCCCACCCGCCTGGCGGCAGGAGGGGCTCAACCACATGAGCTGGCCACTGCATTTTGCAAGCGGGAGATGCTGGAGCGGGTTTGGATTCGGCCCAGGATCTCCCAGCGGGTACACAATGAATCCATGGCGCTGCCAAATTTGAGCCGCATCGCGGCCCATCTTGCCGCGAAGGGTCGAGCTGGTAGGGGGGCGCAACACCGGGAGTTTTCGATGTCCGGTTATTTGCGGCTTTGCTTGACGAGTTTGGTTCTTGTTGGAGCTCTTGCAGCGACACCTGCGTTTTCCAACCCTTTTGCCGACCTTTTCGGTAACGCTTCGCGCGAGCCCGCGGCAAGCCCTCCCGTGCAAGCGGAATGCTTGCCGCGGCCCGGCGACTCGACCGGCGCCGGCCAACACTGGGTCTATCGGCGGGACGGCCACCGCAAATGCTGGTTCCTGGCCGAGGGTGTCGCGCGGGTGCAAAAGCCGGCGCATCGTCGCGTCGCCAACCGCGGCGCCAATCCCGACCAGAACGAAGCCGCGCGGCTCAGGCGCAGCCCGGTGGTTGATGCACGTGCGGAGTTGCAACGCTCCGCACCGGCAGAGGGGGTCCAGCCGATGCCGCCTGCACGCGAAGTCAAGGTGGCTGATGCCGCCTTCGTTGTCGGCACGGGCACGACGGCCGTGATGCCAGCCGCACCTTTCACGGATCTTCCCACCGGCCAGTACACGTCCGAGCATTCCGTGCCGTTCCAAATTGACGTGGAGAAGCCCCTCGCGCCGGTACGCGACGCGGCCGCCGCCTCGGTGCCACCGGCTATTCCGGTGGGCATGCCCCCTGCGGAGGCGGGCCATGAAGGAAAGGGTTGGACAGCAACCTGGCTGGGCTTGCTGCTGATGGTCCTGGGAATCGGCTCTGTCTTAAGCTCGAGCCGTGCGCTGCGCGAAGCGGTGCTGTTGCGCAGTTGAGGAACGAAGCGCCCGGGGCCACACCAGGCGGAGGAGGCGGATGCGAAGCTGCCGCGCCGCCTGATCGGTGACTCAATCTCGAGGAGGTCGACGGCAGCGCCGGCGGCGTGACGGCCGCAAACATTCCGCACGTCTTCGAGAACTCGCGCCGACGTCTCAGGCACGGTATCCGCCGCCTTTCAAATGCCAATGCGTTGGACCGCACACGGCGAGGTCCCGCCCTCGCGCGCCCTAACCTGCCCGTGCCGCGCGCCGCAGCGCCTGAGGCGGCTGGCCGAAGGCCGGATGAAGGCGCGCCGCATTCGCTCGGGGTCGCCGAATCCGGTCACTTCGGCGACGAGCTCGATCGCCTCGCGCGAGGACTGCACGCGCTCGCGTGCCGCTTCGAGCCGCAACCGCTCGATTGCTTTGGATGGCGTCGTGCCGGTCTCGGCGGCAAAGGCGCGGGCGAAATGTCGCGCGCTCATGCCGGCGCGATCGGCAAGGTCCTCCACCGTCAGCGGCGCATCGAGATTTTCGCGCGCCCAGGACAACAGCGCGCCGAAGCGGCCGTTCGGCGCCTTCAGCTCCAGCAGCGAGGAGAATTGCGACTGGCCGCCGCTGCGGCGATGATAGAGCACGAGCTGGCGCGCGGTCTGCTGCGCGATCTCCTCGCCGTGGTCCTCGGTGACCATCGCGAGCGCGAGATCAATGCCCGCGGAGATGCCTGCCGAGGTCCAGACATTGCCGTCGCGGGTGAAGATCTGGTCCGGCTCGAACTTCACCTTGGGATATCGCGCGACGAAATCGCGCGTCCGCCCCCAATGAGTGGTGGCGCGGCGCCCATCGAGCAGGCCGGCTTCGGCCAGCACATAGGCACCCGAGCAGACGCTGGCGACCCGCACGCCACGCCGCGCCAGCCGCTGCACGAAGGCGCGCGTGACCTCACAGCGCGCGGCGTCCGCGACGCCCACGCCGCCGGCCACGACCAGGGTCGTGATCGCATTCGCCGGCTTGAAATCGCGCGCCATCATCTCGACTCCGGACGAGCTGCGCACGAGCCCCGCTTTCGCCGCCAGCACGCGAATGCCGGGGGCCATGCCGGTGCAGCGCGCGGCGACCTCGAATGCCGAGATCGGGCCTGCCGCGTCGAGCAACTGAAAATCCGGGAAGATCAGGATGCCGATCATAGTCATGTCCGAAATTGAGGGAATTATGCCATTTCGGACGGAATGGCACCATGCGATCCTGCCGGCGTCAAGCTCATTCTCGGAGGCTCCCATGTCGTCACCGCTCCAGATCGGACTCCTGGTGTTTCCGCGCGTCACCCAGCTCGATTTCACCGGACCCTTGCAGGTGTTCGCCATGCTTCCGGGCGCGAAGCTGCACTTGATCTGGAAGCGGATCGAGCCCGTGCCGAGCGATTCCGTGCTGACGCTGACGCCGACCACGACCTTTGCCGACTGCCCGCAACTCGACGTCATCTGTGTGCCCGGCGGCGGCGGCACCAACGACCTGCTCAACGACGAGGAGGTGCTCGATTTCCTGCGCTGGCAGGCCGAAGGCGCCAAATACGTCACCTCGGTCTGCACGGGATCGCTGGCGCTCGGCGCCGCCGGCCTATTGAAGGGCTACCGCGCCGCCACCCATTGGAGCGCGATGGAGATGCTCGGCCAGTTCGGCGCAACGCCGACCAGGACACGCGTCTGCATCGACCGCAACCGCATCACCGGCGGCGGCGTCACCGCCGGCATTGATTTCGCGCTGACGCTGGTCTCGATCCTGGTCGACCGCACCACGGCGGAAGCAATCCAGCTCCAGATGGAATACAATCCCGCCCCGCCGTTCAATTCAGGCTCGCCCGACACCGCGCCTGCCGAGGTGCTGGCCCTGCTCCGCGAACGCGGCGCGCAAAACCAGGCGCGGCGGCTCGAGGCGGTGAAGCGCGCAGCTGAGCGGATGGCGTAGCCTGCGCTCTCGCGTCCCGGACGCGCCCAACATGTAGCGCTGCGCTGCGTCTGGGGCACGCGCACTTCGTGCTGGTCCCCCAAAGAAATTCGTGCTGGTCCCCCAAAGAAAAAGGCCGCTCGGTTTCCCAAGCGGCCTTTCCTGTCTTACGGCGGCTGCACATTCCATCGGGCGATTTCGAACTTCCAGACCGGGGGCCTATCTCCGCGATCGAGTCCTGGTCGGCGGCCGCTGCATCTCGGGACAGTCGCGAACTGTTGCCCGAACCGAACGCGATGGTCTCCCATCTCCGTAAGATGGGACCATTGAGCCGCATCGCTGGCGGGAGCGCAACGCCGGCGCAAGCGGCATCCCCGCTGTTCCCGTTGTCCCCAGCGGTACGAGACGGATGCGCGTGCATCCAGTGGCGCGATGAAGATTCGCGTCCGGGCAGACGCTCAGTTGGCGGGGGTCCAGGGCTGATAGTCGCCGGTCGCCTTCGGCCGCCGGCCGCTGGCAAGGGTCGAGCCCGAAGGACGGTAGGCCTTCGGCGTACCGGTGAGATTCGGCTGGTGCGGCTTTTCCCACTCGCGCGGCTGATAGTTGGTCTCGGTCGGCGGCACATCGACGACGTGATGGATCCAGCCGTGCCACGACGGCGGAATGCGGCTCGCTTCGGCATAGCCGTTATAGACGACCCAGCGCCGCTCGAAGCCGAGCGTCGGATCGATCGCCCCGCCGCGGGTGCGATAATAGAGATTGCCCTGCTCGTCCTGGCCGACCAGCTCGCCGTACCGTTTGGTCCAGAGCTGGGTGCCAAACGTCTGGCCATTCCACCAGGTGAAGAACTTGAGAAAGAATTGTTTCATGCGGCAAGGGCCCTGCTTACTCGGGTCCTGATGCCATCCGAACGGCAAAATGTCCAGTTCGGAGGGTCCGTCGGTGCCTCCGCAGATCCGGCTACCGAGCAAGATCTGCCGCAAAGCGGCCGCGATCCATTCATCCCGGGTACAGCGGCAGCGGCTGAAGCTCTCTTTCGCACGCAAACCGGCGTGATCCCAGGAACCCCAACGCTTTCATAGGGTTTGCTTCCGGGAAAGGAGTTTGACCATGAACAGTCTGAAATACCTGAGTGCTGCCGCGGCGATGGCGTTGGTTCTTCCCTTGGCGAGCCCGAGCTTCGCGCAGAGTCGTGCCGCCGTGGTCGGAGCGGGCGGCGCCCATGTCGGCGGTGGCGGCGGTGGCGGCGGTGCTCATTTCGGCGGAGGCGGTGCGCGCATGGGCGGTGGCGGCGCCGCGTTCCAGGGCGGTGGCGGCAATTTCGGGGCCGGCGCAGCGATGCGACCAAGCGGCGGCGGTTTCGCGGCCGGCACCGCGATGCGTCCAAGCGGTGGCAGTTTCGCGGCCGGCACGGTGAGCCGCCCCGCGATGTCGCCGTCCTTCAGCGGCAGCCGCAGTGTCGCAACCGCGGGCAACTGGCAGGGCGGGGGCAACTGGAGCGGTCGCCACTGGCATCATAGGCACGGCGGCTTCTGGCCCGGCTTCGCGGCAGGTGCGGCGATCGGCGGCCTCGGCTCGTACGCCTATTACGGCGGCGGCTATGGCTATTACGACGACCCCTATTACTACGACAGCTATTATGATGAGCCAACAGTGGCCGTGGTGCCGGACGGCGGCGGCGACTCGTCCACTTATTGCGCACAGCGCTACAAGTCGTACGACCCGGCATCGGGTACGTATCTCGGCTATGACGGCCGGCGGCATCCTTGCCCGTAAGCCGATCTGTGGCATTTGAAGCAAAAGGCGTCGCAGCGATGCGGCGCTTTTCTCGTATTGGTCGTGCGCTTCACTTGCTGCGCGCCTATTTCGGACCACGCTTCATTCAAAGGGACCTTTATTCACCGCGCCGTGCATACCCCTTGCCATCCAATCCAAAATTGACCCGACCTACGATTCGCGGATATCACCATCACAGTGGGGACCTCGATTGCTGGGAAGTGTCATGCCGCGTATTCTCGTGGTTGATGACGATCCGATGGTCGGTGCGACCATCGAAGTCCTCCTCCAACGTCAGGGCTTCGACGTCACGCTGACTGACGGCGGAGAAGCGGGATTGGCTGCGCTCGAAACTCAGGCTTTCGACGTGATGCTGGTCGACATCTTCATGCCGCACATGCGCGGCTTCGAGTCCATCCGCATCTTTCACGAGCGCGCGCCGGCTACGCCGCTGATCGCGATGTCCGGCTACGCCTTCGCCTCGTCCGCCTCGCCTTCCCCCGACTTTCTCCGCATGGCGCTGGAGCTCGGCGCGACCCGCTGCCTGCGCAAGCCGTTCACCCCGGACGCGCTGCTGACCACGATCCGGGAATGCCTCGCCGGTGCCGCCGAGAGCGCACAGCCGAAGGACAAGAAAGAAGCCCCTTGATTCCAACGCAGCGCGTCATTCTCGGTGCTGGACTTGCCATCCTCCTGATCATCACCGCAGCCTCGATCGCCCTCGACTTCAAGTCGCGGTCCGATGCGGCTTGGGTCAACCAAGCCGTCCAGGTGCAGAAGAAGATCTCCGACCTGCGCGTGCTGCTGCGCCGTGCCGAGAGCGCCGCGCGCGGCTACGAGCTCTATCGCAGCGCGGGTTTCAGCGATGAGTTCCAGGCAGTCCGCGCCCGGATCGGGCCGGCCCTCGCCGAGCTCAAGCGCGACGTGCGCGACCATCCCGATCAGGTCGCGCTGCTGGAGGGCACGGAGCCGCTGGCACTGCGCCGGATCGAGATCGCCGCCGCGGCGATGCGCCTGCGCACTGAGAACGACCAGTCCGGCATTGCCGCGCTTAACGGCAAGGCCGAGGGCCGCGGCCTCATGGACACGGTGATGCGCAATCTCGACCATCTGAGCGCCGAGGAAGAACGCTTGCTCACCGCGCGCTCCCAGGATTCGCGCCGCACCGGCATCGTGCTGCTCGGCATCGACGTTGCGGGCGCCGTGCTGATCCTGCTCCTTGTCGGGCTGGTGATGCGCGAGAGCCGGCGGACCACGGTCGCGCTCCAGAGCACGCTGACCGAGACCACGGCCGCCAAGGAGGCGCTCGAGGCAGCGGTGGCCGAGCGCACCGAGCATCTGGTCGCAGCCCACGACGAGCTGCGCCTGTCGGTCAACGTGCTCCAGAGCACGTTTCGCAGCATGGCGGAGGCGGTTCTGGTCATCGATGCCGAGGGCACCGTCCTGCTATCCAATCCGGCCGCCGAGCGCATGTTGTTGCATCGCGCCGGCATGAATTTGCGCAATCTGCGCGCGCTGTCGGATGTGTTTCACGGCGACGGCGTCACGCCGCTGAAGGCCGACGAGCTGCCGTCGACGCGCGTGCTGCGCGGCGAGCAGTTCGAAGAGCTGGAGATGATCGTCCGCCCGCACGGCGACAATTCTCCCCGCCATCTCATGATCAGCGGCCGGCCGATGCGGGATGGGCAAGGTAATATCTCCGGCGCTGTACTGGTTTATCACGACGCCACCACCTCGCGCGAGACAGAGCGCCAACTCTATCAGTCGCAGAAGCTGGATGCCATCGGCAAGCTGACCGGCGGCGTCGCGCACGACTTCAACAACATGCTGACCGTGATCTCCGGCAACACGGAGACGCTGGTGGCGAGCCTGAAGGACCAGCCCGAGCTCCAGCGCACGGCGCGGCTGATCGACGATGCCGCCGAGCGCTGCGCCGACCTGATCCAGCATCTACTGGCGTTCGCGCGCAGGCAGCCGCTGCAGCCGCGCAACGTCGAGATCAGCGCCGCGGTCGCGGACATCGCAAAGCTCCTGCGCCCCACTCTCGGCGAGCAGATCCAGATCGAGACCGTGCTGGAACAGGGGCCGATGACGGCGCATATCGATCCGTCCCGGCTCACCAATGCCGTGCTCAACATGGCGATCAACGCTCGTGACGCCATGCCGAACGGCGGCAAGTTGCTGTTCGAGGCCCACCGGGTCGAGCTCGACGAGGCCTATGCGCAGAACAATCCGGACGTCCGGCCCGGCCCTTACGTGATGCTCGCCGTCAGCGACACCGGCACCGGCATGCCGGCCGAGGTCCAGCAGAAGGCGTTCGAGCCGTTCTTCACCACCAAGGAAGTCGGCAAGGGCTCGGGCCTCGGCCTCTCCATGGTCTACGGCTTCGTCAAGCAGTCTGGCGGCCACATCAAAATCTACAGCGAGGAAGGCTACGGCACCACGATCAAGCTCTATCTGCCGCCGGGCGAAGGCACGGTGGACGTGGCCACTCCCGTCGCGCCGCAGGCCCAAGGCGGCGCCGAGACCATCTTCGTGGTCGAGGACGACACCTTGGTGCGCAACTTCGTCACTGCGCAGCTGCAGAGCCTCGGCTACAAGACGGTGGCCGCGGCCGACAGCCGGGCCGCGCTGCAATTGATCGAGGCCGGCCAGCCGTTCGATCTGCTCTTCACCGACGTCGTCATTCCCGGCGGCATGAGCGGCCGCGAGCTCGCCGAGGAGGTGGCCAGGCGCCGGCCCGGCCTGAAGGTGCTCTACACCTCCGGCTATACCGACAACGCCATCGTCCACCACGGCAAGCTCGACGACGGCGTGTTGCTGCTGACGAAACCCTACCGCCGCAACCAGCTCGCCGCGATGATCCGGAAGGCGCTCGGCGGCGGGATGCCGGCAACCTAAATTAACGCGTCGCCAGCACCACGGCAGCCAGCGTGAAGATCAGCGCGGCGATCTGGCCCGCGCCGAGCGGCTCGCCGAGCGCGATCGCCGAGGCGACGACGCCGATGACCGGCACGGCCATGGTGCCGATCGCGGCGACCGAGGCCGGCAGGCGCGCGAGCGCGGCGAACCAGCTGACATAGGCGATGCAGAACTGCACCACGGTCGAATAGACCAAGAGCCACCAGCCGAGCGGCGTCACCCGCGACAGATGCGTGGTCTCGACCAGGAGGCCGATGATCGAGATCGGCAGGCAGCCGATTCCGATCTGCCAGGCCGCCGCCGTGATCGGCGGCAGGCGGATCGGGTACTTTTTCGAGAACACCGTGCCGACGGCAAAGCCGAACGCGCCGCACAGCGCCATGATGATGCCCGGCAGCTTTTCCGCGCTGGCGGCAATGCCGTTGCCGCCCATGATCGAGGCAAGGCCGGCAAAGGCCATGGCCAGCCCCAGCGTGCGCAAGAGGGTCGGCCGCTCCCCCAGCACCGGCCAGGCGATGATCGAGGCCCAGACCGGCATGGTGTAGGCGATCAGCGCCGCCTCGCTCGCCGGCAGCCAGAGCAGCGCCAGGCCCATCAGCACCATCCAGCCGGTGACATTGAGCACCGCGGCGGTCAGTAAGCGCGGCCAGACCGCGCCCTCGACCCGCAGGCTCTGCCGTCGCACGACCGCGAGCAGCGCCAGCAGCACCGCGCCGAGCACGCCGGTGACCCCGCGCAGCGTCAGCGGCGGCAGCTCGGCGAGCAGGAATTTCGTCACCGGCCAGTTGAAGCCCCAACCGATCGAGGTGATCGCGAGGAACATGAGGCCGGCCGGGGCGATGCGCGGCCGCGCATCCCGGCGGGTCGAATCGTGCATGGGGGTTGGTCCGGCAAAATCGAAGGTCAGCTTGGCGCGGATTCGCTGCGCAAACCACCACCTCGGCGGGCATGCCTGCCCTCACCTTCCGTAGGGCTACGTGAGTCCCGCTGACGCAATCCCATCGGCCAAAAATATACCTGCCCTGTGAACAGCGGGATGAAGGGTTGCAAACAGTGCACCATGCAAATTTTTTCGGTTGGGAATCCCTGAGGACTCACTGATACTTGGCTCCACAACAGGCGCGGCCGAAACCCCTGTTATCCCCCACAATCCACCATATTTAGTATTTGATTCAGGAACTCGCACTAGTTCTTGACGGGCGCAACGGAGAGTCCTAGCTTTCGGTCCGTTCGGCGCGAGTGAGTTTGCGTCCCGCCGGCACTCCCCCAAAGGGTCTCGCAAATCGACACTCCGCCCGCCAGCCAAAGGCAGCGGATGAGGGCTTGTCTGCCCTTTGATGGAGGACGTTTCGGACGCCAGAACGGGCCGGCAACAGGCTCGCATGGCGACGGTTGAGGTGACGGTGGGGCGTTGAACGCATGTCGGGCTCATTCCCTTGGGGGCGGATGGGCCTGGACATGCCGGCGGATGTGAGGTGCGCGCACCGAGCAATCCCGTCGGGAGAACAAGGGCCGGGTTCACCGGCTGAACTGCGATGCCCGAGCCCGAACGGCCAAAGGGACTCGCGAAGCGAAATGTCGATCGGAACGCCTGAATGGAGGCGGTTCGGTCAAATATTAAGGACGGGGCAAGACCATGCGGATTGAGCGGCGCCATACCACTTCGGGACAGTCACCTTATGCGGGAATCGATTTCCGGCTGACCACGTCGGAGATTCGCAATCCCGACGGCTCGGTCGTGTTCAAGCTGGAGAACGTCGAGGTGCCGACCGAATGGTCGCAGGTCGCCTCCGACGTCCTCGCCCAGAAATATTTCCGCAAGGCCGGCGTCGCCGCGCGCCTGAAGAAGGTCGAGGAAGAGTCCGTCCCCTCCTTCCTGTGGCGCTCCGTGCCCGACACCGAGGCGCTTTCTGCCCTGCCTGAGAAAGAGCGCTATGTCAGCGAACTCAGCGCAAAACAGGTGTTCGACCGCCTCGCCGGCTGCTGGACCTATTGGGGCTGGAAGGGCAAGTATTTCTCGACTGAGGAAGACGCCCAGGCCTTCTTCGACGAGCTCCGCTACATGCTCGCCATGCAGATGGTCGCGCCGAACTCGCCGCAATGGTTCAACACCGGCCTGCACTGGGCCTATGGCATCGACGGCCCCGGCCAGGGACATTATTACGTCGACCCGTTCACCGGCAAGCTGACCAAGTCCAAGTCGGCCTATGAGCACCCGCAGCCGCACGCCTGCTTCATCCAGGGCGTCGGTGACGACCTCGTCAACGAGGGCGGCATCATGGACCTCTGGGTCCGCGAGGCGCGCCTGTTCAAATACGGCTCCGGCACCGGCTCCAATTTTTCGCGCCTGCGCGGCGAAGGCGAAAAGCTCTCCGGCGGCGGCCGCTCGAGCGGCCTGATGAGCTTCCTCAAGATCGGCGACCGCGCCGCCGGCGCCATCAAGAGCGGCGGCACCACGCGCCGCGCCGCCAAGATGGTCGTGGTCGACGTCGATCACCCCGACATCGAGACCTATATCGACTGGAAGGTGAAGGAGGAGCAGAAGGTCGCCGCCCTCGTCACGGGATCCAAGATCAACCAGAAGCACCTCAAGGCGGTGCTGAAGGCCTGCGTCAATTGCGAAGGCTCGGGCGACGATTGCTTCGACCCCGAGAAGAACCCTGCCCTGCGCCGCGAGATCAAGCTCGCGCGCCGCAGCCTCGTGCCTGACAATTACATCAAGCGCGTCATCCAGTTTGCCAAGCAAGGCTACAAGGACATCCAGTTCGACACCTACGACACCGACTGGGATTCGGAAGCCTACCTCACCGTCTCCGGCCAGAACTCCAACAACTCGGTCTCGCTGAAGGACGATTTTCTGCGCGCCGTGGAAACTGACGGCGACTGGAATCTGACGGCTCGCACCTCCAAGAAGGTGACGAAGACGCTGAAGGCGCGCGACCTCTGGGAGAAGATCGGCCACGCCGCCTGGGCCTCGGCCGACCCGGGCCTGCATTTCAACACCACGATGAACGACTGGCACACCTGCAAGGCGTCCGGCGACATCCGCGCGTCCAATCCGTGCTCGGAATACATGTTCCTGGACGACACGGCGTGCAACCTCGCTTCCGCCAACCTGCTGACGTTCTACAACACCACGACGAAGCATTTCGACGTCGAGGGCTACGAGCATCTCTGCCGGCTCTGGGCCCTCGTGCTCGAAATCTCCGTGATGATGGCCCAGTTCCCGTCCAAGGCGATCGCCGAGCTCTCCTATGAATTCCGCACGCTCGGCCTCGGCTACGCCAACATCGGCGGCCTGCTGATGACCATGGGCCTGCCCTATGACAGCAAGGAAGGCCGCGCGCTCTGCGGCGCCCTGACTGCGGTGATGACCGGCATCACCTACAAGACTTCGGCGGAAATCGCCTCCGAGCTCGGCACGTTCCCTGGCTACAAGAAGAACGCCGCGCACATGCTGCGCGTGATCCGCAATCACCGCCGCGCCGCCCATGGCGAGTCCTCCGGCTATGAGGCGCTCAGCGTCAACCCGGTGCCGCTCGACCACGCCTCGTGCCCGCAGCGGGACCTGGTCGCTCATGCCAAGGCGGCCTGGGATGCGGCGCTTGAGCTCGGCGAGCAGCACGGTTATCGCAACGCCCAGACCACGGTGATCGCGCCGACCGGCACGATCGGCCTCGTCATGGATTGCGACACCACCGGCATCGAGCCCGACTTCGCGCTGGTCAAGTTCAAGAAGCTCGCCGGCGGCGGCTACTTCAAGATCATCAACCGCGCGGTCCCCGCAGCGCTGCGCGCGCTCGGCTATCGCGAGAGCGAGATCGCGGAGATCGAAGCCTACGCCGTCGGCCACGGCTCGCTCTCCAACGCGCCGGGCATCAACGCCTCGACCCTGAAGGCCAAGGGCTTCACCGATGAAGCCATCGCCAAGGTCGAAAAAGCCCTGCCGACCGCCTTCGACATCAAGTTCGCCTTCAACAAGTGGACCTTTGGCGAAGACTTCATCCGCGACCAGCTCGGCATCGGCGCTGAAGCCATTGCCGCCCCCGGCTTCGACCTGCTCCAGGCCGTGGGCTTCACCAAGCGCGAGATCGAGGCGGCCAACGTCCACATCTGCGGCGCGATGACGGTGGAAGGTGCCCCGCACCTCAAGGCCGAGCACTATCCGGTGTTCGACTGCGCCAATCCGTGCGGCAAGATCGGCAAGCGCTATCTCTCGGTCGAGAGCCACATCCGCATGATGGCGGCGGCGCAGCCCTTCATCTCGGGTGCGATCTCCAAGACCATCAACATGCCGAACGACGCCACGGTGGAGGACTGCAAATCCGCCTACATGCTGTCGTGGAAGCTCGCGCTGAAGGCCAACGCGCTCTATCGCGACGGCTCCAAGCTCTCCCAGCCGCTCAACTCGCAGCTCATCAGCGACGATGAGGACGAGGACGATGCGATCGAGCAGCTCTACGACAAGCCGATGGCGGCGCGTGCCGCCCAGGTCTCGGAGAAGATCGTCGAGAAGCTGGTCGAGCGCATCATCGTGATGCGCGAGCGCGAGAAGATGCCGGATCGGCGCAAGGGCTACACCCAGAAGGCCGTCGTCGGCGGTCATAAAGTGTACTTGCGCACCGGCGAGTATGACGACGGCCGTCTCGGCGAGATCTTCATCGACATGCACAAGGAAGGCGCCGCGCTCCGCTCCTTCATCAACAACTTCGCCATCGCGGTGTCGCTCGGCCTGCAATACGGCGTGCCGCTGGACGAATATGTGGATGCCTTCACCTTCACCCGCTTCGAGCCGGCGGGCCCCGTGCAGGGCAACGACAGCATCAAGTACGCGACCTCGATTCTCGACTACGTCTTCCGTGAGCTCGCGGTGAGCTATCTGTCCCGCTTCGACCTCGCCCACGTCGACCCCAACGAGACGGGTTTCGACGCGCTCGGCAAGGGCGTCGAGGAAGGTAAGGAGCCGGACGAGGACGGCGGCCACCACGCGACCAAGCTGGTCTCGCGCGGCCTTACCCGCTCGCGCACGGACAAGCTGGTCGTGATGCGCGGCGGCTCGACCGCGGTCTCGCAAGGCAACGACAGCGCGCCTGCCGGCGGCAGCCGCGTCACCTCGCTCGCCTCCCACGGCGCCACCGCCCGGAGCGCCGGCGACGCCCTCGAAGGCGCAGTCGCGCTGAAGCAGGAAGCGAGCCACGATCTCTCCCCCACGGAGAAGCTCGAGCAGCTCCAGTGGAGCAAGGCCGGCAGCGCCGGAACGGTCGCGGTCCCCAGCAAGGCCGAGCGCCGCGCGGAAGCGAAGGCCAAGGGCTACGAGGGCGAGATGTGCTCGGAGTGCGGCAACTTCACGCTGGTGCGGAATGGCACGTGCATGAAGTGTGATACTTGCGGTAGCACGACGGGGTGTTCGTAGCGGTTATAAACCGCCTGGTCTCATGCCGCTGTAAACCACGAGCAGTACCCTGCTCGTGGTTTACAACTATTCAGCAGCATGACTTTATTCTATCAACCAGTACGCTCAGTGCGAATGCGCAGCAACGACACCGTTCTCCGACAAAAAAAGGCTGTCTTTCGGAGGAACCTACGCGAGGATCTGAAGGCGGCGGGTTATCGCGTCAGGCTTTCTGGTAAATCTGATTGGAAAGTAACGGCGCCAAGTCGCAAAGCCCAAGAGCGGGCCATGCGGGGACTAAGGTTTGAACAAATTGAACTGGAGCGGTCGTTCGCCGAGAGGCTGGAAGCCAAGGGGATCCTAAATCTTCTAGGCGACGCTACGATCCAGGTCCAAGACATCAATCCAGAGATTAAGATTTGCCGCAGCGTCGCCGATCACGAACTATTCCGGTACGCCAAGCTGTTTCAACATGTCCCGACAACCAATCGCGTCGGGCGGCAAGTTAGGTGTCTCGTCTACGACGTTGGGCAGGCGCCTAAGCGGCTGATGGGAGTGTTTGAGCTATCGAGCGGACCGTACACGATGGGTGCTCGAGACGCCTATTTGAATTGGTCCGGCGTTGACCGGAAGGGCGTGAAGGATCGCGGATTGCGCCGACTGATGGACTTAGCCACCATTGTGGCGCTGCCGCCCTACAACATCCTACTGGGCGGCAAGCTTATCGCCTCTCTCGCCATGAGCGACGTGGTGGTCAGGGAGGTCCGAAGACGTTATCGGTCAGAGCTGCTGGGCGTTGTGGCGACCTCTGCGACGGGGCTGCACTGTGCAATCCTCAATCGGATCGGCCTAAGACCAGGCGGATTGTTCTCGCGCATCGGCCAGACCAGCGGTTATTCTACCTTGGGATTTAGTCCGAGGACGCTCGGGGCTGCTCGCGCATTCCTGCCAGGCTTTGTCAGTGCGCCAGAGGGCGAATTCTCCAAGTCTGTTCGGCCGATCCATGTGCTGCGTGTCGCAATGCGCAATTGCGGCATTGGCTCCAGCACCATCTTGCAAAGCTCTTACCCTAAGGGTGTTTACCTGGGAGTCCTCCATACGGCTGATCTAGACGCTTTGAGATCCGGCCGCGGACGCAGGGCTCGTGGAGTGGCAATCGAGACTATCCTAGCGTATTGGAAGGCGAAGTATCTGGCCAAGGCAGTCGTGTCGGGAAGTCGTCAGGAAGCCTTGCGCAGTTTCGTCCGTTCAGGGCCGATTCCTGTTAGCCGGAGGAAGCGAACTAGATGTTCTGGGTAATTTTCGACAGCAGCACCAAGCGGGAATATTACCAGGATGTACATAACTTGCTGGCTATGCCCGCAGGTTGCGTCATCCCATACGACTACAGAACGAAGTATTTTTCGCCACGGGCGTTGGCGGAAATGGAAGCGCGGCGCGGCGGCAATCAGGTTTTGCTGGTCTACGCACAATCCAAGAGTTACCAAAAAAACGGCGACCCGCCGGCAGGTACGATACCGTTCGCTGACGGGTTATGGGTTGGAACTCGCCTGGCCACACTTCGCAGCGCCGCGTTCTCCGTCGATCAGTATTACATCGACCTGCAGTTGGAAGGTTACCCGGCGCCGAACGAACATGCGCTATCCGAGATACTGCGTCCGTTGATTGAGGGCAATGAGGCGCCCTTCTCGAAGTGGATCGCGGTATCGGAAGGAGACGAGCACTTCCGCAGTTTGCGGGCCGGTGCCGATGCAGAAAATTGGGCTGCCATCATTAACAAGTTGGGTGTCGCGCCCTCGCAGTTCGCTGGCGATTCTTTTTGGAGGGTCGCGAAGCTCGTATCTGGTGAGGATGCGATCGGGATCAAGCCGCACATCGAGGAGCGCCCCTCGTCAAGCGGTTTGAAGAGGTCGCGGTCCGTCTTTACCGTAAATGGGCTAGATCAGGTTGGCATCGAAGTCGAAAGCCGACAGCCCCAAGCGGAGGAAGATTCGAACGCCCCAGAAGGAGAACCGCGGGCGATCTCGATTTCTTGCGATGCAGAGCCCCTCTCCGCGTTCAAAGGAAAATCGCTACCGCTACGTAGATTTCAGCATGTATCGGTGGAAGGCCAAATCGCCGCGATCGACAGCTTCCGTCCGCAGGATTGCAAGTTGCATCTAACTACAGGCCCTACACCCGAAGGGAAATACCCGATCGGCCCCAACTTCTCCCTGGATCTTCGCGCGACGATGGACCCGTCGAGGATGAAGTTGGGAGTTTTATCAGGGGTCCTGGGGGCGGCCGGTGTAGTGATTGGCGCTGTTCTGGCCAAAGATCACATAGATTGGGGCATAATCTCGGTGGTGGTTGGCGTTCTACTGAGCGTCACGTCCTATTCCACCCTTACGGGCAAGTTTAAGCTTCCAGGCGCAAAGTAACACGGAGAAGTAGATGGCTATCGTGAACAGACAGTTCACCTATAAAAAGCGCATCAAGGTGAGCGTTGAGGATTTTCAGGCCGCTCGCGAGGGCAAGAAAACGGCCACGATCCGTTTAGGCATCGCGGCAGTTGAGGGGGAAAATATAGACCTCACCGACGGAGCGAATTCGCTCAAAGTCAAGGTCATCTCGGTTGCGACTGAACCCTACAAGGCGCTTTCTGATCAGCACGCGCAGTGGGAGGGCTTTCAGAACGTCACCGAGCTTCAGAAGGATCTTGAGAAATATTATCGAAAGATCGATCCAGAGCAGCCGATCACCACAATTAGGTTTGAACTTGCAGGGTAGCTGCGCGGGCCCGGTAGAAGCGGAGTGAAGTCATGCCCAAACCGGAAAGCTTCCCGATCGAGAAGATCTTCGTTCCCACGAAGCAGAAGAAAACCATCAAGCCCGAGGTCGTCGGGGAGATCGCGGAAAGTATTCTGGACATCGGACAGCAGGCTCCCATTTCCGTTTGGCGCGACGGAGACCGCCTCGTTCTAGTCGAGGGACTGCATCGGCTCGAAGCCTGCAAGGCGCTCGGCGAGACGACCATCATCGGTGTCCTGGTCCCGGCCGAGCTTGCTCAGCACAAGCCGCAGCTCGCCGAACGACCCGAAGTGGAGGCAGAGCGCATCAAGATGGCGCGATTGAAACAATTACGCCTCGAGAAGGAAGCCGCAGACGCATCGACTTCTGCCTTGAAGAGCGCTGGCGCAACGCAAGCGCCGCGCACCCGTTCGATGAAAGGCGTCCGCGACAATCCGAAGGCATCGCCGGGCCGGACTGCGGGATCGGCACGGAAAACATTGTCGGACTGGATCACGCAGCAAAAGGGAAGCGGCGGGCGCTATTGATGGCCCGGATTGCAGCGAGATCGAACCAAAAGCCCGATCATAAATCGATCAGCCCGTCGTCGTTCTGGGGCATCGATAGCCGCAAGCCGCGGCTATCTCTCCTTGCATTACCGCGATCCTCTCACGCCGCTTTCGCCTGCTCCGGCGACGCCGTCTCCATCGCGCGCATGTAGAGATCGAGCAGGCTTTCGCGCTCATCGCGCTCGTTCTTGTCTTCCTTGCGCAGCTTGATGATCTCCTTGAGGATTTTCACGTCAAAGCCCTCGCCCTTGGCTTCCGCGAAGACTTCCTTCTTCTGTTCGCTCAACTCCTGCATTTCGCTGTCGAGGTTCTCGATCCGCTCGACGAAGGAACGGATCTTGCCGCCGGGAATGGTGATGTCGGACATGGTGCCTCTTTGCTGACTGAGATCGTGAAAATGCCCGCAAAGAAATGACCAATGTGTTAACCTCGCAGCCCGCGCATTGCCTGCTGACAAGCGCCGAGGGAGCGGTTCCATGCCCGAGCTTCGCTTCGATGACGGCGCCGCCTATGAGCAGGTGATGGGTGTCTGGAGCCGTTCGGTCGGCGAGATCTTTCTCGACTGGCTTAGGCCACCACAAGGGCTGCGCTGGATCGATGTTGGCTGCGGCAATGGCGCCTTCACCGAGCTCATTCTTGCACGCTGCGCGCCCAGCGACGTGCAGGGCATCGATCCCTCTGAGGGACAGCTCGCGTTTGCCCGCAGGCGTCCCGGCGCGCGCGGGGCCGTGTTTCAAACCGGCGATGCCATGGCACTGCCCTTTGAGGTGGAAAGTTTCGATGCCGCGGTGATGGCATTGGTTCTCGTGTTCGTGCGGACCCCCTCGAAGGGTGTCGCGGAATTGGCGCGCATCGTTCGTCCCGGCGGCCTCGTTGCGACCTACATGTGGGACATGCTGGGCGGCGGATTTCCGCTCGATCCGATCCTCGATGAGATGCACGCGATGGGGCTGTCGCCGACGCGTCCGCCGCATATGGAAGTGTCCACTCTTGCGGCGCTTCAGGGCCTTTGGAGCGCGGCCGGGCTGCAGCAGATCGAGACCCGGGAGATCACCGTGCAGCGGACGTTTGCCGATTTCGACGAGTTCTGGAATGTGGAGACGAAGGCCCCCTCCACCGCACCCGTGATCGCGGCCATGCCGGCGGCCGACGTCGCCGCGCTCATGCAGCGCGTGAGGGCGCGCCTGCCCGCCGACACGGACGGCCGCATCACCTGCAGCGCCCGCGCGCACGCGATCAGCGGACGCAAGCCGCGCTGAAGATGTGGGGAGGCAGGAATTCCTATGACAACCCGCAGGAATCACGGTGACAGTGCATTAGATTCGTCCGCCATCCGCCCTGCCGAATCTCGGCTCGACTCACGCTTGGTCGGTGTCAATTAAGTGCACTTGCATCGTAATTCGTGCGCCGGAGGCGTTAGCGGCCTCGCTCCGTCGCGCTCCCGAGCCCGCCACAATTTTTCCTTTGCACACGCGTTGTGTTGGACAGCGGCGAGACCTATCCTTGCAGTGATCGGACCGCCTCCCATTGACGCCCGACCGGATGGAGAGCGCATCGGTGCCTGAAACGAACGACCCCAGCCCTGATACCCACAAGCCTGGTGCCGACAAGCCTGACACCGCCAAGCCGGATGAGGCGCGCGCCGACGGCGGGCTGGCGCGGGCCTATGACCGGATCAAGCGCGCAGAGGAAGACCTTGCGCGGCTGGACCGGCTGGTTTCCGGAATGGAACGCAACAGCGAAGGCCAGCGGGCCTCGCACGCAAGTCTTGGTGCGACGGCAGCCGCAACTTCCGGAAACAAGGCGGCGCCTGATGCCAAGGTTCGCGATCAAGGCATGAAGGGAGACCGGACCCTGGTGCGCGCTTTGGTCGGCCTGGTGCTGGCGATCGGCTTTCTCGGAGCCGCCTTCGCGTCGCAATATCGCGATGAGGCCAAATCGATCGGCACGTCGATCATGGCACGATGGGTTCCGTCGGCCGCGAGCAGGCCCCCGCCCGTGGTGGAAAGTCCGGCGCAGCCGCCGGCAGTGCAACTGGCTGCTGCGGACGAGTCGAGCCCGCTGCCCGCGCCGCCGATAGCTAAGGAAACGGACAGCGCCCCAAAGCCTGACGCCACAGCGCCTGACCCGTCGTCGTCCGATCTTGCGCAATCGCTCAAGGCCATCACGAGCGAACTTGCGAGCATCAACGGCAAGCTCGAGCAGCTGAAGAGCCGCAACGAGCAGAGCCTGCGTGAGCAGGCCGACACCATTCAACAGCTCAAGGCGGCGCAGGAGAAGGATGCGGCGGACAATGCGCGACTCGCCGCGCAGGTCCAGGCGCTGCAGACACAACTCACCGCTTCGTCCGCGTCTGCAGCCGCGAAGCCCGTCGTGCGAAGCGTGACGAACAACGATGCGGCTGCGCATGCCCGGCCGCATGTATCAGCGGCCGAACCCCGACGGCCCAGACCGCCGCGAGGCCCCTGGATGCCTCCGCCGCCCTACATGGTCGAACCTTACGGCTATCCGGATTGGTGAGCCCGCAGGGCAGGCTTTTTTTTCCGAAGGCGCGATTGGATTTAAGGCCCGTAGGATAGGGCCATTCTGCGAGCTACCGGCCGAAACGAACGTGTAGTCGATACCCTGCTCGACCTGCCGCGTCGTGCCGTTCCGATACGTGAAGGTCCAGAACACCTTGTATGACACGCTGTGCCGGCGATCGTCGTCCTCGATCACGATGCCGGAGTACCTGTGCTGCGCTTCATGATCCGGTACCTTCGACCGTGGATGTCAGAGAGGATGCGATTCCGAATCCGTTGACGGGCTCCGCCTTGCTGATGTTGACGCCATGAGCCGCGAGCGAAAAGTGCGCACCGGTTTTCCGCAAAGATCATGCTCAAACAAATAGCCTAGATTGCGTTAACCAAGTCCATCATCTGCGCTGGTCGCACTCCCGAAACGGCATGGCAAAAAAAAGCAAGCGCCTCCTCTCTCGCCTTCGCAAGCTCCGGCGAGGCGCCCGGTGGATGCGCAAGACATTCGTGCGATCACCGCGGATGGTTCGGATCGCGGCCGGCGCGGCAATCCTGCTTGCGGCCATCGCGCTTGTGAACATCGCCTATCAGTTGATCCGCAAGCCGACCGAGCTGTTCGTCCTTCTCGGACATGCCCTCGACAAGGAGCCGGCGGAGACGTGGGCGCATTACGGGCCGCTCTTCCGCACCTATTCCACCGCTGTTATCACGCCCGAATTGCTGGCCGCGCTGGCGCAGGTCGAAAGTTCCGGCAATCCCGTCGCGCGCACCTATTGGCGCTGGCGATGGAGCTTCAATCCGCTCGCGATCTACCGACCGGCCTCCAGCGCCGTCGGTCTCTACCAGATGACCGATCCCGCCTTCACTGAAGCGGCCCGGTTCTGTGTCCGCGGCAACGCGGTCACGGAGACGGCTTGCGGGTTCAACAGCTTCTACATCCGCGCGATCCCGAGCCATGCCGTCGAGCTGGCATCGGTGTATCTGGACCGCCAAGTGGCCTTGGTCCTCACCCTCGCGGGCGATATCAAGTCAGGCGCGCAACAGAAGCAGGATCTGGCCGCCTTCATCCATCTCTGCGGCGCAGGTCCCGCCACAGCCTATGCGCGCCGCAAGTTTCAGATGCTGGTCGGCGAGCGCTGCGGCGATCACCTCGTCGCAAGCTACGTCGCCAAGGTCAACGCGATGAAGCGGCAGTTTCAGCGCCTTGCGGCTGGTGACGGCGATTAGATGATGCGTTTCGCAGACCGTAGGATGGGCGGAGCGACTTGTCCGCCGTAGCTCGACGAGCGGAAGCGATACTAACGACGCTGCGCGCGACGACGGGTTTCGCAACAGCTCGACCCATCCTACGAACTAAGCTCTACGCGCGCCTCACCGTATCTCGCTCATCGTCACCTGTCCGGCGATCCCGCTCAACTCGGGCTCTTGTGGCGCAAGCTCCTCATCGGAAGACGGGCCTACCGAGACTTCGGCCATTCTACGCTTGACCTGTTCGCAAGTCTTGCGGACGTCCTCGGTGAACAGCGCGCATTCTTCGATGCGCTTAAAGATCTTCCGTCCCTCTTCACGATAGCCCGCCGCCGTCTCCCGCATGAAAGCGATCGCATCATGGACCTGGGCTGTCAGCGCCTCGCATTTGTGCGCGGCGTCGATCAACTCGGTGCCCATGGCCTCGATCTCTTTTGCAGCGGACTCGTAGTCGCGAATGACCGCCTCTGCACTGAGCGCGCCGACGCGCGACACGCCCGCGGTGTGCTCGACGTAATCAGGCAGAGCAATGGAAGTAATAGAGCTTCCCGAGCGTACCGACGCAATGTCCGCTTCGAGTTGGACCAGATTCACTCCGTCCCGTCTGCGCAATTGTTCAACACTTGCCATGATTGATCCTCCCAATACGCAACCCCGAACCCTTAACAGCATTGGGTTTATTACGGGGATAAATGTCGTTCTACCTCAATGAATCCTTGACAGTCTCAGGTTTGCCATTTTCCTAATCGCTGACGTCGCACGCAGCGATGTTGAACCTGGGCGCGCTCAACCAGTTCTGGTCGCGGGTTGGCGGAGATGGGAGGTGCGCAAGGACTCGAGTTCTCGAGCGAGAAATGAGCGGTCGAGTAAGCGTGGCCCGGGGCGCGCGTGGCGAAATCCGGGTGTTGTGCCCGCGCATTCGGCGCGCGGCCTATCATCGGCCGGCGTTTTGCGCCGACCGCAAGCCGGTCAGTTCAGCGTCCGTCGATGGCCGATCACCACATGCCGCAGAATCTGATGGGTGTTCACCACCAGTACGGCCACCGCCACCCCTCATAGCGGACCCACGACGAAACCAGTGGCGGGCCGTATGGATCGACCCGGTCGTCTTCAGGACGATAGCGATATCGTGGAACGATATAGTAATCCCACGGCGTTGGCCTGAGCACGGGCGCCGTAACGATAAGTCTCTGCTGGGGTTCACGAACGACTTGCGCCTTCCGCGGCCGGGCTTCAGCACCTGACGTTCCAAGGCTGCACAGCACCAGGGCCGTTCCGAGCGCACACGCGGCGGTCATTGTCTTCATGCGTTGGCCTCCTTCCCGCCAGAGTGCTCAAGGAGGCAAAGCAAGGCAAGCCTAATTCGTTTTCGACTTGCTCGAACGCCCCCTGCCGGCTTTGGCGACTCCGGCCGCTCCGCCAGCAGCCGCCTACTCCCGCGCCCGACGCACCGCCTCCTCCAGCTTCATCCTCTGCTTGTCCCACCGGCTCTGCTCCGCCTCCGCACGTTCATCGAGGGCAGCCCGCTCGGCTTCGATCTCTTCGGTGTGAGCCTCGTGCTCGCGCCTCGCCTTGTCCAGCGCGGCTTGCGCGCTCGCGACCGCCTTGTCGCGGCGCGCGCGCTCCTTGGCGCGGGCGGCCTCCTCTTTCCTGCGCTCGGCTTCGCGCTGCCGCTCCTCCTTCTCGAACGCCGCGGCGGCCTCGCGCGCCTGTCGATCGTCAATCTTGTGGGACGATGTCTTTGCCGTCTTGGCCGGACGCTTGCTTGGCTTGGGCTTACGTTTCGGCTTGGCCTCGCCGTCGGCGAGATCGGTCGGCAGTTCGGCGCTTTCGGTGAACGGGCCGTCCGAGCCGACCGGACGCCTGAGCACAACCCCGGGGCTTGCCATGGTCGCGGCGACGATGTCGGGGTCGTCGGTCTCTTTCGCCACGCCTTGATGGAACAGGTTGGAGCTGGCGCCCCACGCCTCCAGCGCTGCCTTCATCGATGGCGCGGCGACCGCCTGGTCGTAGAAGCCGAGCGAAGTCTGGTAGGTCTTCAGTTTTCTTTTGAGTTTTTTTGGCATCTCGCCCCACGGCCTGGCGACGTATCAGCTTCCCGTCGCACCGGGCGCCATCATGCCAGTTTGCCCCTGTTTTGCCCGACAAGTCAAACGCTATTCGGGATCGCCGAAGTCGGCCCGGAGCATTGGCGTCCCGTGCCCTGCTCGCCCGACGGGAAAAATATTCGGACTTGCAGAACTCTGAAATCCCGCATGTTTTCTACTGTGCATGGGGTTGTTTTCACAACTTTGCTTTGACGGGCCCCGCCCCGCGCTCGATCTACGCCCCGAGCAGCGCGTCATATCCGCGCTCGCTGAACGCCAGCAGACAGAAGCCGTGCCCGAACGGATCGGCCAGCATCGCGATCCGCCCATAGGGCGCATCGCTTGCGGCAATCTCGAGGATCGCGCCGGCGCGCAGCGCGCGTTCGACGGCGGCATCGACATCATCGACGACGACGTCGATATGCACGGGCGTCCAGTGCCGCGCGTAGCGGCGGCGATCGCCGCCGGCGCCGATTGTGCCGGCCTGCTTGGTGAGCAGATACACCGGCGCCGGCCAGCCCAAGAGCTCGACGAAGTCGCCGCCGAAGCAACGGCCGAGCGTCAGGCCGAATGCTTCGGTGTAGAAGGTCGTCGCTTGCGCGACGTCGGGGACGTCGATGTTGAGGAGGAAGGCCATGATCAACTCGTTGCGCGGTTGCGCAGCGAGCGTAGCCCGAATGGAGCGTCGCGCAATCCGGGATGGTGCCGCAGGTGCAATCCCGAATTTCGCTTGCGCGCCGGGCGACGGTCTTACGGGATTTCGTACACCGACACCTTGTCCCCGATCCCGCTCAGCGCGACGCTGCGACGTGTCGGGTTGAGGCCGCCGGCCTCCAGCAGCGTCCGCGCCTCGGCGTTGTCGACCACCGCCTCCGTCACTACGATCGCGCGCGAGGCGGCGAGGCTCTGGACGCGGGAGGCGATGTTCACGGTCTGGCCGAAATAATCCTGCTGGCCGTTGAGGGTGACGGCGAGGCACGAGCCCTCGTGAATGCCCATCTTGAGCAGCAGGCCCTGGTGCTGACGCTGGGCGCCGAGCTCGCTCATGGCCTCGCGCATGCGGATCGCGGCCGCAATGGCGCGATCGGGCGTCTCGAAGGTCGCCATCACGGCATCGCCAATGGTCTTGACCACGGCGCCCTGCTCGGAGGCGATGATCTCCTGCAACAGGCGGAAATGCTCGTTGACGAGATCGAAGGCGACGAGGTCGCCGACATGCTCGTAAAGCCCGGTGGAGTCCTTCAGGTCCGAGAACAGGAAGGTCAGGCTGAGGATCTTGAGGCGCTGGCCGATCGCGAGCGTATCGGTGCGGTAGAGATCGCGAAAGGTCTGGTTGGTGAGGAGGCGCTTTGCGGTGAGGCTCGGCTTGCGCCGGGTCAGGAGATCGTCGAGCCGCTGGTTCATCACCCACACCGCCGGCAGCACGCGGCCGTCGGTGCGGTTCTCGAGCGTCAGCCGCAGCGGTCCCGGGCGCAGGCTCACGGCGTCGACCGGGACCTCGGTCCTGTTCAAGATCAACGACAGGGCCTGGCGCTCGGCCGTCTCCTCGCCCTTCACCTCGATGTAGTGCGCCGTGTGCGTCACCGGATCGAACACGATCAGCATGCCCGGCTGTACTTGCAGCGAGAGAATGGCGCGCTCGCCCGGCGGCAGGTCGACGGATTCCAGGGTCAGCTCGCGAAGCAGGCCGTCGAGGTCGGGCGGAAGCTCGATCGCCGAGCTCCAGAACACCTGGCGGTAATATTCGGCGAGCGGCAGCTCCTCGGCATTGTGCGCGGCGATCCTGCGCACGCGCGGGCTGACCGCGAAGGTCACCTCGACCAGATTATCGAGCGTCGTCTCATAGCCGGCGGCGCAGAAGGCGCAGTGATATTGCGGGCTGTTGACGGTCTTCAGGCTCTTGTTGGCCGAGAGCACGCCGGCGCAGCTCGGGCACATCACGCTCCAGGTCATCTCGAGGATGCCGAGCCCGACCGCATGCAGCAGCCCCGCGATCACCTGCTCTTCGCCGAGATTGGCCATCCTTGCCAGATGCAGCGCATTGATCTTGCACAGGGCATGGTCCGGCCCCTCCCGCACCATGCGCTCGAGCATGTCGACGACGGGCGCGTCGGCCGACTGGCGCAGGACACCGAACAGGGTTTCGATCTCGCTCATGCCGTGATGTTATATGGAAGGGGGTGACGCGGACATCCGCTTTCCGATTACCTATGCCGGGTAAGGAGGAGCGCAAGCCATAGCCGTCAATTGCTGCGTCACGATGATGGGAGTTTGCGGAGTCCCGGCAAAGGCCGGATTTCTCTTTGTTTCCCCATCCCCGCTGCTATCGCTTTGCGCGCCCACTAAGTGGTCGATGTGACCGAGCGCGATCGCGGTGGCGTTGCCCTTCGGCGCGATCCATTCGGCGGCATCGGTGAACAGCGCCGCGATGCGCGCTGCGTCGCGGCCATCTGGCGCGGCTGTTCGAATGGCATGTCGGCGCCACGCCGCAACAGCTTGCCAAGACGCTGCGCGCGCAACGCGCCAAGCGCTTGCTCGATGCCGGTGATTACACTATGGCTGAGATCGCGTTCCAGGCCGCGTCGTTCATGGTCGCACGAAGGGGCGGATCGCGCGCGCGGCGAGACCCGCCTGGCCTTCATGCGATCTCAACTCAGCGGGCGGCCCCCGTCGTGACGTCCGCGGTCTTGACCTTGCGGGGGCTGAGCACCTTCAATTGATGCGCTGAAGCAACCGTCGTGGGCGCCGCGACCTGCTGCTCGACATGCGTCCCACCGACCACGCGCACCTGCAAGGGCGAAACCGGAAATCCGTTGGCCTCATAGGTCGGCAGCTCAGCGGCGAAAGCCGAAGTCGCGCCCGCGATCGTCAGGAATGTGGCGGCGATCGTCAAAGTCTTCTTCTTGTTCATTGGTAATGCTCCTGATGGAAGATTCGGAGCACATTTAAGCGCGTCGTGCTGCATTGCGACATCCGCTGTTGCATTGCAACAGCGCACGCAGTGCATGGCGATATGCTTAACACGGTACAAAGCCTTGGCCGAATCACGCCGGCGGGGCCATCGCGCGTTGCGGGCGGAGGTCAGCCGCCGAGCACGTTGCCCCAACCATCGAAGAGGTAGGCCTTCCAAGCTACGGTTCCATCCTCACGTGGCCGGCTGGCCTTCCGGTAGTCATCGGCCTGTTCGGCGGTCCAGGTGATGATCGTGTCGGACAGACGATCATGCAGGATGGCGGGCTCGGTGGGATCGAAGTCGTCCATGGGACGAAGCGAGGAATGCGTGCTCATGGGCCGATCAACGCACGGCCGTGCGCAAAGTTGCCGCGAAGCGTCAGGGCGTCTTGTCAAACAGCCAATCGCGAAAGCCCCTCACCGCCTATTTCAGCGCGATCGCGAGCGATTGCAGTTTTGCGACGAGATTGGTGCCGAGCGCATAGATGATCTCGATAATCGCGAGTGCGATGCCGGCCGCGATCAGACAGTACTCGATCGCAGTGGCGCCGGATTCATTGGCGACGAATTCGGCCCATTTGCATTTCAACTTCACTGACGTGCCTTTCTGTCTCTACCAGAAATTGCGAGCGCGAAAAGTGCGTTGTGGCAATCGAAGATTGAGTAAATTCGGATCGCTCAATTTGACGACAAACCGGCTGGTTGCAGGCATTCCGGCGCAGCCGCACATGGGGCCGCCATGGAACCCGCGTTGCAACTTCGCAACACCTCTTCGAAAAGCCCGTTTTCGTTGATTTACGCCATTGCGCCGCCACACCCTCTTCCGAACAATTGACGCGCTGCGTGCCTTTCCGTGCAAGACTGTTTGCATCAAGTCTGTTTGCATCATGACTGTTCGAACAAGACTGGTTCGAACAGAACGTTTGGAGGCAGGGATCATGAATGATCGGCAGTCTCTTCTTGTGGCGGTCTCATGCCCCTCGGCCGTTCTCGCTGCCTGGCTGCTGCTCTCCCTGTCGGCCTACGCGCCAGCCCTTATCGAGAACAGCGGCGCCAATGCGGCTGCCGTCTCGCGCGCGAAGGATCTCGGTCGCCTCGACCTTGCCGACGTCCCACGCGCTGCGACCATCGAGGACGGTGTCGCCTTGACCGCCGACATTGCGGCGGCTGCGGCGAGCCTCGTAACTGTCGAAGCGGCAGCCGCGCCGGAGGCGGAGGTACCTGCCCCCGCCGTCCAGCTCGCGTCGGCCGATCCCGCGTTGATATTGTCGCCGGAGCCGCCCGCGCCTCAGATTTCGCCCGAACCAGCACCGAGCGTCAGCGAGGCTCCGCCTGCGCCAGCGCCAGAGCCCTTCAAACTCGCATCCGCCGATCCCACCGAGATCGTGGCCACGGACGCACTGTCCCCCGCCACGATCGCGAGCGGATCCGCCCCCGTTGCAAGCAAGACGTCGCCACCCGCAGACACCGTCGCCGTGCTCGACGAATGCTTCGTCGTGGACGCCTGCATCGATCGCTATCTCTGGGCGCTCTACCAGCGCACGCCTAAGGAGGATTCAATCAAGGTGCAGGAACGCCGCGCCGTCACCGTCAAGCGCAAGGGCAAGACGGTGACCGTGATGCGCAGCTTCACCAAGCTGGTCGACGAGGATTTCGGCTGGAAGGATCCCAAGGCGGCTGAGCATGCCGGCATGTCGATGATGGACTACGTCATCGGCGGCATGGACAAGAGCTTCAAGCGAAAGCTGTTTCGCACGCTGCTCGCCGCCGAAGCCGCCGGCCTCTCGCCGGGCATCACCAGCGCGTTCCGTGACGATTATCGCCAGTCGATCGCGAGCGGCCTGAAGGCCGCCTCCGACCGCTCCTATCACGGCGGCAGCACGCGTGGCGGTTATGGGCACGGCATGGCCGCCGACATCGTCAGCACCCAGGGTAGCAATCGCGCGCAACGCTGGGTCTCGACTGAAATCCTGTGGAAGTGGGTCGACGCCAACGGCAAGGCATTCGGCATCGGCCGGCCCTATCTCGGCCGCGATCCGCCGCATGTCGGCCCGATCGACGGCCAGGAATACATCTCGCGCCGGGGCACGGCGGAGCGCAAGGAAGCTGCCAACGCCAAGCCGAGAAAGGTGCGCGCTGCGGCCCACGCAAAGCCGCCCAAATCACAGGCCATGCGTGAGCAGAAGAGCCCGGCAAAGTCGCAGAGGGCGGCGCAATCGGCCGGCAAACGCGCGACCTGAAGCTACGGCTTGCGGGCCGGCGTCGGCAGCGGCACGAGACGCATCTCGGCTGTGCCGGCCTCCTGCGTGCGCACCAGCACCGCAAAGATGGTTTCGACCGCCAGCCGCACTGCGACCTCCCTCGCCAAACCCTTGGCGAGATGCGCCGCGATCAGGCCGGTGAGAAGGTCGCCCGTGCCATAGGGCCGGATCGGCAGACGCAGCGTGGCAAAGCGCGACAAATGGCCGTCGGCGCAGAGGATCGTCTCCAACTGTCCTTCGGGCGTGTCCGCGAGCGTGCAGCCGGTAGCGACGACGTCGAGGCGGGCCTGCCCCGCGAGTGCCGCGCAGGCCGCGCGCAGGTCCTGCGCATCGGCAATCGTGATGCCCGCAAGCAGCTCGAGCTCGAACCGGTTTGGCGTGGTCAGGTTCGCGGCCGGCAGCAGCCGGCGCCGGAGCACGTCCAGAATTCCATCGGCGACATAGACGCGACCATCGTCTCCGATCACGGGATCACAGAGATAGACGAGCTTCGAATTGCGCACCAAGGCCCGCTCGACGAACTCGGCAACGACGGCGGCATTACCGGGCGAGCCGAGATAGCCAGTGACGACCACGGCCGCCTCGTCGACGAGATCGCGCTCTTCTACGCCCCTGAGAAGATCGGCCACCAGCTCGGTCTCCAGCACCCGCCCGCGCAGGCTCGGATAGCGTGGATGGTTCGACAGCAGCGTCGTCGGCACCGCCGCGACATTCACACCTTCCGCCTGCACGGCGTAGGCAGCCGCGCTGTTGCCGACGTGGCCGTGGACCACCTGACTTTGAATGGAGATGACGAGCATCAGAGGTCCGTAGGGGCAAATGCTACGCGAGGCAAGTGCAGCAATCATAGCCGAAATAGAGCGCACCTCCATCCTAGCTACAGGATTGCGGCAGCACGTGCGGGCAATGCCTCAGCGCCGCGCCAGCCTTCTAAGATAGGCGCAGAACATGTCGGCCATGGCATCAGCATAGGCTGCGATCTCCGCCTCGCTCCGTGTCTCTTCCGAAAAACTTTTGCCGACCTCGCTGAGCGTCGTCGTGATCAGCTCGCCGGCGAGGGTGCGCGTCGCATCCGAGGCTTTGGGCAGCGCCTCCCGCATGAAGGCGGCGACGATGCCCTCGCCGGCCGCCCGCGCATCCTGCGCCTCCGGCGCGTCGCGATAGAGCGGTGCGGCATCGCTGAGCGCGACGCGAATCGCAGCCTCCTCGCATTCGGAGCGGATGAAGGCATGGACCAATGCGCGCAGCCGCGCCAGCGGGGGCGTCGCCCGGTTCGCCAGGATGCCGCGCAGGAGCTCGCTGGTGCGCCGCCACTCGTCGCTCTGGAGGCGGAACAGGATCGCCGCCTTGTTCGGAAAATATTGGTAGAGCGATCCAACGCTCACCCCGGCCCGGTCCGCCACCCTCGCCGTCGTGAAACGCTGCGCCCCCTCCTTCGCCAAGACCTGAACAGCGGCATCCAGGATGGCCGCCACCAGCCCGGTGGAGCGGGCCTGTTGCGGCTGTTTTCGCGAGGAAATTGAACGGCTTCGACGGTCGGCCATGATGCCTGCGAGCAATGCGAATAGGAAATGCGACGAATTAGTCGTATTTCAGTCTCCGCGCAAGCACGCGCTTCGCTGCGAACCCTGGAGACGCCAAATGACCACCCCAACCATCACATCGCTTACGCCGCTGCTGGATCGACTGTTCGACGAGGCCGAAGCTGCAAGCAGCGCAACGCTGGCCGCTATCGCCGACTTGTCCGATGCCGACCGGGCACGGATGATGCGCAGCAAGACCGCTTACCGCGATCTCTATGGACGCCTGAGGGACGCTCCGCTCGCGGTCTCGCGCGAGACCGGCAGCCTGCTCTACATGCTGGCCCGCAGCTCCCGCGCCAAGGCGATCGTCGAGTTCGGCACCTCGTTCGGCATCTCGACCCTGCATCTTGCTGCAGCTCTGCGTGACAATGGCGGCGGCCGCCTCATCACCAGTGAGTTCGAGCCGTCTAAGGCAGCGCGGGCGCGGGACAACCTGTCGGCCGGCGGTGTGATCGACCTCGTGGAAATCCGCGAAGGCGATGCGCTGAAGACCCTCAGTGCCGATCTGCCCGATACGATCGACCTCGTGCTGCTCGATGGTGCCAAGGCGCTCTACTCGGATATTCTGGATCTGCTCGAACGCCATCTCAGGCCGGGCGCGATCATCGTCGCCGATAACGCCGACGACAGCCCCGACTATCTGGCGCGTATGCGCAAGCCGGGAAACGGCTACATGTCCACGGCCTTTGTCGAAGACGTCGAACTGTCGGTGCGGATCAACTGACGCGGTGTCGACGCACCGCGGCATCTCGAGCCGCCACGCGATGGAACGCGCGGCGGCTTCGTTGCCTCGGCGGCGTCACCGTCGTGTCCGCATTCCAATCGGTGTCGCAGGTTCGTCACTCACACGTGTTACCTGCTCACGGCAAAAGCCCGTTCCAGGGGCTCGACGTATACCGCGCAGAATCTTCTTACGCCGAGAGGCTCATGACCTCCGCCTTCAATGCTTACGCGGCGCTCGCACTTGCCATCGTGTTCGAAGTCACGGCGTCCGCCTTCCTGCAGCAATCCGCTCAGTTCAAGCGGCCCTGGCCGACCTTGGCGATGGTGCTGTTCTATGTCGCCTCGTTCTATGCGCTGTCGGCGGCAATCCGCATCATCCCCCTGAGCATCGCCTATGCGATCTGGGGCGGCGTCGGCATCATCCTGACCGCCACGGTCTCCTTCGTGCTATTCCGCCAGATGCTCGACGGCGCCGCCTTCGTCGGCATCGCCTTGATCGTGTCCGGGGTCGTGGTGATCAACCTGTTCTCGGAGACGACGGTGCATTGACGCGGCAGTCCCGGTGCGCGCTACTGGCCCCGCACCGGTTTGGGCGGACGCTGCGCGGATCGCGGCGGTTTTGCGCCAGGCTTGGCCGCACTACGGGGTGGCGGCCCATCGACCGACTCCAGATAGGCGGCGAGCGCCTTGGCGGAATCGGAACTGGTTGCGTAGTGGTCTTTCAAGAACCAGGACAGCGTCAGGCTGAAGCGTCCCTTGGCAAGGCCCCGTGGGGTGCGGTGACAACTGGCGCAACCGTCGGCAAAGAGCCTTGCGGGCGACTTGCCGGCGTCAAGGTTCTGCGCGGCTGCAACCGTCGCCGTCAGGACGGCGCCCGCGGCAAGAGTAATCAAGGGCGCGATCAAGCCGCGCCCCGGTCGAAACAGCGAAATCAACATTGTCCCTTGGACCGCCTTGCGGTCACGCCGCCGACAGCTGATCGAATTCGGGCGGCGCATAGGCCTTGCCGTCCTGATCGGTGATGACGACCTGCCACCCCTCGCTGGCCCACACCCTGGCCTTGGCCACGATGAGCAGCCGGCTCTCGCGGGCGAAGCTATACTTCTCGTTGTCGCGTTCTGCGACCATTTTGTAGGCCAATGCATATCCCCTGGCGTTGCCCCGCACCCCGCCCCTCTCGTGGCAGCGGGCTTTGGCGGCAATTCGCCAGGAGCGTGGCAATTTGGTGCCATCCGCGGGCAGTACGGCGCCGGCGCGCTCACAGCCCGGTAACCGGATGAGCGCGCGCCGCATCAGGGACGCGCCTCTGCTGTGCGGGTTTGCTTGCCGCCAAGCGTGCAGCGCCGCAGGCGCGTCGTCACATGGTGCCGAATCGGCCCCCGGCGCCGTCACGACTGCTACGGAACCGATAGCGCCTGCGCGAGCGTCGCTAGTGCACCCTGATGATGTGCGGCCGGCCGAGATTGATCAGCCCCTGCACCGCCGACAGGCGATCGTCGAGGGCTGCGATCGTGAGCTGCAGATTGTTGCGGCGCTCGTCGAGCATGCCCATCTCGGCGCCGGTGAGCTTTGCGCTCGCCCGTTCCTTGTGGATCGCTTCGAGGGATTTGCGCAGTCCGGCAATCAGGCTGGACAGCTGCTTGGCCTCCTTGGTCATCGACCGCTTCGCGACATTTTGGCGGCGCGTCTCCGCCTGACTCTGTCTCATCGTCATCCTCCCGTGCCCCGCTGCCCCGAGTGGATGCTTACAGCTTTGAGTACACATATTACGATCGATGAAATCTGCTCGCGAAAAACTTCCTTAAATTGTATGCGCAGAGAACCTGGGTCCGACAAGCAGAAAGCCCGGCGCAAGGGCCGGGCTTTCCTAAGCAACGTCAGTGCTTCTGATGGCCGCCACCTGGGCCGCCCGCTTGGGGGCCACCACGCGGCGCCGCATTGATGTGCGGAGCGCCGCCGCCGGGGTGCGGCATCGCGGGTGCCGCCGCGCGCGGCGCCGGCATCTGCGCTCGGGCATTCATCGGCGTGCCATGGCCGACGTTCGGCTGGGCGACGTGCGGCATCGCCGGCCGGGCTGCAGGCGCGGCCGACACGCGCGGCACTTCATGGGCGCGCGTCATCGGCTGCGCGCGCACGGCAGCACGGCTCGCAGCATGGTCGTGCATCATGCGCGCCTGCGCGTCGCGCGGACTGCGGCCCTGCACGGCGGTTCGCTCATTCGCGATGCGCTCATTCCGCGCGGCGCGGGTTCGGTCGATCGTAACCGCGGCGTCGCGCTTGGCGAGCGCATTGGGCCGCCCGACCACGGCATCCCGTGCGGTGGCCGCGACATTGCCCCTGGCGTGCACGCCGCTGCGCTCGAGTGCGACCGCCGCATCGCGCGTTGCCGCGCGGCCGATACGAGCCGCACGTGGATCAAGCGTCATCCGCGTCGCGAAACGCTGATGCGAAGTCCAGTAATTATTCCAATAGGCGTGGCGGCGATACCAGGGACGTCCCGCATAGTAGTTCGACCAATACGAGGTCAACACGAAGGGGACGACGGGCACGTCGATCTCCTCGACATAATCGGGGAGATAGACGTAGTGGCTGCGATAGAGGTATTCGAGATATTGCGACGATACCCAGCCGCGATCGTCGGAGAAGCTCACGTCGCACCAGGCATTGCCGCGCAGGCAGCCATGGATGTTGACGCGGGCACCACCGGGGATGCGGTCGACCAGGGGAAAGCCCGTGCCCGGTCCGGCACGCAGGCCGGTCGAGACGGTGACGATGCCCGGCGCGGCCAGCGCGGCCGTCGGGGCAAGCAGCAATGCGGCAAGCAAAACGCTTTTGAGTCTCATGGCGTGTTCCTCCTCTGCCAGTCGGAACGCGCAAGCGGAACGGGCGTTCCGCGTACGGTGGTCGCACGCGTCGAAAGATCGAAATGCACACCGCGCGCGGTTCAATATTCACTCGCCGTTCATCGCCAAAGCACCCGGGCGCGCAGCCGGACCGTCAATTCGCTGGCAACATGACGGCGTCGAAGTACGACGCGAGCGCAGCAAAGCCGTCGAGCGGCAGCACATTCGCGACGTACTGGTCCGGCCGCACCACGACCATGCAGCCGGCTTTCCGGTCGATGCCGCGCATGGCGAAGACGTCGTTGCCGCTCTTGAGGTCGGGACAGAACATCTTCTCGTAGTCGATCAAGCCGTAGCGGCCTTTGCGCGGGAGCAACAGCGGCGGCATCGCCTCGACGGCAAGCTCGCGATGACCTTGCTGGAAGATAGCGCGCAGGTCGATCACGCTGTCGATGTCGGCGCCGACCCGCGTGTATCGCCTGATCGGCGACTCCCTTGCTTCGGCGAGGAACTTGCACAGGGCGCGAATGGCCGATCCCGCTGCGGCGGGATCTTCCGCAGGCGAAAACGCGTAGATGCGGAAGCGGCCGTCGGCCCGCGCCGCATGACCGAGATGCACCGGCTTGGCGTCCGCCAGCCGGATCACCGGCGCGGAGTGGAAGCGCTTGCCGATCACGAGACCTGCCGCGAGATGCTGATGTGCTGCCGTGCCGGTGAGAAGCGAGGGACGGTAATGCGTCGCGGTCCCGGCCGTGTAACGGCCGTGCCGGACGAAATAGTCCTGCGTCCTCGCCGCATCGGCACCGCCGGCCTTCGCGGCGGAGGCGAGAATCCCTGCCCATTCACGATCGAAGTCGATCAGCTCCTTGGCAACCGCCTGGCGCTCGGCCGAATAGGAATGCAGCAGGCCTGGGGCGCACTGCCCGCGCAGGACGGCGGCGAGCTTCCAGCCGAGATTGAAGGCGTCCTGCATCGAGACGTTCATGCCCTGCCCCGCTTTCGGGCTGTGGGTATGGCAGGCATCGCCGGCGATGAAGATACGCGGCTGGCGGGTTTCGATCTCGGCGTCCGGCACGTCATCGAACTTGTCGGTGAGGCGCTGGCCGATCTCGTAGACCGACCACCAGGCGATCTCCTTCACCTCGAGCGTATGCGGCCTCAAGATCCGCTGCGCCTTGGCGATGACGTCGTCGGCACTGATGTTGCGATTGGCGACGCGCTCGCCGATCTCGAGCTTGGCGAGCTCGACATAGAGGCGGACCATGTAACCGCCTTCACGCGGGATGATCAGCAAGCTGCCGTCCTTCGCCGACTGGATCAGCGACTTGAAACGGATATCCGGGAAATCTGTCACCGCCAGCACGTCCATCACGCCCCAAGCGTGATTGGCGGAATCGCCGTGCAGCTCCCGGCCGATCGACTTTCGTACCGTGCTGCGCGCGCCATCGCAGCCGACGACATAGCGCGCCTTGATCGTTTCGATCTTGCCCTCGCTTCCGGCATCGACGCGGGCGAGCCGCACCGTCACGGCATGATCGGCGGCAGCAGCGGTCGGATCGACATCGAGATCGAGCACGCGCCGGCTGTAATACGGCTCGAGCTTGGCCGGCGATTTCCGCATGACGTCGAGAAAGCCATCATGGATGCGGGCCTGGTTGAGGATGACGTGCGGGAATTCCGACAGCCCGTCCTCGACGTCCTGGACCCGACCGCTGCGGACGATCGTCTTGGGCTGCCGCTCGTCTGGCTTCCAGAACGTCGTCTCGTTGACCCAATAGGCCTCCTTCAGCACGCGCGCGCTGAAACCAAAGGCGTGAAACATCTCCATGGTGCGACAGGCGATGCCGTCGGCCTGGCCGACCAGCAGGCGGCCTGCTTTCTGCTCGACGATGCAGGTCTTGATATCAGGGAATTGCGCGAGCTGGGCGGCGAGCGTGAGGCCGGCGGGTCCGCAGCCGACGATGAGGACATCGACCTCTTCAGGCACCGCGCCCGCTGCACCCGAGGCTTGAACGCGGTCGGCGGGATCGGCAATCTCGGGATCGCCCGGCTGAAATCCATTCAGATGGAATTGCATGAGCACCTCTCCCGCCAACTTCTTTGGATATTGCTCAGTATGCTGACTATCAGTATACTTGTCAACGACCGGCCCGTCCCTGCCCAAACGGAGAATCCAGTGAAAGACAACAACGACATGCCCGGGCATCTGGCGCGCCGGTTCCAGCAGATCGCGGTCGCGGTATTCCTGGCTGAAGTCGCAGATGCCGGTTTCGATCTCACGCCGGTGCAATATGCCGCGCTCGCGACCATCAAGGCCAATCCGGGGCTCGATCAGGTGACGCTCGCGGGATTGATCGCCTATGACCGCACCACCATCACCGGCGTAATCGATCGCCTGGTGCAGAAGGGCCTTGCCGAGCGCCGCCCCTCCAGCCGCGACCGCCGCGCGCGCGAGCTCGAGATCACCGACGAAGGCCGGCGCACGCTGCGCAAGATCACGCCCGCCGTCGAGTCTGCGCAGCGCATCATGCTGCGCGGCCTCAGCGCGAAGGAAGGCGAGGAGCTGATGCGGCTCTTGCGCAAGGCGATTGCCGCCGGCAACGAGCTCAGTCGCGCGCCGCTGCGCGAAGTGCCGGCATAGGCCCGTCGTTTTGTACGCATTGTCGCAGCGCCGCGAAACCTGGAACTAACGTTCGGCTGCTACGGTCGGCCCGTTCGGCGTTTAACGCGCGGTTAACTTTGCGGCTCGGGGGTTTCGGATGTTCAGGTTCGTTGTTGCGGCCGCGGCGATCGCGCTCTCGGCAGGTCATGCGCTCGCAAACGGCCATGGCGGCGGCGAATCTCCGCCTCCGCCGAAACCTGAGGCGACGATCGCGCCGGCGAAGGTGGTCCTGACCAAGCAGGGTCCCAAGCTGGTCGATCTCAAAGGCATGACGCTCTACTATTACGAGCGCGACACCACCGGAAAGACATCGAACTGCAACGGCAAGTGCACCGAGAGCTGGGTCCCGCTCGCCGCGACCGCCGACGCCAAGGCTGTCGGCGATTTCACCGTGATCAACCGCAACGACGGCAGCAAGATGTGGGCCTACCGTTATCGCCCGCTCTACACCTCGCCCGCCGACAAGGCGCCGGGCGATGCCAACGGCAATGCCACGACGCTGCAATGGCGGATCGCCAGGCCGGAATAAGACGGCGCGGGACGACCCATGTCGCCGATTGCTGGCAATGATCAATGATCATGAGCGACAGAAGCGGCCGATCGCTCAGCCCTCAGCTGCGCCAGCGCGTGCCCGTCTCGGCCTGCGCGTTCTGCCCCGGCGGCAGCACCACGACCGTCGAATTGAGCTTCACCCGGTCATAGAGATCGATGACGTCCTCGTTGCGCATCCGGATGCAACCTGAAGAGATCGCCTGCCCGATATATTCGGGCTGATTGGTACCGTGGATGCGGTAGAGCGTGTCCTTGTTGCCGACATAGAGGTAGATTCCCCGGGCCCCCAGCGGATTGGCCGGGCCACCGGGAACGCGCGCCGGATATGGCCCGAGCCGGGCCTGGATGTCCGCCGTCGGAACCCAGTCCGGCCATTCTGCCAGGCGGCCGACGCGGGCGACGCCTGAGAACGCCATGGCTTCCTCGCCGACCGCGACGCCGTAGCGGATCGCCTTGCCCTCGGGCAGCACGAAATACAAATAGCGCGCATCGGTATCGACCAGGATGGTCCCTGGTTGCTCCTTGCGATGGTAATCGACGATGTGGCGCAAATATTGCTCGGGCACGTTCGCCCTCGCGTAAGGCGCATGCGCGAGCAGCTGCCGGTCGCGCGGTGTCATGCTCGCGTCGGTCGACGGAGAGAGAGTCGTCTGCATGCAACCGCCGAGCGGCAGCAGAGCAGCAACGAATAGAATGATTAAAGATCTTGGCACCGCCGGCCCCCGATAGCGGATAGCACCCCCAGCGCCACTACATGCTGTCAAAATCGTGCAAAAAACAAGGCAAGCGCGGAACAATTACACGTGTTCGACAAGGCGGGTTCCATCACCACAAACGGCAGGAGAGCGTCGCATCATCTCCATCTCCTTGCCTTGCTTTGGTCAAACCCGGCTGGACTCGTGCTCCCCGGGACTTGGGATGGGCCCACCACAACAGATGATCGGCTCGCGCCAATGCGGACGACCAAGGCTTTAAACATCTGGGCTTCAAAGGAGCTGCGATGCTGGCGACGCTGAACAGCAAGCAAATCGTCGATGAGATCGTGAAGGACACGGTCAAGGACAACGATCCGCACGACTCGGTTCAGATTTCTCCCGAGATCGTGCTGGCCTCGCGCCCGGGGAGCGCGGCACCGGCGCTGGCGCCGGAGACCGCGCCCCGTCCGGAGCCGAAGTTCGCTCCGAGTCCGGCGCGTGCGCCGGAGCCCACCATCAACGTCGTCTACGGAAAACCCGCCGCGGCACCTTCGGTCGACACGGCGGTTCGCGTGACGGCCAGCGATGGTGCCGGCCATCGGAAGCGATCCGCGGTTGGCAAGTGGCTGCGCGGTGCGTTCGTCACGTTCCTGTTCGCCGGCGGCAGCGCGGCTGCCGCGATTGGCTGGGAGAAGCATGGCGACACAGCAAAGCAAATGTTCGCCGAATGGACGCCGGTATTGGCGTCGCTGATGCCTTCGACGTCGCTGATGTCTTCGACGTCGCAGACGACGCCCGTCGCCGCGGCGCAAGCCGCCCCGCCCGCAGCACCAGCGGCAGCCGAACAAACGGCGGAGCAATCTGCAACGCCGCCTGCAACCCAGCTTGCCGCCGCGCCCGCGACAGCGCAGCCCGATACCGCGCAATCGATGCAGTCGATGACGAACGATCTCGCCGCGATGGCGCAGCAGATCGAGCAGCTCAAGGCCAACATCGCCGAGCTGAAGGCCGGACAGGAGCAGATGGCGCGCGAGATGGCGAAGCCGCCTGCGCCCAGGCCGGTGGCTGTTGAGACCAAGCCGGCCGATCCGCGCGCGCGCACCTCTGCGCTGCCGCCGCGGCCTGCGATGCCGCCAGTTCGCAAGCCCAAGCCGGCCGTAAGCCAGACCTACATGCCGGCCTATACGCCAGCACCGCTTGCACCTCCGCCGCCATCGCAGGCTGCGGCGGTCCCGCCGCCGGTTGCGACGTCGCAAGCCGTAGCCGATGACGATGGACCTGTCGTGCGTCCGCCAATGCCGCTGCGCTAGCGCGACACCAGCGTCGCAACGTCGCCTACGCTGTCCGAGTCGATGTAATGCGTTGAGTCCGGACGATTACGGGAAGCGATGCTTTGCGTGTCTTCCGAAGAGAAAAGGCCGTCGGGATCTATGCCGGCGGCCTTCTCTTGCAACTGCCGGTTCCCGGAGCCCGGTTCTGTTGCAATTCCATGCTTTATGATCACGCCGCATATTTAATAAATTCTTAACGGGCCCGCTTGCTGCACATCATTTCTGCGCCATAAGCACAGAGATTGCGCGGCCGGTTCATTCGAAACGATCGACTCAGTGGTACCATGCCGGGTGTGTCGAGACTTTCCGTTGAAGACTCGTTTTTCAAACTTGGGTCGTCACACCGGGGAATTCGGATGCCTTACTACTCCTTCGATCTTGTGGTTGGTGAAGAGTTCAAGAACCAGGGTGGAATCATCCTCGAAGACATCGAGGTCGCCTCCGATCGGGCCGATCAATTGGCGACCGAGCTGTCCCAGGTGAAGCCGGAGCTCCAGCAGAAGGGTTGCTCGGTGCGCGTCACGGACCGCGATCACAACGAGGTCTATCGCACGCCGCTCGATCCCGTCCCTGCGTGGCAGCGCTAGCTATACGTCAACCACTGGCGCTTCGAACCAGTTCGTCAGCGACAATCCGCCGTCGACGACGAAGGCTGCGCCAGTGACGTAACCGGACAGCTTGTTCGACAAGACGGTCAGCGCCATCGGGGCGAGGTCATCGGCCTCGCCGAGGCGCCCGAGCGGAATGTGCCGCGCCAGCGCGGCATCCGCGACGAATCCGCCGGCTGCGATCGCGCCGGGCACCAGTGCGTTGACACGGATGTCGTGGCGGCCAAACGTCTTGGCGAGCTCCTTCACCAGCATCGCCATTGCCGCCTTCGCCGTCGAATAGTGCGGCAGGTTGCGCGGCGTGCCGGCATGCAGCGAGGTGAGAAACAGGAACGAGCCCGGCCGCTTCGCCGCGATCAGCCGTGTCGCGATCTCGCGCGCCAGATGGAAGCCGGCATCGAGATTGACGGCATGCATCTGCTGCCAGGTTTGGCGATCGACCGCGAGCGCATGGTCCGCCTCTCGCCGGGGCGGAGACGCGCTGTGGACGAAATGCGTGATGTCCCCGAGCGCTGTCTGCGCGGCGGCCAGCAGCTCATCGCATGCCTCGAGCCTGGCGAGATCGCCGATCCAGGGCACCGCCAGTTCGGGTCTCTTGCTCGCGCTGATCGCGACCCTCACCCGCTCGGCATTGATATCGGCAAACACGGTCCGGACGCCCTCGCCGACCAGAGCCTGCGCGATCGCGCGGCCGATGCCGTTGCCGGCGCCGGTGACGAGCGCGATGTCGCGTGCGGGGTCGAATGGCGTGCTGAACAGGCTCATGTTGCGTTCCGGGGCCGGCGGACACAATCTAGCGCGCCGCGCCGAGGAACGACAATGGCCTCCCGGCACCATTGCGGAGCAGCGCGGCGGACGCTAGCCTCTCAAAAAAACGGAGGAGAGACCAAGGATGCGCACCGGTTTTCTGATGACGGGCTTGTTGCTGCTGGCCGCGCCGGCGCAGGCGGCCGACGCGCCGCCGCGGTCGACCTATGTGACGATGGTGTTGCAGGCCTTCGCCGCCAAGGTCGAGTGCCCCAACACGGATCTCGTTTATCAGGACCTCGTGCAGAAGGCGCAGCAGATGCACCTGCCTGACGGCACCACCGAGAAGGTGCGCAAGGCGATCGCCTGGATGCACACCGGCGGCAAGATGGGCGAGAAGCAGGACGACGATTTGATGGCGGAGGTCGCAGTCGCCACCCAGGCGACCGACATGGACCAGCGCCGCCTCGGCATGCCCGGCTGGTGCGAGGCCCAGAAGACCAACCTCGCCGGATTGATCCGCAGCAAGGGCGGCTAACGAGGCGGCTGTTGCAGCGTTAAGCACGCTGCCAACAGCCGACGCTCCCGACCAAAAATCGTCACAATTCTCCACAGCATGCGGCCTCTTCGAATTCGAACCGGAGAGCCCTGATGCGGAATATCCATTTCGTTTTCGCCGGCGCGATTGCGGCCGCCACGGTGCTGACTGCGCCCGTGCTGGCGAAGAATTCCGACGCCCAGAGAAGCGAGGAAAAATCCACTTCGTCGCCCTGTACTGCCTATCAGCAGGCGCCGGACGGCTCGTGGGAACCCCTTCCCTGCAAAGCCACAGGCGAGCGGGCGCAGCCCCAGACGCAGAATCGACGTTCAACGCAAGCCACCGATCGCGGCGAGCGTTGAGTACGCCCGCGCTTAAGTCGTCAGCTCTGGTGCGGACCGCGCATGATCTTCATGGCATCGGCGATGTGACGCCATTCTTTGGCCTCTTCGGCCTCGCCGCGGCCCTCGCAGGCCTGCGCCTGCTCGGCGGCCTTCGCAATCGCAGCGAATCCATGCTGTTCCAGCATCTGCCGCGCGACGGTGTGGACCTGGAGCTCGGACATCATGGGCGCTCTCCGTTTGAAGGAAACCGCGGCGCCCGGCTCGGCGGCGCTCCGCGGGTCTCCCACAACGATCTCGCCATGCGACCCGTTCCGCTTACCTCGCGACAAAGGCGGCCCGCCATGCCCGGCGGACCGCCTTCTCACCCACCCCAATGAAAGTCGCTTGCCGCGTCCCCTACGCGACCGCCACGCGCTTGCGCTCGAAATCGTTGGGCACCTCGATATCGACCTCTAGGGTCGACACATCGTCGCCGCGCTCGAGCCGGACGATGACCTTGGTCGGGTCCAGCTTGACGTGCTTGGACACGACGGCGAGTATTTCCTCACGCAGCACCCCGAGCAGATCGGGCTGGCCACGCATCCCTCGTTCATGCGCGAGCAGGATCTGCAACCGTTCGCGAGCGACGGGAGCAGACGAGGCCTTGTTGCCGCGCAGAAGCCGGAGCAGACCCATGCTCATGCAGCCCTCCGTCGCAGCAGACGATCCATGAAGCCCTTGCGCTCGGTCGGAACCTGCATCGGCACGGTATCGCCGCACAGCCGCCGCGCCGCGTCGCTATAGGCCCGCGCCGGTGCGCCGTCCGCGTTCGACAGCGTCACGGGGGTACCGACGTTCGAGGCGCGCAACACGTCCTGGCTCTCGGGGATGATGCCGAGCAAAGGCGTGGCGAGGATCTCGAGAATGTCGTCGATGGTCAGCATCTCGCCGCGCGCGGCGCGGGAGGGATCGTAGCGGGTGATGAGAACGTGCTTCTCGACGCGCTCGCCCTTCTCGGCCCGCACCGTCTTGGAATCGAGCATGCCGATGATGCGATCGGAATCGCGTACCGAGGAGACTTCCGGATTGGTGACGATCACGGCCTCGTCGGCAAAGCGCATGGCCATCGAGGCGCCGCGCTCGATGCCGGCCGGGCTATCGCAGATCACCCAGTCGAACCGGCTGCGCAGATCGGCGATGACCTTGCCCACGCCCTCCTCCGTCAGCGCATCCTTGTCGCGGGTTTGCGAGGCCGGCAGCAGCCAGAGATTCTCCAGCCGCTTGTCTTTGATTAGCGCCTGGGGCAGCTTGGCTACGCCCTGCACTACGTTGATGAGGTCGAACACCACGCGGCGTTCGGCGCCCATTACGAGGTCGAGATTGCGCAGGCCGACGTCGAAATCGACGACGACGACCTTGTCGCCGCGCTGCGCGAGCGCGGCCCCCAGTGCGGCAGTGGTCGTGGTCTTGCCGACCCCGCCCTTGCCTGATGTCACGACCAGTACCTTAGCCATTTCAAAAATCTCCTCTGGTCAGTTCAGCGCGGTAATTCGCATGGTGTTGCCTTGCAGAAAGGCTTGGGCAGGCTGGCCGCGCAGGGCGGCGTCGATGTCGTCGGCAGTCTGATAAAACCCATCGATTGCAAGCAGTTCGGCTTCGATCTTCTGGCAGTAGATGCGCGCGCTGGTGTGACCGTTGACCCCGGCCATGGCGCGGCCGCGCAACGCGCCGTAAATGTGAATGGAGCCGCCGGCGACGACCTCGGCGCCGGAGCCGACGGAGCCGAGAATGGTGATGTCGCCTTCGGGGAAGATCACGGTCTGGCCCGAGCGCACGGGAGCCTCGAGCAGCAGCGAGGTCGGCTTGGTCTCGGCCTTCGTCTCGGTCTTCTTGGGCGCGTTCGGCTCGACCACACAGCTGCGTCCGCCCGAGAGCAGCGGTGGCATCGTCGGGGTCAGCCTTGCCTCTTCCACGCCTTCAATGCCGAGCACGCGGATGTTGCGGTCCTGCAGGCTGGTCAAGAGATGGCCGATGCCGGCTTGGCTCAGATCGACCGAGGACAGGTCGATCACCACGGGCCGGCCGGCAAAGAAGCCCGGCGAGCGGGCGATCGTCGCATCGATCTCCTGGAGCCAGTCCAGGATCGGAACGGTCGGCACGAACACGAAGGCCACATAGGAGCGCCCCCGCAGGCGCACCATTTGGCGTTGAGTTTTTACTGCAGCCTCCATATCGGCCGACTCGTTCCCAATTATTGAATGGTTAACGATGCGGCGGATATGGTTAATGGCCGGTTAATTTCCCCGCGGGGTCACGTGGAATCCGTTGGGCTAGCGGCCGCGCGTCGCGCGGGCGCTCTCGTCCAGCACACCGCTGTCATCACCCGCGACGGCAGGTGATCCAGTACTTGAGATGGTTGTGGATGCTGGATAGGCCGCGGCGTATTGGACGCCCCGCCTTCACGGGGGCATGCCCGCGGCATGTCGGGAGAGCCCTTACTTCTTCACCTTGCTGGCATCCATCTTGATGGAGGGATCGAGCATCTTGGTCGTGAACGCCGTCGACACGTCGAACGGCTTCTCCATACCGAGATAGGTTTGGACCAGCTCGTAGTCCTTCTTCATCCGCTCGCCGTCGATCCAGCCGAGCGACTTCGTCGTCGTGAATTCGTCGGTCATCAGGGACTTGATGCGTTCCCACTGGCGCTCCTGGTTCTCCCTGTCGAGACCGGAGACCTGATCGAGCAGCGCCTTCAGGCATGGCGTGACGTCGGCGACGCAAGCCGCAAAGGCCTTCTGCGTGACGCGCACGAACTCCTCGACCACCTTGGGATTCTTCTGCAGATAAGCGCCGTTGACGATCAGCGAATTGCCATAGGGATTGAGCCCGATGTCCTTCCAGTTGATGTAGCCGAGATCGGGTCCGAACTCGATCACTTTCAGATCGTGCTCGTTGTAGAAGTCGCTGATGATGTCGACGGTGTGGCTCTTCAGCGCCGCGATCTTCGCGGTCGGCCCGACATTGACGAAGCCGACAGAATCGGGCGCCAGACCTGCGGCCTTGGCGAAGGCCGGCCACATCACGCGCGAGGCATCCCCAGGCGGGTTGCCGATCTTGTGCCCGGCAAAGTCCTTCACACCGTTCACGCCGTAGCTCTTCAGCCAGTAGAAGGTCTGGCCGGTATTGGCATAGACGCTCATCACCGCAACCGTGTCGGCGCCCTTGCTCTTGGCCACCAGCATGGTGGCGAGATCGGCGACGCCGAAAGGCGAGCCGCCGGAGCCGACCTTGGCGGCGGAGACGCCGGAGCCTTTGCCGGTCTCGATCGTCAGGTCGATGCCCGCCTTCTCGTACCAGCCTTGAGCCTTGGCGTAATAATACGGCGAGTGATCGGCCGTCGGCGTCCAGTTCAGGATCAGATTGACCGCCTCGCCCGCGCGCGCAGGCATCGCCGACACACCGAGCGTCAGCGCCAATACCAGGGCAGAGCCCGCCGCCTGCAAATGCTTCATCGCACCTCTCCTCATTGCCGCGACCCGGCTTGTCGCTCTCGCCATGTGAGGATACCAATGCAACAAGCCCGCCCTCAACTTGTCAACTGTTTGGTTGGAAATGCCTGCAAAACGATCTGGCGACACCGTGCCGCAGCGCCGTGATCCCGTCGCCACCCGCAACAAGCTGCTCACCGCGGCGCGGCTGGAATTCGCCCGGCACGGCTTTGCGGGGGCCCGCGTCGACGAGATCGCCGAGCGTGCCGGCGTAAACAAGCAGCTCGTCTATCACTATTTCGGCGACAAGGACGCGCTCTACCTCGCCGTGCTCGAATGGGTCTATGAGGACATCCGCGAGCAGGAGCGCAAGCTCAAGCTCGAAGGCCTGCCGCCGGAAAAGGCCATCCGCAGGCTGATCGAAGCCTCATTCGACCATCTGGCGGCAAACCCCGATTTCATCGTGCTTCTGAACGACGAGAACCGCGGCGGCGCTCGCCACGTCCGCGGCTCGACGCGGCTGGAGGCGATGCATTCCCCGCTGGTGAGAAGCGTCTCCCACATCCTCAACGAGGGGGTACGCGCCGGCGTGTTCCGCAAGGGGATCGATCCCGTTCAGCTCTATATCTCGATTGCGGGCCTCAGCTATTTCTTCTTCTCCAACACGCCGACGCTGTCGGCGATCTTCGGTAAGGACCTGTCGAGCCGCACCCAGCGCCGCGCCCGCCGCAGGCACGTCGCCGATTTGGTGCTGCAGTCGCTGCGACCCTAATCAACCAACTGGTTGAAACTTCGCTCAAAGCCGGTTAGGCTCGTCGTAGCGGCAAGTGACCGTCGCAACAGGGAGCAATCGGTGACAGGAGACGCGGCCCGCACCTCGCGCAGCTTTGCGATCATCCTGATCGTGCATCTTGCTGTGCTCGTGCTCTGGCAGGTCGCGGTCGATGCTTTCCACGTGCCGAAATTCATCCTGCCCTCGCCGCTCGCCACCGTGCAGACGCTGGCAACCACAGGCTATGCCTGGGGTGCCAACACGCTGGTGACGGCGATCGAGATCCTCGGCGGCTTCGCGCTTGGCGCCTTCGTCGGCGTTGCGCTGGCCGTGATCTTCAGCTGGGCGCCGCTGCTCAGCCTCGCGCTGCTGCCGCTGTTCGTGACGCTGAACATGATTCCGAAGGTCGCGCTCGGCCCGCTCTTCATCGTCTGGTTCTCCTACGGCATCGTGCCGAACATTTTGATCGCCTTCAGCATCTGCTTCTTTCCGATCCTGCTCACCACCGCGCGGGGCCTGCGCGAGGTCGAGCCCGATCTGCTCGATCTCGTCAAATCGCTGCGCGGCTCGCGCTGGACGCTTTTCCGAAAGATCCAGCTACCGGGATCGCTGCCTTACATCTTCTCCGGCATGAAGGTCGGCGCCATCCTCGCGGTGGCCGGTGCCATCGTCGGCGAGTTCATCGCCTCCGAGCGCGGGCTGGGCTACCTCATGATCCAGGTGCAGTCGTCGCTCGACACGCCCGCGATGGTGATGGCCGTCGTGCTGCTAACGCTGCTGGGGGTCGCCCTCTACGGCCTGGTGCTCGCCCTCGAACGCATGTTCGTGGTTGGCGACGCGAGACAGACCTGACAACGGCAGAACTAAGGACCAAATCCATGTTGCTCACCCGCCAGACCCTGCCCAAGACCATCCCTGACGTCGCTGCGCTCGACGAGCTCCTGTGCCGGCCGACGCAGGCACTGATCGATGACCTCAGGAACGTCGAGGGCGACATCATGATCCTTGGCGTCGCCGGCAAGATGGGCCCGACGCTGGCGGGGCTCGCAAAAGCTGCCGCGCCGGACCGCCGCGTCATCGGTGTCGCGCGCTTCAGCGACGCCAGTGTCAAGGACTGGCTGCACGCGCGCGCCATCGAGACGATCAATTGCGATTTGATGGACGAAAGCGCCATTCACGCGCTGCCGAAGGCGCCCAACATCATCTTCATGGCCGGCCGCAAGTTCGGCGCGGAGGGCGATCTGTCGCTGACCTGGGCGATGAACGCGCATGTGCCGGCCCTGGTCGCGCAGGCCTTCCCCGCGTCCCGGATCGTGGCGTTCTCGACCGGCTGCATCTATCCCTTTGTCCCCGTCGACGGTAAGGGCTCGACCGAGGACATGGCGCCGAACCCGCCCGGCGAGTATGCCCAGTCCTGCGTCGGACGCGAGCGGATGTTCGAATATTTTTCGCGCAAATTCGGAACACCGGGCCGCCTGTTCCGCCTCAACTACGCGATCGACATGCGCTATGGCGTGTTGCACGACATCGCCACGAAAGTGCTGACGGGCACGCCAATCGACGTCAGCCTCGGTCACGTCAACTTCATCTGGCAGGGCGATGCGTCCGCCCAGGCGCTGCGCTGCCTCGCCCATTGCACGACACCGACCTCCCCGATCAATGTCAGCGGCCACGAGATCCTCGCGGTGCGCGATCTCGCGCAGAAGTTCGGTGCGAGGTTCGGCCGCGCACCGGTGCTGACAGGCAAGGAAGAGCCGACGGCATGGCTGACCGACACGTCGAAAGCGGTCGAACTGTTCGGTTTGCCGGTCGTCGACACCGAGCAGTTGATCGCCTGGACCGCGGACTGGGTCTCCCGCGCCATGCCGACGCTTGGCAAGCCCACCAAATACGAGGTGCGCGATGGACGCTACTGACGGTCCGCCCGTCATCAAGCTCGGCGTCGCCGATGCGAACGCCGGGCTGGCGCTGTCGACGGAAGCGCGCTGGAACCAGACCGAACAGGATTGGCGCGTTTTCCTGCGCGATGGTGTCGTGTTCGGCATCCGCGAGGGCGCGCGACTGGTGGCGACCGCAGCACTGCTGCCGTATTCCGGCAACAACGCCTGGATCAGCATGGTGCTGGTGTCGGCAAGGCATCGCCGCCGTGGTCTGGCGACACGCCTCGTCGATGCCTGCCTGGAAGCGGCGCGCAAGAACGGTCTCACGAGCTGGCTCGATGCGACGCCCGACGGCGCCGCCGTCTACGGGCGCCTCGGCTTCACACCGACTCTGCAATTGCGGCGGCTGAAGCTGATGAAACCTACGCCGGCATCTGCGGCGGCGCCGTCGGCCGCAACGCTCGAGGCGCTTTGTGCCCGCGACCAGCGCGCCACAGGTTTCGAACGGACCGCTCTGCTGACCGCCCTCGCACAGCGCGCCGGGTCGCGTATCGTCGCAGCCAATAGCAGCATTACGCTCGTCCGGGATGGCAGAACCGCGCGCCATATCGGCCCCTTGTTCGCGGATCATGCCGTCGAAGCGCTGGCTCTGGTTCGCGTGATTGCGGGATCCGAGAATGGCCCGCTCCTGCTCGACGCTGTCGCCTCGCAACCCGCGTTCCTCGACGGATTGACCGCCTCGGGCTGGACCATCGAGCGGCCGTTTCAGCGCATGCGGTTCGGCCCTCCAACCGCCGCGGCCGAAGAAACGCCATTCGCCGTCGCCGGCCCCGAATTCGGATAGGACATCATGCACCACAGCCAGATCAACAGCGACATCCGCAAGCTGATCGCCGAGGGCACCGTGCTGCCGGCGCATCCCCTCGCCCTCACCGCCGAGCGCCAGCTCGACAAGACGCATCAGCGCGCGCTGACGCGCTATTACGTCGATGCCGGCGCAGGCGGCCTTGCCGTCGGCGTGCACACGACGCAGTTCGCGATTCGCGACGTCGGCCTCTACCGTCCCGTGCTCGAGCTCGCCGCCGAGACAGCCGCGAGCTGGACCAAGCGTCCATTGGCGATGGTCGCAGGCCTTGCCGGCCCAACCAGCCAGGCAATCGCTGAGGCCCGCACCGCACGCGACGTCGGCTATCACGCCGGCCTGCTCAGCCTCGCCGCGATGAAGAGCGCCTCCGAGGATGAGATCATCGCGCATTGCACGGCGGTGGCCGCGGAGATCCCGCTGGTCGGCTTCTACCTCCAGCCGGCCGTGGGCGGCGTCATCCTCTCCAGCCAGTTCTGGCAGCGCTTCGCCTCGATCGACAATGTCATCGCGATCAAGATCGCGCCGTTTAACCGCTACAGGACTCTCGACGTGCTCCGCGGTGTTGCCGCCGCAGCCGCACTCGACCGCGTCGCGCTCTACACCGGCAATGACGACCACATCCTGCTCGACCTCACCCTGCCGTTCGACCTGCGCGACAAGGGCATCACCACGCGAACCTACTTCAAGGGCGGCCTGCTCGGCCATTGGTCGGTGTGGACCGCAAGCGCCATACAACTCTTCGAGCGCTGCAAGGCCGCGCGGCACAAGGACAGCGTTCCGGCCGACCTGCTCGCGCTCGACGCCCGCGTCACCGACTGCAACAGCGCGTTCTTCGACGTCGCCAACAACTTTCACGGCTGCATCGCCGGCTGCCACGAGGTGCTGCGGCGTCAGGGCCTGATGCAGGGCCTGTGGTGCCTCGATCCGAACGAGGGCCTCAGCCCCGGCCAGAAGCAGGAGATCGACCGCGTCTGTCGCGAGCACGCCGATCTCAGCGACGATGCCTTCGTCGCCGCCCATCTGAACAAATGGCTGGCATGAGCTCCGAGCCCTTCATCAGCCTGCGCGGCGTCCGGAAAGTCTACCGCAGCGGCGGCGCCGAATTCCTGGCAGTCTCCGACGTCACCATGGACGTGCAGGAAGGTGAGCTGGTCTCGCTGGTCGGCCCCTCCGGCTGCGGCAAGACCACGGTAATGAAGATCCTGGCTGGGCTGCACGGCGCTGACGGCGGCACAGTGACAATCGGCAATGCCAAGAGCCCGTTCGATCCGACCCGCGACATCGGCATGGTGTTCCAGCAGGCACTGCTCTTGAAGTGGCGCACCATTCTGGACAACGTGCTGCTGCCGGCCGAGATCGTCGGCCTGCCGATGAAGGCCGCGCGTGCGCGGGCGCACGATCTGCTCAATCTGGTCGGGCTTGCCGGTTACGAGCACAAATATCCGCAGCAGCTCTCCGGCGGTATGCAGCAGCGCACCGCGATCGCGCGCGCATTCATTCACGATCCAAAGCTGATCCTGATGGACGAGCCGTTCGGTGCGCTGGATGCGCTGACGCGCGAGCAGATGAATCTCGAGATGCTGCGGATCTGGCGTGAGAGCGGCAAGACAATCATCTTCGTCACGCACTCGATCCAGGAAGCCGTCTTCCTGTCCTCGCACTGCGCCGTGCTGACGGCGGGTCCGGCGAAGATGGCCGATTATTTCCCGATCGACCTGCCCTTCCCGCGCGACCTTCCGCTGAAGACCACGGATGCGTTCGGCGTCTATGCGCGAAGGATCTATGCGAAGCTGGGACTAGGCGCGACGTAGCTCGCCGTACGAAAATTCTCGTAGCAACCATTAAGATGGTTGCTACGAGAGCTGCGCGCTCAGCTCTTGTTGCGTGTCTTGCTGAGCAGATAATTGTCGTAGAAGTTCTCCGCGATCTGCGTGTAGAACAGCAGCTCCTTCATATAGGCGTCGTGGCTGTCCTTCGTCCGCCTGAACAGATCGCTCTTGGCGGCGAGCTCGTTCAGATGATCCTGGGTCGCGTTGTAGCAGGCCTCCAGCACCGGCTGCGGGAAGGCCCTCAGCTCCGCGCCATTGGCGATCAGCCGTTTCAGCGCCGCCGGATTCACGCTGTCGTATTTCTCGAGCATCCAGGCGCCGGCCGCAGATCCCGCCTGGTTGACGATCGCCTGATATTGCTTGGGCAGCGAGGCCCATTTCTCATCGTTGACGATCATGTGCAGCATGGCGCCGCCTTCCCACCAGCCCGGGAAATAATAGTATTTGGCGACCTTCTGGAAACCGAGCTTCTCGTCGTCATAGGGACCGACGAATTCGGCGGCATCGATCGTGCCCTTCTCGAGGGCCGGATAGACATCGCCGCCGGCGATCTGTTGCGGGACGACGCCGAGCCGCGCCAGCACATGGCCACCCATGCCCGCGATGCGGAATTTGAGTCCTTTGAGTTCGTCGACCGTCTTGATCTCCTTGCGGAACCAGCCGCCCATCTGGGTGCCGGAATTGCCGCAGAGGATGGCGTGGGCCTTGAAGGGTTTGAGCGCTTCGTTGGTGAGATCGGCGCCGCCGCCGAGGTGCCACCATGATTCCTGGTGGCGATGGTTCATGCCGAACGGCGCGCCGGTGGCATAGGCCAGCGCCGGCTCCTTGCCGATGTAGAAATAGAGCGGCGTCTGCGCCATCTCCACCGAGGCGGTGCTGACGGCATCGAGCGCCTGCAGGCCGGGCACGAGCTCGCCGGCGGCGAAGGTCTGGATCTGGAATTTGTTGTCGGTCGCTTCCGCGACGTATTTCGCGAACGTCTGCGCCGTACCGTAGATGGTGTCGAGCGACTTCGGGAAGCTCGAGGTTAGGCGCCATTTGATCTCGGGCGCGCCTTGCGCGAGCGCAGGGGCCGCAACCAGCGTCGTCGCGCCGGCGACCGCGCCGCCCTTGAGAAATGTACGGCGTTTCATTGGGGTCTCTCCCTAATAGTAAATCTCAAGCATATCGGCGTTCGGCCACGATGTCCGTCCTCGAATTGCGCTGGGGTCCATCGGGCCTGCGGGACTGTGAGCCCGTCAGAGCAGCTTCGCACTGACGAACAGCGCGCGCACGGCGTTGGTTGCCTGCACTGCCAACATGGCGTTACCGGCAGCGCCCTCCAGCGCCTCGACAGCATCCTCATGCAGGGAGCGGAATTCCATCCATTCCACAGACTTGAAATTGGTCAGGAACTGATAGGCCTGGCCGACGGTCGCAATCGCCAGCGTGTCACCGTTCAGCTTGATCTTGAACGTCGTCCGCAGCGGGGTCTCGGAGTTTGATGGATCACTCATGGGCTGCTTCTGGACGAGGACGACTTAACGAAGGGGAAACGGCAGCCCCGCCGCGGCAGGCAAGTCTCAGGAATCAGTGCTCGCGCGCTGCGAAGCGGTCGCAGAGCCGCGCAGGCTCGGCACCACGACCAGACGGTTGAACTCGCCATTGTCGTAGGCCTTGATGAAACGGTCATAGTCCTTGATCGAGACGCAACCGTTGGAATCGCCGCGCGGTCCGAGCATGTAATTGTGGGTGAGCAGGCCGACGCGCCCGAGCGCGTTGGTGCCTTCGACCGGCGTCATGCGCAGCGCGCGGACGCCATGGAACGGCTTTTCGCGCGGCTTCAGCTCGTAGGTCGCCGGCGGCGTCGCGCCGACCATGCGCCGATCGACATGGTCGGGGTTGTCCATCAGCGGGCCTAAGCCGGAATGGGCCTCGAGCGCCACGCCGCTTGGCAGGTAAACCGCCTTGGCCGAGATGTCATAGACCGCCGTCCGCGAATCGTAGCCGAGGGCCGCAAGATCGGGCGCCTTGCCGAACAGGCCGCTGTCGGGCGTCAGCGAGGCCAGCTTGATCTTGTCGGTGAATTTTTCGAAGAAATTGCGGTTATCGACCCGTGAACCAGTGTCGGCATACGCTTGGCTGGATGCGATCTGGGAGGCGAGATCGGCCTGGACCGGACGCGAGCGCGGCATCGGGATGGTGTCGGCGCGCTGCGAGGGCCTCGCCTCCTCGGCCGCAGGCCGATCGTCTTCTTCGGTCAGGATCGAGCGCCAGTCGTCGCCCTGGAGCCTCTCAGCCAGCATGGCCTTGGCATCGCGAAGCTTGAGCTGGACCGCGTTCAGGGCGGAGCGCTCCAGCGTCCGGAGGCCGAGTTCGCGGGCCGGCGGATTGCCGGAGGCCGAAGCGAAACGATCCTCGAATGAAGGGGCATTGGCCGGCGGCAACGCGGCGGAGACCAGTGGGGACGAATCGCCCATATCCGCGACCCACGCGGCGGCGCCAAGCGCCAGCGCGATCGCTGCCAGAGACAGCAAAATCGCTTCGGCTCGCCCGACACGGCGGCGCGACAACAGCCTCCCGGCATGTGCTGCGTCGGAAACCATCAGATCCCCAAATCGACCCCGGGGGTGCCCAACCCCCACCCGGAGACTCTATACCAGCTACCACATTGGGAGCCAAAAGTTAGGCATAATCGCGGCCGGCAAGGGCTGGCAACGGGTCCGGCAAGGCTTTCCCAAGGTATCCAATGACCGATCCTTTCGATCTCGAGCGCTTTATCCGGGCCCAGGACCCGGTCTATCGCGACGTGCAGGGCGAGCTGGCCCGGGGCCGGAAGCAGACTCACTGGATGTGGTTCATCTTCCCGCAGGTCGCCGGCCTCGGCGTCAGCGCCATGTCGCAGCGCTACGCGATCGGCTCCCGCGCGGAGGCCCAGGCCTATCTCGCCCATCCCGTCCTCGGGGCGCGCCTGATCGAATGTACCAGGCTCGTGCTCGCCGTTCAGGGGCGGACCATCAACGCGATCCTGGGCGCGCCGGATGATACGAAATTCCGCTCGTCGATGACGCTGTTCGGTGCGGTTTCCAATGAGCCTATTTTCGGCGAGGCCCTCGCCCGCTACTTCGCCGGCGAACGCGATCGCGCCACGCTGGAGATCCTGGCGAAGCTCGACGGACGGGCATCCGGCTGAGTTGACGCGAGCGGCAGCGTAAACCCGAGATTAATACCGGCTGCCTATCTTCCGAGCAAAATAATTCTCCCCGCGCCAATTGCCGGACAGATCATGAAAATCGGTACGCTCCTGACCACCGCCATCGTCTCGCTCTCGACCGTCGGCGGCGGCCTCGCCGTCTACGTCGCCGTGACCAAATACCAGATGATGGAGCGGATCGGCGAGGCGCAAGGCCGCCTGGCGATCGTCCGAGCGGCCAGCGACATCCCGCGCTATCTCAACCCGGAGCGCGGCTTTTCCACCAACATTCTCTACGGCCCCGCCACGATCGACCCTGCGCTGCTTGCCGAACAGGACAAGCTGCGCAAGCAGACCGACGGTGCTCGCGACAGGATGAACGCGCTGCGCAAAGAGCTGCCCGGCTCCTTCGAGGACGGCAGCACCATCGGCAGCAACATCGACGGCATCAATGCGAAATTCACGGCGCTGCGCGAGGCCATCGATAAGGCGCTCGCAGGGCCGGCAGAGGCCCGCAAGGACGCGGCCAAGAAGATCGTCGCCGACAATGCCGTGCTCAACAGCGGCGTGACCGCGCTGCTCAACGAGCAGGTCCGCCGCATGGCGATTCTCAACGGCGACGCCTACCGGCAGGCCAGCTACGCCAACATCGCGATGACGCTGCGTGACATCGGCGGCTTCAATTCCAGCCTGCACAAGAATCTCGTCGGCGGCAAGAAACCGGCGACCGACGCCGAGAAGGCCGAGATCAGCCGCTCGCAGGGCCGCAACGATCAGATCGTGATGACGCTACAGGAACTGCGCGGCAATCCGGCGACTCCAAGGAACGTCGCCGCTGCGCTGGAGAAGTTCAACGCGGTCTATGTCGAGGAGTTCGGCCGCGAGCTCAAGCTGGTGAAGGACGGCGCGGTCAGCGGCAAGTACGAACACGACGTGGACACCTATTACGCCGCCACGCAGCGCGGCCTCGGCACCATCATCGACGTTCGCGACGCCTTCTATGATAACGCCGAGCAGATCCTTGCCGGCGCCTCCTCGGCCGCACGCACCAGCTTCACCTTCGCCCTCGTCGGCCTCCTTGCCGTGCTGGTCGCCAGCGTCGGCCTCATTGTGGTGGTTCGCCGCCGCGTCTGCGCCCCGATCGTCAGCCTGACGAGGCGGATGTCGCGGCTTGCCGATGGCGAGGTTGCCGACGGCATCCCCGGTGCCGAGCGCTCCGACGAGATCGGCGCGATGGCCGCGGCGGTTCAGGTGTTCAAGGACAACATGATCCGGGCCGACCGGCTCGCCGCCGAGAAGCAGGCCGAGAACGACGGCAAGATGCGCCGTGCCCAGGCGCTTGACGACCTCACCCGCGCCTTCGAGGCCAAGGTCACCGAGCTGGTCGGCGGCCTGTCCCGGGCCTCCGCGACGATGGAAAGCACGGCACAGTCGATGACCTCGACCGCGGCCCAGACCAACAGCCAGGCCGCAATCGTCGCCGCCGCCTCCGAACAGACCTCGACCAACGTGCAGACGGTTGCCAGCGCCACCGAGGAGCTGACCTCGTCGATCGCTGAGATCGGCCGTCAGGTCGCGCAATCCACCGAGATCGCCGCCCGCGCCGTCGACAATGCCCGCCGCACCGGCGATACCGCGCGCACGCTCGCCGAGGGCGCGCAGAAGATCGGCGACGTCGTCACGCTGATCCAGAGCATCGCCGAGCAGACCAACCTGCTGGCGCTGAACGCGACCATCGAGGCCGCCCGCGCCGGCGATGCCGGCCGCGGCTTTGCGGTGGTTGCTTCCGAAGTGAAGTCGCTGGCCGGCCAGACTGCCAAGGCCACCACCGAAATCTCCGAGCAGATCACCGCGATCCAGAGCGCGAGCGACGAGACCGTTGCCGCGATCCGCAACGTCGCCGACGTCATCGCCGAGATCGACCAGATTGGCGCTGCGATTGCCGCCGCGATCGAGGAGCAGGGCTCGGCCACCAAGGAGATCGCCCGCAGCGTCCAGGAGGCCGCCCGCGGCACCCAGGAAGTCAACAGCAACATCTCCGGCGTGCAACGCGCCGCGGATGACTCGGGAGCCGCCGCCCGGGAGGTGCTAGGCGCCGCCGAGCAGCTCTCGACCCAGTCGCGCGATCTCGCCGGACAGTTCGACCGCTTCCTTGGCGAGGTCAGGGCGGCGTAAGACGTCTCAATAAGGCGGCGCCTTGCGCGCCCGCTGCGCCTTGGCCGCCTCGATCCACCACGCAAGATCGTCGGCAAAGCGCGGGAACGAGCGTTCCAGCGCCTTGCCGCCGTCGCCGATCGGCTCTCCGTCGTCCGACAGCGTCTGCGCGATCGGGCCGACGCCGATCGTGCTCGACACCACCACCATGCCCATCTCCGACAGCGTGCCGTGCCAGGCGGTCGCGGCGCGCGCGCCCGAGAGCCGGCCGGCCGAGTAGCTCGCGATCGCAGCCGGACGCCAGAACCATTCTTCGAGGAAATGGTCGGTGAGGTTTTTCAGGCCGGGCTGGATGCCCCAATTGTATTCGCCGGTGACAAAGACAAAACCGTCGGCGCCGCGGATCTGTCCGGCCAGCCTTTCCAGCGCCTCCGGCGCGGTGCCTTTGGGATATTCCTTGTACATGCGGTCCAGCATCGGCAGGCCGATCGTCTTGGCGTCGATGAATTCGACCTCCTGGCCGCGACCGCGCAGACGATTGATGACGAAGTTCGCAAGGCGGATGCCCATGCGGTCGGAACGATAGGAACCGTAGAGGACGAGGATGCGATTGCTCATGATGGGCCGCATCCTAGCATGTCGCTGAGGCGCGGAGCGATTCTCTTTGTCGCGGCGCTTGAGTGTCGCGATACTTGAGCGTCGCGATGCTCGAGCGTCGCGGCGCTTCAGTGCGTCGCGCGATATCTGGCGCGGTGCGGAATGGACCGGCAGGCCAGGCCGTCGGCCAGCAGCTTCATGTCCTCGTGCTTGCCACTGCGGATCAGCCGGCCGAGCTCCTCGGGTGTGAAAGGAAGACTTGGATCGTCATCGATCGGGCGCCGCATTCGCGGACCAAATAAACGTCGAACCAGGCTAGCCAGCCGCCGCATGTCAATTCCCTCGCGCCAGCAACAAACCTCTTAGTCTGCATATTGTTCCTCCCGCACCTTCGAGATTGCAAGAGGCCGCTAACGACTCCGCGCCAAAAAAATTCCGCCGGAGAATAATCTCCTTCACGTCGTGCTATTCGGCAAAACCCACGTAGCGCACGAACTCGTCGTTATGTTCGCGGTCCGAGCGAACTGCATTCGCGGCAAAGCTGTCGTCGGGATAGCTCAGCGCAACGCAGGTCATGATCACCTCGTCCTCCGGAATCTCCCTGCCCGTTCGACCGGTGTTGCGGCAGAGCGCCGGTTGCCGATGCGGCGCGCAAAATCTATGCTGACCCGCAAGCAAGACCAAGAACCCCGCGAGGAGATACGCCATGGCCGCGCCGCTAGATCCCGTCATCGCCCAGATCATTCCGCTCATGCCGATGCGCGATCCCGCCACGATGACGCCACAGAGCGCCCGCGACTCCTTGCGCGCACTGGCTGCCTCGCGTGCGGCCATCCCGCCACCGCGCGTTGATAGCGTGCGGGATATCAAGGTGAAAGGCGGCGCTGGCCCGCTCGACGCACGCGTCTATCGGATCGGCTCGACACCTGCACCCACGGTGGTGTTCTTCCATGGCGGCGGCTGGGTTGCGGGCGATCTCGAAACCCACGACCGGCAGGCGCGCAACCTCGCGATCGAGACCGGCGCGGTCGTCGTCTCCGTCGACTATCGCCGTCCGCCCGAGACGCGCTTTCCCGGCGCCTTCGAGGATGCCTTCGCCGCCGTCAGTGACATCTTCAACCGCGTCGCGGAATTTGGCGGCGATGCGAAGCGCGTCGGCGTGGCCGGCGACAGCGCCGGCGGCAATCTCGCGGCGACCACCGCGATCGCTTGCCGCGATGCCGGCATCAAGCTTGCCGCGCAATTGTTGGTCTATCCCGTAACCGACGTCCTCGGTGCTTATGCCGATGCGCGCGAGAACGCGCGCTATCCCTCGCGCGCCGAGAATGCCGATGGTTATTTCCTGACGCGTGCCACGATGGAATGGTTTTGCGGCCATTATCTCGCCGATCCCCGCCTTGCTTCGGACTGGAGGGTCTCACCCCTGCGCGCGGCATCTCTCGCCGGTGTCGCACCCGCGGTCGTGACCACCGCCTGGTTCGATCCCCTGCGCGACGAGGGCGCGGCCTATGCGCGGGCACTGGAGGCGGCCGGCGTCCGCGTCAAGCACCATGAGGGTCCCGGCCTGATCCATGGCTATTTCGGCATGGGCGATGCCTCGGACGTCGCGCGCGCCGAGGCGCAGCGTGCACGCGCCGACTTCAAGGCCCTGCTCATGCGCGGCGTCTGACAGCGCTAGATGCTCCGCGCCCGCTGCTCGCCAGTGTGCCCCCAGGTTTCGTCCCAATCCTGGCCGGCAGCGTCGACGACGCGGCCGTCGGCTTCGAAGAACTTGTTCGGCACCTGGAAGATCGCCAGGATCAGGGCGCCCTCCGGGCACCAGGCGGCGTGCCGGCTGCCTGCCTCGCGCCAGATGAATTCGCCGGCTTTGCAGGCGATCCCCTTGGCCGGCCCCTCCTTGTCGACGAGCGCGCCTTCGATGACGTAGCTCTGCTCGATGCCGACATGCTCATGATCGGGCAGCACCGATCCCGGGGCAAAGCGCATCAAGGCGGTCATCAGACCGCTGCTGCGGTCGAACAGCAGCGTCTTGGCTTCGCAGCCCGGAAAGCGTGTCTTTTGCCAATCCATGTCTTGGGGACGAACCAGATGAGAATGCCGATCCGCGGCTGCCTGGTCTTCGGGGCTCACGGCGTCCATCACGATGCTCCCTCTCTCTCAACTGTTCGAAGCTAGCAGGATCGCCCCGCCCGGTCAGCGAGCAGTGCAACAAGTGGGGGCGTTTGCCGATCGCGCCCGAAAAATTGGCAGGCCGACCGGACGGCGCCCGCTCATCCTGCTTGATTGCGCCATGATTCCCGGCTCCAATCTTCCCGCCATTCTGGTTTAGGGAGACACCCATGATGAAGCGGATTTTGCTCGCAGCGGTCGTTGCCACCTTTGCAGCGGGTTCGGCCTTCGCCGAGGACACCTGCGAGAGCAAGGCGGTCGGCAAGGACGGCAAACCGCTGGCCGGCGCCGCCAAGACCTCGTTCCTGAAAAAGTGCAAGGCCGACGCCTGTGCACCCAAGGCCGTCGGCTCCGACGGCAAGCCGCTCGCCGGTGCCGCCAAGAACAGTTTTATGAAGAAGTGCGAGGTCGGCGCGTAACCGCGCGCTGCCTCTCCTCCTTCGCCCCTCTGAATCAGAGCTTCACCCCCGCTTGAAGCGATAATCAAACGCGCCGTCCAGCGGCTTGATCCATCCCGCCGTCGGCGCCGGAAAATGCACCGGCAGAATCAGCGTGTCGGTGTCCGCAACCGACGCGAAGAATTTTCGCCGCGACACTGCCGACTGCTTCGGATCCCAGTCCGGCTTCGCCGACCATTCCGGCTCGCGGCACTGGATCTGGTGATGCATGAGGTCGCCCGCGACCACCGCGCGCTGGCCCTTGGAGACAATGTTCACGCAGCAATGGCAGGGCGAATGCCCAGGCGTCGGCGTCAGCGTCACAGTGTCATCGAGCGCGTAGTCATCATCCACCAGCAGCGCCTGCCCGGCCTCGACGATCGGCAGGCAATTGTCGCGAAACACGGTGCCGGGCGGGTTGCTGCCCTTGGCATGCTCGGCCTCCCAGGCCGCATACTCGCCCTTGTGAAAGACGTATTTCGCGTTCGGAAAGGTCGGCACCCAGCGCCCGTCGCGCAAGGTCGTATTCCAGCCGGTGTGGTCGATGTGCAGATGCGTGCAGAAGACGTAGTCGATCTGCTCGAAGCCGATGCCGAGCGCGAACAGTTCGTTGCGCCAGCGCTCCTTGCCCGGAAAATCGAACGGCGGCGGATGGCCCTTGTCCTCGCCGGTGCAGGTGTCGACCAGAATGGTGTAGCGCGGCGTGCGCACCACGAACGTCTGGTAGGTGATCACCATCATGCCGCGCTCGGCGTCGAACACTTCGGGCTCCATGGTCGGCAGATGGCGCTTGAACACGCCCTCGTCATAAGCCGGGAAAAAGTCCTGCGGCCGCGGCCACGGCCCTTCCCGCTCGATCACCGCATCGATGGTGATGTCGCCGATCCGGAGTTGCTTCATGGTTGTTTCGCTCCCCTTTTTGAGAAAGCGTAACGCACGAACTCGATGCCTTCAACCCGGCTGCGCATAGGTCTCCCATGCCTGGATCGCCGCAAATCAACCCCAAACCCCGCGGATCATGATCACGGAATAGGAATACCTCGTGGGCAGGAAACTGAAATTCGCGACGGCGGCCATGATTGCCGTCGCTGCTAGCCTCTACATCAACAACACCAGTCTTCTGGCGCCCCATCGCGACGGCAAGCCGGTATTGCTTGCCCATCGTGGCATGGCGCAACGCTTCGACGAGCGCGACCTGAAGAGCGACACCTGCACCGCCGCGCGAATGTTGCGGACGACGCACGACTATCTGGAAAACACGCTGCGCTCGATGCGCGCGAGCTTCGAGGACGGTGCCGATGTCGTCGAACTCGACGTGCACCCGACCACCGACGGCGAATTCGCCGTATTCCATGATTGGACGCTCGACTGCCGCACCGATGGCCACGGCGTCACGCGCGAGCAGAGCATGGCGAGGCTGAAAACGCTCGATGTCGGCTACGGCTACACCGCCGACGGCGGCAAGACATTCCCGTTTCGCGGCAAGGCGTCGGAATGATGCCAACGCTCTACGATGTGTTTGCCGCCTTCCCCGACCGGCAGTTCCTCATCAACGTGAAGAGCCGCGACGCAAGTGAAGGCGAGAAACTTGCCACCGTACTGAACGCGCTGCCGGCCGAGCGCCGCCGAACGATCATGGTCTATGGCGGCGACGAGCCGATCGACGCGATCCGGCGCCTCAGCCCCGACGTCCGCACGATTTCACGCGCCGCCATCCGAACCTGTCTGATCCGCTATATCGGTTATGGCTGGACCGGCCTGGTGCCTGCGGCTTGCCGCAACGCCATGGTGCTGGTGCCGATCAACGCTGCACCTTGGCTATGGGGCTGGCCCGATCGCTTCCTTGCACGGATGAACGAGGTCAACAGCGCGGTATTCGTGCTCGGTCCCTACAGCAGCGGCGAGTTCTCCACCGGCATCGATACGCCGGAAAGTTCGCGCGGCTGCCGCAAGGCTATTCCGGCGGCATCTGGACCAACGAGATCGAGACAATCGCCAAGCTCGCGGGCAAGAGCAAAGATTAGCTCCGCAATCCCGGGGCCTCCTGCCCGGTGCGTGCGACGTATTCCGTGTAGCCACCGCCATATTGGTGGATGCCCTCCGGCGTCAGCTCCAGCACGCGGTTGGATAGCGTCGCCAAAAAATGCCGGTCGTGCGAAACGAACAGCATGGTGCCTTCGAAATCCGACAGCGCCGTGATCAGCATCTCCTTAGTGGCGAGGTCGAGATGGTTGGTCGGCTCGTCCAGCACCAAAAAGTTCGGCGGATCGAACAGCATCTTGGCCATCACCAGGCGCGCCTTCTCGCCGCCGGACAACACCCGGCAGCGCTTCTCGACGTCATCGCCGGAGAAGCCGAAGCAGCCGGCGAGCGCGCGCAAGGAGCCCTGCCCCGCGGTTGGAAACGCGTCCTCCAGCGACTGGAACACGGTGCGCTCGCCGTCGAGCAAATCCATCGCATGCTGGGCGAAATAGCCCATCTTGACGCTGCCCCCGAGCGCCACCGTGCCTTTGTCCGGCTCGCTCGCGCCGGCAACCAGCTTGAGCAGCGTCGACTTGCCGGCGCCGTTGACGCCCATCACGCACCACCGCTCGCGGCGGCGGATCATGAAATCGAGACCATCATAGATGCGCTTGTTGCCATAGCCCTTGTGCACGTTCTTGAGCGCAACGACGTCCTCGCCCGAGCGCGGCGCCGGCGGGAAGTCGAACGCAACGCTCTGGCGGCGGCGCGGCGGCTCGACGCGTTCGATCTTGTCGAGCTTCTTGACCCGGCTCTGCACCTGGGCGGCATGCGAGGCGCGCGCCTTGAAGCGCTCGATGAACTTGATCTCCTTGGCGAGCATGGCCTGCTGGCGTTCGAACTGCGCCTGCTGCTGCTTCTCGTTCTGCGCCCGCTGTTGCTCGTAGAATTCGTAATCGCCGGCGTAGGTGGTGAGCAAGCCGGAATCGATCTCGATCACCTTGGAGATCACGCGGTTGATGAACTCGCGGTCATGCGAGGTCATCAGCAGCGTGCCTTCGTAATCGTGCAGGAATGTTTCCAGCCAGATCAGGCTTTCCAGATCGAGATGGTTGCTCGGCTCGTCGAGCAGCATCACGTCGGGACGCATCAAAAGGATGCGCGCCAGCGCCACGCGCATCTTCCAGCCACCGGAGAGCTTGCCGACGTCACCATCCATCATCTCCTGGCTGAAGCCGAGGCCGGAGAGCGCCTCGCGGGCGCGACCGTCGAGCGCATAGCCGTCGAGCTCCTCGAAGCGGTGCTGCACCTCGCCATAGCGGGCGATGATCTCGTCCATCGCGTCGGCCTTGTCAGGATCGGCCATCGCAGCCTCGAGCTCGCGCAGCTCGGCCGCGACCTCGCTGACGGGACCTGCGCCATTCATGACTTCGGCCACGGCGCTGCGGCCGCTCATCTCGCCGACATCCTGGCTGAAATAGCCGATGGTAATGCCGCGATCGGTCGAGACCTGGCCCTCATCGGGCAGTTCCTCGCCGGCAATCATGCGGAACAAGGTGGTCTTACCGGCGCCGTTCGGACCGACGAGGCCGATCTTCTCGCCTTTGTTGAGAGCGGCGGAGGCTTCGATGAACAGGATCTGGTGGCCGGCTTGCTTGCTGACGTTGTCGAGGCGGATCATGCTTGTCTTTGGGGGAATTTTTGCGTTGCAGCGTCATAGGCCATGCCGGCCGCCAGGGGAAGCCCGGCGGGGCTCGAATCCTGGCGCGTCGGCTAAGGCGCGTCCATCTCATTCGCCGCCGCTGCAAATCACTTGGCGATTTTGTGTCCACCTTGGAGACACCTCGGCACCCGAAATAATCGTCCTCGGTGCTGGTCGCATGAGCGTCAGAACGGAGCCACACGTCGCGTCCGGCGCTGGTTCGACAGATCAGAGATTTGTCCTGTGATTTTGTCCTGTGATATTGAGATTCGCTTTCCCGACACCAGGAACATCGCAGGGCCGGCGCGTATTGAAGGACCATCAGAATACGCTCGACGGAGGCCCTCATGATTGGGACAATGCTGAACGAAACAAGGCTGACCAATTTGGCGACAGCGTGCGCGGCCCTGGCCCTCGTGCTCGCCACGGTTCCGGCAACGGCGCAGGAGGCCGGACGACCGAGAGTCGGCACACTCACGTGCAACATATCGCCCGGAGTCGGCATGATTGTTGCCGGACAACGGCAGTTGAGCTGCATCTATGCATCGGCGAGAGGCAGGGCGCGCGAGGCTTATGAAGGCACCGTCAGCACGCTTGGTCTCGATATAGGGGCCACGTCCGGCGGTCAGCTCGTTTGGGCCGTTTATGCACCGACCGCGGTTCGCCACGCCGCGTTGGCCGGAACCTATGCGGGCGCGACCGCCGGCGGCACTGTTGGCGCCGGAGTTGGTGCCAACCTCCTTGTGGGCGGGTCGGATCGCACGATCGCCTTGCAACCGGTATCCGTTCAGGCGCAAACAGGTGTGAACATCGCGGCAGGCATATCGCGAATGGAATTGCGGCCGGCCGCTGCGCCAGTGCGCCGCAGGGTGCAGTGACGCCGTCGCAGGCGAGTTGAAGCAGCAGTGGCGCCTTATCGGTGAGTCCGGGTCTGCCATGGCCACCGGTGCTCTCAGGACGTCACTGCTGGCTCATCGCAAAGATGCCGGAAAGTTCGCTTCGCGCAAGCAGAGTGCTCTCCTTCCGGCGAGGTCCCACAAGCCACCAGCTTAGGAATTTGCCATTGAATTGACGGCTTGCACAATGGCGGCGGGATCTGCGTACGTGACCATATGCCCGGCATTCGGAATGAGGTGAAGATCGGACCGAAGCAGCGCCTGATGTAAATCTTGCGCTTGTTTGTGTTCGATCACCTGGTCCTCTGTTCCATGGAATATTTGCACTTGATGGGCCATGGTCGAATAATAGGATTGGAATTGTGTCGCAGTTGGAATGAGGAGTGCACTTTCCTCCGCAGCCGCCCTCAACTGTGTGGGTCTGAGAACGAGAGACGCTGGAAATTCATTCTTGAACGTCTGCGGGACAGAACGGGGCGCGAAGATCTTACGGAGAGCTCCCGGCAAGACGGCCCACGAAATGATCGGCGCGACAGTGTAACTGACCAAGTCGCCCAGGACCGGTATGGCTGGACCGGACATCAGCCACACGTCCAACCGGACGGTCGGGAAGTAATACCCGGACGCAAGCACAAGACCCCGGATCGGATAATCCTTCCGCACGCCGAGAGCGATAGCGACAAAGGCGCCCCAAGAATGGCCCAGCACCACAGGATCACGGATCCCGAGTTGATTGAGCGCCTTCACCAATAGAGCTGCTTGAGCTGCTGCGGTCCATATTCGGAGCCGCGGCCGCTGACTATAACCAAAGCCCGGACGGTCGAAGCACACCACGCGATTGCTGCGAGCAAGAAGATCGACCAGGCCACTGATCGTGAAGTCCTGAATCATGGATCCGTTGCCATGGAGCAGCACAACACAAGGAGCCGCGGGATCGCCCCGATCGATATAGTGGAGTACCACGCCGTCGCACTCGAGGAACTTGCCGATTGGTGGATTCCTCCACGCGGCCAGTTTGGAGAAGCCGACGTTGCCGATGATGAGAAGTGCTAATAACAAGGCGACGATGAGCCATACGGTTTCGGCGGTGGTCATTATAGAGCCTTGATGATCGATGGGTCAGAACACGAGACCCGCAGTGCCGAGCAGATCAACCAATCCATCAAATAATTGGAAGTTGAAGCGCTCGTTCCTGCGCGCAACGGCGGAGGATTGATTAAAACTTGCTCGCCCCGGAACGGTCCAGAAATGCCCACGTTTGCTCGCGTAGGATCGCACCTGTGACGGAGAGCATAGGATCCGACCTCACCAACAACAACGATGGAGCAACAAATGGCCAATCCACGCCAGGAGGAAAAGTCTACCCAAAGCCCCGAGGACACAATCCGCCGCGCCGCCGAGAGGACCGCGGAGCAGACCAGACGGATCGGCTTAGCTACCGCTGAGGCCGGCGAGGAGGTGGCCCAAGCCAGCAGCCACCTGCTGCGACAAAATGCCGAGATGCTGCAAAACACTTGGCGCTTCGGCGTCGACATGGCCACCGCGATGATGGGCCGTTCGACTGATCAGCTTGGTCGCACGTTCGGTTTGACGGGCAATGAAGCGCAGCGGGCAACGGAACGCTCGGTCCGCAACGCCGAAGCAATCATGTACTCGACGACCGCAGTCGCCAAAGGAATGAATGGCGTCTCACGCGAGTACTTTGATTTCGTCCGACAGCAGATCGAAAGGACTATGGACCGCATGAATGACCTCTGGCGCTGCCGAACTCCTCACGACTTGGCGGCCGTGCAGACTGATCTGATGCGCGACACGATCAGTAGCGCCTTGGATACCAGCCGCCGGATGGCGGACATGTCTCTGAAGGTGGCTGACGACGCCGGAAACCATATAACCCAGACTATCGAACGCATGCGGCAGGCTGCCTAGCACGCCGGCATAATCATGGCGCACGTGCGCGGCTGAACCTCAGCCGCTCATGTGCCTTGCTGGAACTGCGGCCTCACCGCTCCAGATTCCTCAACGCACTGCATCAGCGCGGAGTAGACGACCACGTCAGCGGCTAAATCGCCGCTAGTCGCCTTTGAATCCGTTGCTCGGTCAAACTGCCTCCGAGCGGCCAGACGAACCACGTCGCTCCTAGCACTTTGCCGCGGACTTGTGAGCCGTAGTCTAGGAGGATGTCCGATTTGGGAGCACGCGCCGCTGTCCAGGCACCGCAGCCCGCATCCCGTTGACCGTCAACAGCCGATATCGCAATAGCCTCAGTTTAGTTCGGCTTGGGGCCGTAAGCTGCCATTGAAGCCGAAGGCACATTGACTCGATCCTGACCGGCTTTCTTCCCGATGTCCTAAAGTCTATCTTGGTTGAAAGGCACGAGGGGCAGCGAAATGCTACCAGCACCCATCACTTATTGCTTCTACCGTTGTCGCGGGCTCTGCCTTCACACTTGGGTCGTCGCGACTTTCGCAATCATGATGGCCTCCGCTCCACTGCAGGCTTCAACAGCACCAAGAACCTCAGCGTGCGGATACCTCACTGGTCTAATTGATAAGGCACCGCCATCAGGGCCGTTGTTCCTGCCCAGCTATCCGACCGTCGAAACGGGGCCTCTGCATGGCGCCGCCTACCTCTATGACAATGCGGTAGCCGCCATCGCATTGGTCGGTTGCGGTGAGCAAGACAAAGCGTATCGGATTGGCTCGGCGATTCTCTGGGCCATCGATAACGACCGCACCTGGCATGATGGACGGCTCAGGAACGCTTACGCCGCGGGTTTGGTGGCGAATGGGCCCGTAAAACTTCCAGGTTGGTGGGACAATACTCAGAACAAATGGCTAGAGGATCGATATCAGGTGGGCAGCGATGTTGGTAACATGGCATGGGCCATGTTGGCGTTGCTGTCGATTGATGTGAACACCGGCTCTCGATTCCGCGATGGTGCCGCACGGCTTGGCGCCTGGGTCGCGCAATGGGCCGATACGCGCGGTACTGGCGGTTTCACGGGCGGTACGTTTGGGCACGAGCCGACGCCGGAAGTGCGGACATGGAAATCGACTGAACATAATACTGACCTCGCTGCCGCGTTTGGCCTTCTTGCCATCCGTACAGGCGATTCGCGCTGGCGCGATAAGGCGATGGTTGCTGAGTACTTCGTAAATACGATGTGGGATCCGGGGTGCGCCTGTTTCGCCGCAGGACTGCTGAAGACGGTGTCACGCATAATCCGATTTTGGCTCTGGATGCCCAGATCTGGCCTTTAACAGCGCTTCACGGAGCGGCCGGGAAATTTGCATCGGCAATAACTACCGCCGAACAGCGAATGAGTGTTGGCGGAGGCTTCTCTTACGGTGAAGACCGGGACGGTGTGTGGACCGAAGGGACGGGCCAAATGGCTCTCTTGATGAAATTGCTCGGCAGGACTGAGAGGGCAGAATCGTTGATCGCTATCATCGAATCCCAGAGGTCGCCCGATGGTGGGTTCTATGCGACGACTGTCCGCGCGTTACCGACGGGGTTCGTGTTGGACACCGACCCGACCAAGCCACGACATTATTTCCGATTGTCACATCTTGGCGCAGCTTCGTGGGCTGCCCTCGCGGGATGTGGGTTCAATCCCTTACGATGACGAAAGGACTTCCCTAGCTGAGCCGCAGTGCTTCTCGTCTCGGCCGTTTTGGTCTGTTTTGATTTCGATATGTCCGCAAACGGTCAAAGACGGCCTTGGCCAGCTTGCATGATCCTGTTCGGGTCACCTTCAGGAAGCAGACCTCGCGGCGCTCTGAGCTAAGGGCCCGGACACCAACAGGACGATGTCAAAGACATGACAGCTTGTCGTTGTCATAGTCCGGCGCGTTTTAGCCTTGCATTGATCCCCGCTACTTCAATCCATCCCGCCAATGACGCCAAGAAACGAACCGCCGAAGAAAGAGGCAACAAGCATCATGAGATAGGTCGTCGCGGTGGGAGCAAGTTCTGGCTCGTGTTGAAAATGATGAAATCCGAGCAGCCCCAGCAGACAAAACCCCGCGCAGATTGTCGGCCAAAACGCCCGCCGCCGTGCTGCGAGCCGCTGGGCCGGGCTAGCCCACTGAGGCTGTGATAGATTTCTGGACCGACGACGCGATACCGCGGCACTCACGACTACCACGACCAGACAGGCAGTGAGGAAGTACATCAGACATGTCCTCAACGCCAACCGTGGGCATCTTTGAAGACCATAGGCTGAGCCTATAGCGTGAATTAATTGCCACAACCCTAAAGCGATCGAGAAAAACGTCAGGCGCGTCGGATTGCTATAGCTGGCGAACTATGAAACAAGCCGTGTGTAGACTTCTTGACGCGCCGCTTTGGCCAATCTCTGCCGTGGGATCACCGCCCGGCAATGGTCTGTCGTCCCTCCGGTACCCGACATTCAGCTCTCGTTGCCGAACGTCAGCCTCGGGCCAAATGCAGACGCTTAACGTTTGCTGGCAAAGAGCTTGCGCTGCGCGAGATTTACGTAGGAATCGGGCCAGTCGACCTCTCTCTTGGATGCCGGAAGATATCGCTTCCGGTCCGCGTACTCGTAGTACAGCGTTCCGTGGATACCTTGCGCTTCGCGCTTCAAAATAGGGCGCTCCCATACGGGCGACAATATTCGCAAAGCCTGCTCTTCCCCTACGCGTTCGGTAAAGTCCTCGACCAACTCTATGTCTTGGCCCGCGCCGGAAAAGATGGCAGCGAACTCATCATCAGTCGCTTGAAACAAGCTGAACGTCGCGTTCACCGCGCGATCTATGATCTGAATGTTCTTCAAGCTCCGCTCCCCGGAATCCGCAACCATAGGCTCTCTAGTACCGATCTCCCAAAGTCCGCAATGGGTCAGAAGCACCCGTCAACGCAACCATCGTACAACGTCCGGTTTCCCGCAGACAGCCGACATGGGGCGGCCCTTTCGTTGTTCAACTGAGGGCCAACAGCGGAAGTCGCGCACATTCGATCAGCGTTGCCGCAGATAAGTCCTTGGCTCCGATTTCATTTCGGCAGCCCGGGGCAATGTGCCAGCATGCCGGTTGATGGAAACGCTGTTCGGGGATGAAAAAAAGGAGCTTCCGATTTCGGCGCAGCGGAGTTGATATCCCACGGGATCACCACGTGGTGCCCTGACCTTCCGCCGCCACTGTGGGGCCAAGTCGCTCGGGCGGTGGTCGCATGGTGGTCGGCGCACGAGACGGAAAGTTCCACTCCGGCGGCCTGCCTGTGACTGCGCCCGTACAGGCAAATCGCGGAGCGACGCTCCGACGTCGGCTTTTCGGGGAGCACAAGCATCATGGATGAAATCCTGCGTTGGGTGGCGACAGTCGGCACGATCGGCGCCGGGCTGATCCTAGCTGCCCGGGCGCGGCCACTCATTACCGGCTGGGCCTTCGTCGTGCTGAGCGGTGCATCGGTGATCTGGATCGTCGTCGGCTATCTAACAGCGGAATATGCGCTGATGGTGCAAAACGTGGTGGTGACACTTATCAACGTGTTCGGCGTCTACCGATGGCTGATCTGGAAAGGAAATGTGTGAAAACGGTCTGCCTGCGCGCTCTGCCGCCCTCGCGCGCACAGGTCAAGCTTAGCTCGGCGGCCTCTGTCCGGTCTACCTCGCACAGCCGACACGGCGACGGCTCACCCGGTGTTTCGGCTCGGGGCCACAAGCGGAGCTCATATGAGTGTCAACCTGATGGCAACCATAGGCAAGAGAGTATGCGAGTACAAACAGGTTGACAATCATAGATTGCCACCCCGTCTCGCGATAAGCTTGCCTCTAAAAAGGGATCTCAATGAGCAGCAGTCGCATCGCTGCGCTACTTCTGATGACAATCGCTTTGCTGGTGGTCGCAATGATGCTCGAGTCCTATTGGGATTGTCGCCTTCAGAAACGGCGATCCATGACAGAATGCATGCCCGGCCGCCCAGGACCGACAGGACTTTATTGACTAGACGGATTAGACCAGCGTGAATGCATTGACGGATGGTAGTCTCCACAACAGACCTGCACGTCTCGGCCAAAGTTTGATCGTCGCAGATGACCGCCCGCAATGGATGATGACATCGACGATAGTGGATGGCGATTAGCCAGTTCTGGCTTCCTCAGAGAAGAGTGACGCCGCTCGGGCCGGTGCAGCGCAAGCCTGCTTTGGGTCAAAAGCGCCGGTCGAGGCAAGCATGGCGCGGCGTCCGGTTTACCGCCCATAGCCGACATTACAACAGGATCAGCATGGCTCGGCTAAGGCCCAACACGGATGCCGAACAGGTTGCCGACTTGGCTGCGCCAAATTGCAGGTTACGATTGAACGCTTTTCAAGCCACCAAATGCTCGGAGGTTGCCCAATGACACGACAACTTGCTTTTTTGATGCTTTCAACAATTTTGGTCTCGGCTTCTGTAAATGCTCAGGACGGGCAGCGAGAAGCGGCCATTCGCGCAATCGTCTCAGATCAATCAGCCTCATGGAATGCTGGTAACGCCGCAGAGTTTTGCCAATCGGCCGCTCCTGATATCTCAGCGTTCAATACGTCGGGAGCGGACATGTCCGGCAAAGCGCGTTTTTGCCAACGGCAACAGCAAATTTTGACTGGCATTTTCAAAGGCACCACGAAGAAGCAAACAATTCGGCGGCTACGCTTCATCACGGACGACGTGGCAATTGTAGACATTGATAATGAAATACATGGTCTGATGACCACACCAAGCGGTGCGCCAGTGACAGGCGATGGTGTAAGTAAGACACTCTTGATGGAAGTCTTTGTTAAACGGGACGGTCGCTGGTTGATGGAGGCATTTCACAACGTCGACGTTGCGGCACCAAAATAAGCGCGGCGGTTGGTCACAAACAGACTGATTTTTCCGCCTTGGGTCACTTGCTGACATCGCTGGGAACGACACGTAAAGCTCGCTTCACCCGAGCAAACGGACATCCGATATTTGTGAGTAGACCCCCTACGCGCGCCGCATCAGCTTCAGCGAGGCGGCAAGGCGCAGGCTGCGCTTGCCGGCGAGCGCGATGCCTTCGAGCTCGCCGCTGTCTTCCGTGCAGGTCCCCGAGAAGCCGATCCCCACCTCCAGGCCGCCAAACACGGGATTGTCGTCTTTCGCCGGCGTATGCTCCTGGTTCAGCATCTCGCCCTTCCAGCGGCCATCCGCCGAGGAGTAGGAGCCGAGATAGTAGAAGAACGCATCGCCTCCGAGGATACGCCCGTCCATCAGCAGCATCACGCCGGAGAGGCCGGCCTCGACGCCGTCGAGCGCGCGAAGGTGAATGGAGTACAGCCCGTTGACGATACCGCCGGGACCGACGGTGCCGCGCGGCGGCAGCGCCCCATCATCGAGCGGCGCGAGGTTGGCCCAGAACACGCTGCCCGGCATCGGATCGGCCTTGCCCTCGAACAGGATCGTCGATCCCTCCGTCCTGCCGCGGACCTTGATCGCGGCGATATCAGCGCCCATCAGCGGCTTGTCATTGGGATCGTCGTTGTGGCGCTCGGTGATGACATTGGCTTCGATCGCGCCATCCCTGACGTCATAGGTCCCAAGATGCGCAAAGGCGGAATTGCCGCCCAGCAGCTTGCCGTCATGCATGCACATGATGCTGCGGCCGAAGGCACCGTTGATGCCGTATTCAACCTTGTAGAGCCCGTTGAGCAACGTCTTGAACCCAAAAACCGAAAAAGATTTACAGGCTAGCTAGCATCGTCGCCGCATTGAAGTCATCGGCTTTTCCGCGCAGGCCCGTCCGCGACCGACCGCCGTCATGATGCCATTATGCACCTGTTTTGCCCGACGGAGCAAGTCGCCTTCGGAGTAGCCGAAATTCCACAAGCTTTTCAACCCCATCGCTACTGTGCATGGGGTTGTTTTCGCATGTTTTGTCTTGCCGGCTCCTGGACGGCATTCGCCGGCCATCAATGCCGCTTGAAGTATTGCACCTCGCGCTCGTGCTTCTCGGCCGCCGCGCGGCTCTTGAAGGTGCCGAGATTACGCCGCTTGCCGGTCTTCGGGTTCACCTTGCGCGAATAGAGGCGATATTCACCGGATGCCAGTTTGCGGATCATGGTTGCATCTCCCAGTCTGCCCATGGCAACGACCGGCGCATGGTCCAGTTCCCGGGCACCCGGCTGTCTCGAGACCGCCTGTCACGACGCCCGCAACGATCTCGCCGACCACTTGAATGAGCCGAGCCCCCTAATCACATCGCGGTCCGCCGGAGCGCTCGAATCTTCCGAAGGGAGAGGCAAATTAGAAGCACAGTGTGGTGACGAGCTTGCCCTGCTTGTCCTTGATCGCATAGGGACAGCGCAGCCGCTCCAGCGCCTTCTTGGCGTCATCGTCGCCGAGGGCTGCGGCGCGTTCGTAATAGGCCTTTGCGGCGTCGTTGTCCTTCGGCCCGCCGCGGCCTTCCTGGGCGAAGGCGCCCATTCGCTCCAGCGCGCCGGGATGATTTTGCGCGGCCGCCTTCTCGAACATTGCGCGCGCAGCGACATCGTCCCTCTCCCCGCCATTGCCGCTCGCCAGCATCAGACCGAGTTGGTACTGCGCCTCCGCATTGCTTTCGGCGGCCTTGCCCAGCAGCGCACGCGCCCGCGCAGGATCGGCGGGCGCGCCGCCACTTGCGCCGCCGAGCGCGGCGAGATTGCTGACGCCGCGAGGATTGCCGGCCTGCGCCGCCCTCTCGAACAGTTTGCGCGCTTGTGCTTCGTCCTTCGCGACGCCAGAGCCTGTCCCGTAGGCGACGCCGAGTTCGACCATCGCTGCGCTCGATCCCTTGTCGGCGGCCTTGCGCAAGGCAGTGATCGCCTCGCTCGTCTGCCCGTTGGCCGCATAGGCGCGGCCGAGCGCGAACATGGCGCGGCGCGAGGAGGATGCGGCCTGCTTGCAGAACTTGATGGCCGTCCCGACGTCGGAGGAAGCGATCTCCGTCACGCCCTTCACGTCGGCCGGCTTGTCGGGATCACTGGGATCGGCCGCCACCCGGTCGCACAGCACGAGATCGGCCGACTGCGCCTGTGCCGCCAGCGGCACGGCGAGCGTCAGGAGAGTTGCGAGGAGATAAGCGCGCATGGCCACTACGTTGCGTCCCCGCGCCGGCACATTCAAGGCTCCAGCCCCGATTGGCGGAGGACAGGAACGGCCTCGGGCGATGCCAGATAGCGCAGCAGCCTATCGGCAGCTTCGGCATGTGTCGCATTCGTCATGCGGCCGGCGGAGAACACCGCCGGCGTCTGCAAATCATGAGGGATCGGGCCGACCACCTCGATGCCGCCAACCTGCTTCAGTTCGCTGATCTGCTGCACGGCGAGATCGGCCTCGCCACTGACGAGCCGCTCCGCTGTAAAGCCCTGCTGCACGATAATGGCTTTGGCGTTGATCTCCGGCGCGATGCCCAGCCGCTGGATCAACTGCGCAAAGTAGATTCCGCTGGCGCCAAGCCGCGAGTAGGCGACGCACTGCGCCGCAAGCAGCGTCTTGCGCAGCGCGGCTTCGGTCGCGATATCGGGATGCCTCTGTCCTGCGCGGACGGCGATGCCGACATAGGAACGCGCGAGGTCAGCCGCGCTATCGGCGACCACGCGGCCCTCAGCGATCGCTGCGTCGAGCCCCTCGCGGGTGAGGATGACGAGATCGGCGGCCTCGCCGTCGCGGAGCCGCTTCAGCAGCGCCTGGGTCGGCGCGAAGTCGGCGTCGATGCGGACGCCCGTCGCAGTCTCATACGCAGACGACAGGCTGCGCATCGCGCCCATCAGGCCCAGCGTCGAGAGCAGGCGAACGAAATTGTCCATGTGCTTATCCCGTGGCGCTCAGGCGCGGTGCATCAGCTTGAGCGCGGCGGTCAGGCGCAGGCTGCGCTTGCCGGCGAGCGCCGTTGCCTCCAGCACCGCCTCTTCCGCATGGTAGCGGCCGGAGAAACCAATGCCGACTTCGTGGCCGCCGAAGATCGGATCGTCCTTGGCCTGCGTGTGTTCCTGATTGAGGATCTGGCCCTTCCAGCGGCCGTTCGCGGCGGTGTAGCTGCCGAGATAATAGAACGCCGCATCGCCGCCGAGGATGCGACCCTTGTTGAGTAGCATCACGCCGGTGAGGCCGCCATCGAGACCGTCGAGCATGCGCAGATGCATCGAATAAAGACCATCGATGATGCCGGCTTCGCCGACGCCGCCGGCGACCGGCACCTCGTCTGCGGTGATCGGCGTCATGACCGACTGGAAGGGTACGCCCGGGAGCTCTTTCAGCTCGCCCTTGAAGCGATAGAGATTGCCGTCGGCCCAGCCCTTCGCGATCAGGGTCGCATCGTCGGTGCCGGCCATGGCGCGATAGTTCGGATCGGGGTTGTGGCGGACGGTCTTGATGACGACGTCGACGCCGCCATCGGTCTTGTCGTAGGTGCCGATATGGGCGAAGGCCGAATTGCCGCCGAGCATCTTGCCATTGCCCGCGTGCATCACGCTCCGGCCGACCGCGTCGCCGAGCTGAAATCTCACCTTGTAGAAGCCTTCAAACACCAGCCGTGTCCCCGGCTCTGCGCATCCGGGCGCACTCTCCCGCATTCCAACGCGATCGACAAGCTTGACGCAGGAAGCGGCCGGCAGGCCACAGGAGAGCTGTCATCAAAAATGCAGAAATCCGCCGGAGCCCTGCAGCTCCGGCGGATTTGAGACCAACCCGGGCCAGCCCCCTAGCCCGGGGCGGAAGGATCTTAGGCCGCGGCCTTCTTGTTGGTCGGCACGGATGAGATCGTCTTCAGGATCTGTGAAGCGATCTGGTAGGGGTCGCCTTGCGAATTCGGACGACGGTCTTCCAGATAGCCCTTGTAGCCGTTGTTGACGAAGGAGTGCGGAACGCGGATCGAGGCGCCGCGGTCGGCCACGCCGTAGCTGAACTTGTTCCAGGGCGCGGTCTCGTGCTTGCCGGTCAGACGCTTGTCGTTGTCCGGGCCGTAAACGGCGATGTGGTCCATCAGGTTCTTCTCGAACGCCGCCATTAGCGCCTCGAAATACTCCTTGCCGCCGACTTCGCGCATATAGGCGGTCGAGAAGTTGGCGTGCATGCCCGAGCCGTTCCAGTCGGTGTCGCCGAGCGGCTTGCAGTGGAACTCGATGTCGATGCCGTACTTCTCGGTGAGACGCAGCATCAGGTAGCGGGCCATCCACATCTGGTCGGCAGCGGTCTTGGAGCCCTTGCCGAAGATCTGGAATTCCCACTGGCCCTTGGCGACTTCCGCGTTGATGCCTTCATGGTTGATTCCGGCAGCGAGGCAGAGGTCGAGATGCTCTTCGACGATCTTGCGGGCGACGTCGCCAACGTTCGAGTAGCCGACGCCGGTGTAATACGGACCCTGCGGGGCCGGATAGCCCGAGGACGGGAAGCCGAGCGGACGACCGTCCTTGTAGAAAAAGTACTCCTGCTCGAAGCCGAACCAGGCGCCGGGATCGTCGAGGATGGTGGCGCGCTTGTTGGATGGATGGGGGGTCTTGCCATCGGGCATCATGACTTCGCACATCACGAGCACGCCGTTGGTGCGCGCGGCGTCCGGGAAGACGGCGACCGGCTTCAGCACGCAATCGGAGCTATGACCTTCGGCCTGCTGGGTCGAGGAGCCATCGAAGCCCCAGAGCGGAAGCTGCTCGAGCGTCGGGAACGACGCGAATTCCTTGATCTGAGTTTTGCCGCGCAAATTCGGAGTCGGCGTATATCCGTCGAGCCAGATGTACTCGAGCTTGTACTTGGTCATTGAGCCTCTCTGTAGATGATGCGAAAGGTTGGGGGCCCTGGGGGTCCCCGCACGTTTGTACCCGGCCACCATCGGCCGGCCCCTTACAAGCATTTTACGTGCCAAAAGGCCGCACTGCGGCGTATTTTCCAGCGCGGTCGGCGCCGGCTTGGAGCTGACAGACCGGCCCCAACAATCTGCGTCATAGCCGCGCACCTTAGCGTGAAGCTGCACCGCAAAAATCCCGGCAAAAGCGCCCGATTCTGAAGCAGGCGCCACAATGCTGAACGCTGCCGATGAAACGCGCATCAAGGCCCAGCAACTTTCGTAAAGTCCTACCCCACTGCCTAGCAACCTTTGGAATAGCCCAGCCGTTGGTCAGCGACGCCGTGCCTTAGGAGATGCAGCAGACCATCTGCCTAGAAATTGGGCGGCAACTGATTTCCTTTTCAGCACTTTCCAATTCGGGGGGCGCCGCCGATATGGAGATTTCAGTAACCACAATCGAACGAGTCGGGCGCACCATGGAGGCCAAGGCGCTTTGACCAAGGAGAAATCGCAATGATGAACAATGGTCTGAGTCACGGAACTGCGAAGATCTACCAATTCCCTGCCGGGGGCCGCGCAGCTCTTGGGGGACGCCGCTATGGCGAGACCCGTCTTCCCGCGGATCATGCTTCGCTTCCCACCAACGTCTCGATATGCAGCGACAGTTGGTATCACCAGGACGCGGTGGACGAAGCCAAGCCGAAATGGGATCGCTGACGATACCGTCGCGCTCTCGCAAACGCCGGCGGCAGTTCAAAAATGGGTCGAAGCCACGGTGTTTCGGCCCTTTTTGATTCCTGCAGATACAAGGCCGTTCAGATCACCGCGCAGGCCGTGACCGGCCGCTTCAGATGTCTGATCGTCATGGCCCCGGTCCTGGCCGACAGCATGGCGATGGCCAAAACAATGGCCTTGTGTCGGCCCATGATCGGCCTCTGTAGTATCCTCAAGGCCGCCGCAGCGCGTCCGGTGGAACCACAACCCAAGCTGATCTCATGTCCGACTCCCCTGCCCGCCACCTCGCCCTGCAAGGCGCCAGCAATTTTCGCGATCTCGGCGGCTATCCGACCACCGACGGCCGCATCACGCGCTGGCGGCAGATCTTCCGCTCCAACCATCTCGGCGACCTCACTGCAGCCGACATCGAGATCGTCCGAGCGCTGGGGGTGCGAAGCGCCTTCGATTTCCGTGGGCTGGAGGAGCGCGCGGCCGGCGTCTGCGTCGTGAACGAGATCACCGTGCACTCACTGCCGATCGAGCCGACCGTCGTCGCTGCGCTGCGCGCCGAACTCGCTCGGGGCACGCTGACGGCACCGGTCGCGCTGGAGATCATGCGCGAATCCTATCGCAACTACGTTCGTCACAACACGCACAGCTTTCGCAACCTGTTCGGCCATCTCCTGGAAGATCGCGCGCCGCTCGTGATTCATTGCACGGCGGGCAAGGACCGCACCGGGTTTGCCAGCGCGCTGATCCTGCATGCCCTCGGCGTACCCGATGACGTCATTGCCGAGGACTACCTGCTCACCAACCAGCACTACAAGCGCGATGCGACAGCTGCGATCGATCTGCCTGAGGACGTACGCAATGCCATCGGCAGCGTCGAAGCCTCTTACCTTGCTGCAGCGTTCGAAGCCGTCGGCCAGGAATATGGCGATATCGAAACCTATTTGCGCGACGGGCTCAAACTCGGCGCGGCCGAACGGACTGCACTGAAGGCGCGTTATCTGCAATCGTAGGCGGCGTGCCGGGAGAACGATGATGCAAGGCAGGGTTCTGATCGTGACTGGCGCGCGCGGCGCGCTCGGCAAGGTCGTTGCGGAGATTGCGCAGTCGCGCGGCGCGCGCACGGCCCGGATCGATCACGCGGCTTCACAAGGCTCCGCAACGCCTGAAAGCATCGAGATCGGCGGCGTCGACCTGACCGATGCGACACAGGCGAAGACGGCGATCGAGGCGGCGGCAAAGCACTTCGGCAAGCTCGATGCGCTGATCAACATCGCCGGCGGCTTCGCCTTCGAGACCGTCGGCGACGGCGATGTTGCGACCTGGCAACGCATGCATGCGCTGAATGTCCTGACCACGCTCAACACCTCGCGCGCGGCGCTGCCGCATCTCGCCGCCTCCAAGGCCGGCCGCATCGTCAACATCGGGGCGATGGGTGCGCTCCAGGCAGGCTCCGGCATGGCCCCTATGCGGCCTCGAAAGCAGGCGTGCATCGCCTCACCGAGGCACTCGCCAATGAGTTGAAAGGCAGGGTCACCGTGAATGCGGTGTTGCCGTCGATCATCGACACCAATGCCAACCGCGCCGACATGCCGAAAGCCGACTTCTCCAAATGGGTGACGCCGCAGGAGCTCGCCGAAGTCATCCTGTTTCTCGCCAGCGACGCCGCGAGCGGCGTCACCGGCGCGCTGATTCCGGTGGCTGGGCGGGTGTAGGCGGATCGCGTTCCGAGGCTCTGCCAGATGGCAATGATTCAATCGGAGCCGAGAAGGCTCTAAACTGCCTGCAAGTGATTCTCCGATCGGACGTCACACACGGAACTTGTCTTTGGAAACCGCGCTCTATCTGCCCGTCAAACGCTTCCTCGAAGAGCTCGGCTTCACCGTGAAGGGGGAGATCGGCGGCTGCGATCTCGTGGGCCTCAGCGCCGGCGATCCACCTGTCGTGGTGATCGGCGAGCTCAAGCTCGCCTTCAATCTCGAGCTGATCCTTCAGGCGGTCGACCGCGCGCCGGCCGGCGACGAGATCTGGATCGCCGGCAAAATGTCGGCCCGCGGCAAAGGGCGCGAGAGCGATGCGCGCTACCGCAACCTGTGCCGCCGGCTCGGCTTCGGCATGCTCGGGGTCACCGATCGCGGCCAGGTCGAGGTGCTGGTGAAGCCGCCGACGGCGGCGCCGCGCCGCGAGCCGAAAGTGCGCTCGCGCCTTGTCGCCGAACATCAGCGCCGGCAGGGCGATCCCGTGCTCGGCGGCAGCACTCGTGCCCCGATCATGACGGCCTACCGGCAGCAGGCGCTGGCCTGCGCCTCCGCCCTCGCCGAAGGCCCCCGGCGAGTGAGCGAGTTGCGCGAACGCTGTCCCGATGCCGGCAAGATCTTGCTTAACAATGTGTATGGCTGGTTCGCACGTGCTGAACGGGGAATCTACGGGCTCACCGAAGCTGGGCACGCGGCGCTGAAACGCTGGCCACAGCAAGGGATTGAACTCGGTGCAGGTATCGCGTCACCGCCCTGACGTGCATAGCTGAGATGCCACACCGATTCCATATTGCAATGCAACATTCGCGGCACTAGGTATCCCGGCATCAAACGAGGCCGTTATGAGCGCAGACTGGAACACCAAATATGGCACGCGGCGCGTGCGTCACGATCCGCCCACCCTGGACGAGGCGATCTTCGCCGCCGTCGGCATCACCGACGACCAGGAGCAGCAGGCCGAGATCGCAGCAGCGCTGATGGGCATGCCGCTCGATGTCGTGCAGGCCGAGGTCAAGAAGCAGGCCCGCACCAACAGCCGCATCACCGCAACCCGCGTGATCGCCGGTGAACAGGGCGCGCAACGTTCCGTGGTGGTCGAGCGCCGCGTCGTCCGCCGTTTCGGCAACGACAAGCGCACCGGCACCTGAGCGCTCGTTTCCTACCCAGACTGTGAAAAGCGGACCGGCCTTGCCGGTCCGCTTTCTGTCTTATGCGGCGCGACTGCCGTACATGCTGGAGATGATCTTCCAGCAGGTCGAGTTGAAGCTGAGCAAGGCCCGGCCGGCTGTGAAGGGCGAAGCCGCGAGATCGGCAAGCTCGGCCTCGGTTGTCTTCGTGAGGTCGATCGTCCCAGTCGATTCGCCGTGGCGGAAAGCCAGATGCGCACCGAACTTCCTGGCGAGCGCCCGCATGGCGTGGTTCTCGGCGCCGGTGGTGATGCGCAGGCGCTTATAGCCCTTCCAGCGCGCTTCCGCGATCAGACGGCGGAACAGTACGGTGCCGACGCCCTGACGGCGCGCGGAAGCCTCCACGCTGAAGGCGACCTCAGGCAGCGAATCATCCTCCGGCGGATGCAGCTCGGCCGCACCGCGGACCATGCCATCGACAATGTAGGCGACGATCACGGTGCCGTCGTCGGCGCAGCGGGCGGCATAACGCTCGATGAAGCTGTCGTCGAGAAAACCGTTGAAACGGTCGTGCCGGCTTGCGGGATCCAGTCTCAGCAGATGGTCGCGCAGGAGCGGCAATTCTTCCTGCTGGATCAAGGTCCGCACATAGCCCGGAGCGGTGCGGACGGTCTCTTCAAGTACCACGTCAAAACTCCTCTTGGTGTCCCTCGAGGAGGCGTTCGAATCCCTAGGCCGCCTATATTGTGCATCGCAACAAGCTTTTCAAGATGCGAAACTGCCCAAGTAAGTGGCACCGGATGCGACTATTTCGTTAACAAAATCAAGGCCCCCCATTCATAGGAGGATGAGCTGCGTCTGGGTCACGATGGCCACAAGCTTGCCGTCCTCGGTTTCCAGCCGGGTGGTCCAGACCTGGGTCCGCCGGCCTCGGTGGACCGGGGTGGCGGTCGCGATCACCGTGGTTCCCTCCCTGGCCCCACCGATGAAGTTGGTCTTGCTTTCCAGCGTCGTGGTGCCTTTGGCGTCGTCCGGCAGGTTGATCACGGTCGCAGCCGCACCGACGGAATCCGCCAGCGCCATCACCGCGCCGCCATGAATGGTGTGATGAAGCGTGCAGAGGTCGGGCCTGACCGTCATCCGCGCCACCACGCGGTCCTTGTCGGCCTCGACGAACTCGACGCCTTTGAGCTCGGCGAACGGCATCTTCATGACTTTAAGTTTCTCGAGCGGCGTCATCGGATCTCCTTCCAATTCCTTGTTGTCTCAACGTGAATTGCTTCGTGCGGCAAAGCAATGACGTCCAAGGTAATGGGCGGGCTGACATCGGCGCCGACATTGTGCATAGGCTGCTCGCATGCGCCACTTCCCCCCGCACCGCATCGTCTGCCTGACCGAGGAGACGGTCGAAACACTCTACCTGCTCGGCGAGCAGGACCGCATCGTCGGCGTCTCCGGACATGCCGGGCGCCCGCCCCAGGTGCGACGGGAGAAGCCACGGGTGTCGGCGTTCGTCTCGGCCGACATCCCAAAGATCCTGGCGCTGGAGCCAGAGCTGGTGCTGGCCTTCTCCGATCTGCAGGCCGGCATCGTCGCAGATCTCGTCCGCGCCGGTGTCGACGTCCACGTCTTCAACCAGCGTGACGTCGCCGGAATCTTGGCGATGGTCCGCACGCTTGGTGCGCTTGTCGGTGCGGCCGAGCGCGCGGAGAACCTCGCGCAAGGTTTTGAGCGACGCCTCGCCGCGATCGCGGCAACGCCCCGGCCCTCGGCGCGGCCGAGAGTCTATTTCGAGGAGTGGGACGATCCGCTGATCTCGGGCATCGGTTGGGTCTCCGAGCTGATCGAAATCGCCGGCGGCGCGGATGTGTTCCCGGAGCTGCGATCGCGGCAGGCGGCGAAGGACCGCATCGTATCGGCGGAGATGGTGCGCGAGGCAGCGCCCGATGTGATCCTCGCCTCGTGGTGCGGCAAGAAGGTCGTCCCTGCCCGTATCCGCGCGCGCGACGGCTGGGGTGAGATTCCGGCGCTGCGCAACAGCCGCATCGTAGAAATCAAGTCGCCGATCATCTTGCAGCCGGGACCGGCAGCGCTGACGGATGGGCTCGATGCGATCGTGATGGCATTGTGGGGGACGTGATCCCTCCGCCGTCATTGCGAGCCAACGGGTCCGCGCGCAGCGCGGCCCGATGACAGGCTCCGCGAAGCAATTCAGGCTGCCTCTGTGGAAGGATTCTGGAATGCTTCGTCGCAAGGGCTCCTCGCGATGACGCCTGTGGAGGCGCCTTTCCTCACGTCACCGCATTGACGACCTGATATTCCGGCCGGCGCCACACTTCGCCTACGATCACCTCCTCGATGATCTCGGCGGCTCGGACGATCTCGTCCTCTCCGACATAAAGCGGCGTGATCCCGAACCTCATGATATCTGGTGCGCGGAAATCACCGATGACGCCTCGGGCAATCAGCGCCTGCATGGCGGCGTAGCCGCCGTCGAAGACAAAGGAGATTTGCGAGCCGCGGCGCTCGTGCGCGCGCGGGGTCACCAATTTCAGAGATGGGCAGCGACGCTCAACTTCGGCGATCAGGAGATCACCGAGCGCCAGCGAACGCGCACGGACCTCACGGATGTCAATCCGATCCCAGATGTCGAGTGAGGCCTCCAACGCCGCCATCGCCAGCACCGGCGGCGTTCCGACACGCATGCGCTCGACGCCGCCGGCCGCCGCATAGGCAAGCTCGAACCCAAACGGTTTGGCATGGCCCATCCATCCCGACAGAGCGGCGCGGACATTGTCGGCGTGGCGCGGCGCAACGTAGAGGAAGGCCGGCGCGCCGGGACCGGCGTTGAGATATTTGTAAGTGCAGCCCGCGGCAAAATCCGCGCCGCAGCCGGAGAGATCGACCGGCAGCGCGCCGGCGGAATGGGCGAGATCCCAGACGGTGACGACGCCGAGCGCACGCGCTTTCGCAGTGAGCTTCGCCATGTCGTGGCGGCGGCCGGTGCGGTAGTCGACCTCGGTGATGTAGAGGACGGCGACCTCCTCCGACAGCGCGGCCTCGATCTCCTCCGGCGCCACCAGACGTAATCGATGGCCGCGCCCAAGCGTTTCGATCAGGCCTTCGGCCATGTAGAGGTCGGTCGGGAAATTGCCGGTGTCCGACAGGATCACCTTGCGCGACGCGTTCATATCGAGCGCAGCCGCGAGTGCCTGGTAGACCTTGAGCGAGAGCGTGTCTCCGACCATCACGGAGCCAGCCTCGGCGCCGATCAGTCGCGCAATGCGATCGCCGACATGACGCGGTTGGGCATACCAGCCTGCGGTGTTCCAGGCACGGATCAGCTCATTGCCCCATTCGGCCGTGATGACGCGATTGACGCGCTCGGCAACGCCGAGCGGCAGCGCGCCGAGCGAATTGCCGTCAAGATAGATCACACCGTCGGGCAGATGGAACAAAGCCTTGGTGTCGTCGTAGACGCGTAGCTTGGTCATGGCCATCTCTACAAAATCGTACGCACGCGCCAGAGCTCGGGGAATAGCTCGATCTCCAGCATCCGTTTGAGATAGCTGACGCCGCCGGTACCACCGGTGCCGCGCTTGAAGCCGATCACGCGCTCGACCGTTGTCACGTGGTTGAAGCGCCAGCGGCGGAAATAGTCCTCGAAATCGACCAGCTTCTCGGCAAGCTCATAAAGCATCCAGTGCGTCTCCGGCGCCTCGTAGACGATACGCCAGGCCTGGAGTACGCCTTCATTGAAGCTGTGGGTTTCGCGGACGTCGCGGGCCAGCACGGCCGCAGGCATCTTGAGCCCACTACGGTCGGCAAGCCGCAGCACCTCGTCATAGAGGCTTGGGGTCGCGAGCTCGGCTTCGAGCAGCTTCGTCGTTTCCGCATCGTGCGCGTGCGGCTTGAGCATGGCGTGGTTGCGGTTGCCGAGCAGGAATTCGATCAGCCTGTATTGACGTGACTGGAAGCCCGAGGACTGCCCGAGCTGCGAGCGGAAGCGCGTATACTCGCTCGGCGTCATCGTCCGCAGCACGTCCCAGGCGCCATTGAGCTGCTCGAAGATGCGCGACACCCGCGCCAGCATCTTCATCGCGGGCTGCACCTCATCCCCGGCGATGGCGCGGCGGGCGGCGCTGAGCTCGTGGATGGCAAGGCGCATCCACAGCTCCGTGGTCTGATGCTGGATGATGAACAGCATCTCGTCATGGGCTTCCGAGAGCGGATGCTGCGCGCCGAGAATCGCATCCAGCGCCAGGTAGTCGCCGTAGGACATGCGCCGGGCGAAATCCGTCTCCGCGCCTTCGCTTGCAGGATCGTAATCGCTGGACGTCATGATAAGTCCTCTCGATCCATCTTCCCTCGCCTCGTCAGTCGAGGCCGATCAGACGCGCGGTGATCGGCGACGACGGATCCTTAAGCCCGTCGATCACGGTAAAATGGTTGAGCCCGGGATCGATGACGAGGTGCGTCGGCACGTCGAAACCGGTCCAGACGTTGGCCATCAGGTCGGATTGGCGGATGAATTCAGGGCGCTCGTTACCGCCGACCCAGGCCGTCACAGGCGACTGCCCCCGCGGCAGATGCAGCGCCGCGCTCTCGAGCGTCGCCTCCTGCATGGTCATGCGCAGCGTCTCGTTCATCCTTGTCTTCAAAAGCGGCCGCAGATCGTGCAGGCCGCTGATCGAGAGCGTGCCGGCAATACGATCGTAGACGGCGGGCTCGAGCCGGCTGTCGTCGCACAGCATGCGCGTGACGAGATGGCCGCCGGCGGAATGGCCGGCGAGCCGGATCGGCCCTGGCACCAGCGAGGCCGCCTTTGCGACCGCGGCGGTGATCTCGGCAGTGATGTCGGAGATGCGTGCGGCCGGTGTCAGCGTGTAGCTCGGCAGCGCCACGGCCCAGCCATGATGCCTTGCGCCTTCGGCAAGATCGGTCCAGGCTGATTTATCAAAGCGCATCCAGTAGCCGCCATGCACGAACACGACGAGGCCCTTGCTGTCGCCGTCGGGCAGGATCAGGTCGAGGCGCTGCCGCTCACCGGCGCCGTAGGCGACGTCGGGACGAAAATCCCTCAATCCCGCACGGTAAGCCGCCGCCCGCTCCGCCCACAGCGCCGGCATTTTGTCCGAGCCGGGGATATGGGTCGAATTGGCATAAGCATCATCCCAATCGCGCATCGTAATTTCCTCGGCGGATTTAAGGCCCCTGCAACGGACCCCAGTCTGCCACCGGCAAGGCCGCCATCCTAGCCTTTATTTTAAGCTTAAAGGATTGATCCGCGCCCGTGTCTCGGACAGCGGACCGCATCGGCAAGGTATGTCCTTTGCCCTGAGGAGCCGCCGTCACATTAAGTGACTGCGAGCGCAGCGAAGCGAATCCAGAATCGCTCCGCGGCGGCAGTCTGGATTGCTCCGTCGCTTCGCTCCTCGCTGACGGCAGAGAGGGCAAGCGGTTGCTTACGCCTTCTCCACTCCGCACCACTCCGCGATGAACAGCGCCATCGCCTTGGTGGACTTCTTCAGCGACTCCAGCTCGACAAACTCGTTGAAGCCGTGCATCTCGCCGCCGCTCGCGCCGAAGCACAGGCTCGGGATGCCATGATTGAGGCCGTAGAAGCGGGTATCGGTAAGTGCAGTGAAGACGAGGTCCTCGACTGCGCCACCGTAGACCTTATTGAAGGCCTTGCCGAACGCGGCCTCGGGTGCGGCAGCGTCAGTCAGTTCATACCCCTCCGACAGGAAGCCCGACCATTCGATCTCCGGCGGGTTGTTGGCGAGGAAGCGGTGGTTGCGCGCAGCGGCCGCGACGCATGCCAAAATCTCCTTCTGGTGCTCGGCGATCGACCAGCCCGGCAACACGGCAATCCGGCAGTCGACGTCGCACCAGGCCGGCACGCTAGAGGCCCAATCGCCGCCCTTGATGATGCCGGGATTGAAATTGATTGGATGGTTGAGCGTCCTGAAGTGACGGTCGGCTTTGGCGCGCTCGTTCCATTCGATCTCGAGTTTTTGTAGGGCCTGGATCAAATGATAGGCCGCCATGATTGCGTTCGCGCCGGAACCGGCGAAGGCAACGTGGGTCGGATGGCCCTTCACGCGCAGGCGAAACCAGATCACGCCAACCTGAGAGCGCACCATCTTGCCGCCGGTCGGCTCCGGGATGAAGCAGGCATTGGCGCGGTAGCCGCGCTGAAGCGTCGAGAGCGCGCCGACGCCCGTGCTCTCCTCCTCGATCACGGACTGGAAGTGGATCCGCGCCGTAGGCTTCAAGCCCGCGGCTTTGATCGCATCCAGCGCGTAGAGCGCACCGATCGTGCCCGACTTCATGTCGCAGGCACCCCGGCCGAACATCTTGCCGTCCTTGATGACGGGCGAGAACGGCGGCGTATCCCACAATTCCAGCGGACCTGCCGGCACCACGTCGCAGTGCCCCTGGAGGATCAGCGATTTTCCAACGTTGGTTTGCGGACGGTAGGTGCCCACCACCGAACGCGCTTTCGAAAAATCATGCTCGATCGGGCCAAAACCGCGCAGATCCTTGAGATCGTCGACATTGATGTGCCAGTCGTCGACCTCATAGCCGCGTTCGCGCAGGAGATCGCCGATCATGTCCTGGCACGGTCCCTCCGCTCCGCGGGTCGAGGGGATCGCGACGAAATCGCGGGTGGTCGCAAGCTGGACTTCGAAGCCGGCGTCGACGGCGTCAAGAATCCTCTGCTGCGTCTCGGCGTTCATCAGGCAACTCCAATCGGGCGTTCAGATCATCGATGGAGCGCAAGCTAGCCGATTTCAGCCGTTCGGGTACTGTACAAAATAAGCATCCCGCAATGCATCTTCGAGCAGCCGGCCTTCGAAGTAGCCATTCAACGTCGCAGGCCGGCTGACGCCGTCGAGCAAACGCGGACACGGCTCGGGCGCGCCGAGCACCGTGCGCACCGGGATGCGCTCGGCATAGATCGGGAGTTCGTAGTCCTCATCGTCATCGGCCACGCCCTTGGCACGGATCTTGGCCGAGGCCTCCTCGATCGCCATCGCGATGAAGGAGGTCGCCCTGGTCTCCTGCGCGGTGCTCTGACGCAGGCCCGCGGTGCGGCCCGGGAAGAAGCGGTCGACCATCGCGATCACGGCGCGCTCCTTCTCCTCGCGGTCGGTGACGAGATAGGCGGTGCCGAACGCCATCACCGCGCGGTAATCGGCGGAGTGATTGAAGCCGCAGCGCGCCAGCACGAGACTGTCGAGATGGGCTACCGTCAGGCAGACGCGCTCGCCCCTGGTCTGATTGCGCAGCATGCGGCTGGCGCTGCTCCCATGCCAGTACAGCTTCGTTCCTTCGCGCCAGAAGAAGGTCGGCGTGCAATAGGGCTGACCGTCGATCACATAGGACACGTGGCAGAGCATCGAGGAATCCAGGATGCGGTGAACGGTCGCGTGATCGTAGAAGCCGCGGTCATGACGGCGCTTCACCTGGTTGCGCGCTGATGTCGGATAGGAGTTTGAGTTTTCAACCTGGCTCACGGCCACACCTCGGAGATTGGAACAATTCGGAGAGTTGTAGCCGTGGATTTGGTCTGCGATAGTGCCAATTCCATGCGAAAATTTCCGACCAATTCTCCCTCGCCGGCCAAGGCCGAGCTGCCGCTCGACCTTACCGGTCCGCACATCACGGCCAGGGCCTCCGCGGCGCACCGGCTCTACCAGGCGCTGTGCGAGACGATCGTCTCCGGTCTCGTCAGGCCTGGCGAGCCATTGCCGCCCTCACGGGCACTGGCGCAGCAGACCGGCTTGCGCCGCAACGCCGTCGTCACTGCCTATGAGCGGCTGATCGCCGACGGTTTTGCCGAGGCAACCGTCGGCTCCGGCACCTTCGTCGCCGCGCGCATCCCTGCACGAGCAGCCGAGGCGAACAAACCCAAGGCGGTTGTCGAAGCGCCGCAGCATGGCGCGTTCGCGCTCGGCTGCACCCATATCGACGAGCGCGCCGTGCAGCGCTTCCGCGCCTTCGTGGGCCGGCGCATGCGCGCATTCGGATCCGAGCATCTGCATTATGGCGATCCCCGCGGCAGTCGCGAGCTGCGTGCGGCAATCGCCGATCACCTGTTATCGACGCGAGGGCTGCGCTGCGATCCCGATCAGATCATGCTCACGTCCGGCACGCTGCATGCGCTGCGCATCGTGCTGAGCGCGATCCTTAGGACGGGCGACCAGGTCTGGTGCGAGGACCCCGGCTATCCGATCGCGCGCCGGACGATCGGACATTGCGGATATCGCACCGTACCCATTCCGGTCGACGCGCACGGGCTGCACGTCGCCAAAGGTCGTTCGGCGGCGCCGTCTGCGCGCGCGGCCTATGTCACGCCGTCGCACCAGTTTCCGCTGGGCGTCCAGATGTCGATGCCACGGCGGCTCGAACTGCTGCACTGGGCAAAGCAGGCCGGCGCCTTCGTGTTGGAGGACGATTACGACAGCGAGTTCCGCTATGACGGCGCGCCGCTGATGTCGCTCGCCGGGATCGATCACCTCCAGCGCGTGATCTACCTGGGCACCTTCGCCAAGACCTTGTTTCCGGGCCTGCGCATCGGCTATTGCGCGCTGCCCGAGCGCCTGATCGCGGACGTGACGGCTGCACGGGCTGCGCTCGACCGCTTTCCCGGCACGCTGATGGAAGGCGCGGTGGCCGACATGCTCAATTCCGGCGCCTTCGCCGCGAACCTGAAGCGGGTGCGAAAGCTCTATCGCGAGGCGCGTGATGCGCTGGCGGAGACATTGGAAGCGAAATCGGACAGGACGCTATCGGTGCCGGTGCCGTCGCAAGGGTTGCATCTTGTCGCACGGTTCGATCCCTCGGTCGATCCGTCGCGCGCGGCCGAGGCCAAGCGGGCCGCCGGCGCGGAAGGCTGGCTCCTGGCCGACACCTATTCGCTCGCGCGTCCCCTGCCCGGTTTCGTGCTTGGATTTTCAGGGCATACGGTTCCGCAACTGGTGGCCTCTGCCGAACGGCTGGCGCGCGAGTCGCGCGCTATCTTGTGCGCGAGGAGCTCAGCCCGGCAGGCGTAACGAAGCTTCGCCTATCAGAATCGCCTCCAGCTCCCTAGATTGCGGCATCGACGCCGGACTTCAATCATGCTGCTACACCGCGCGACCTGCCTTTCGCTCCTGATGTCCCTCGCGCTCGCCTCCACGGCGCGCGCAACAATGGTCGGCCGCGAACAGGACATCGTGGACCTCAAGCTCGGCCAGCGCGTGCAAGTGGATGACGGAACTTGCCCCGCCGGACAGGTCAAGGAAGTGCGCGGCGCGAGGATGACCGACAAAGGCGTTTCACGGACCAGCACCTGCGTGCCACGATACGGTCCGAAAACCAAATAATCTGAACGTCACTTCGCCGGATCGAACATGCACTGCAAGGTCGGCTTGGCGATTTTGGTGAAGGTCGGGCCGATTTCGCCCTGCTTGGACGTCGGCACCCAGTCGGTCTCGATCGTCGGCACGCCGGTCTCGCTGATGCCGCGCAGCAGCGCCTCACGCAAGTCGCGGTCCTCGACGACGGCAGCGGCATGGTCGTGCAGGCAACCGCAGACCTCCTCCGGGTGCTCCCAGCGCCCGAGCATGCGCGGCGCACACTGACGCACGAATTCGGCACGGGCATCCGGCAGCCTGGAGGGAGCGCGCACCTGCGCCGCAGCGGCGCTGAGCGTCAGAACGGACATGAACGCTGCGGCGCAGAAACGAGCAATCATGATGGCCTTTGCCGGCAATTTTTCTTGTTGGCGATCAGAAGCGCGTGGCGACTACGATCGGCTGCGGTGCCGTGATCGTCAGCGACGAACCGGTGTACTGGAAGGTGCCGACACCGGGAACACTGCCATCCGGCGAGCCCGCGAACGAGGAACCGGCAAGCACGAAGCCGAAGGCAAGGATGAAGCTGAGCGCGCGCATGGTCTTGTCTCCGAATCGGTGGCCGCCGGTGCCGTCGTTGTGAAGCTGATAACCATGGGTGGTTTCGTGCGTGATGCGCCAAAAGCGGAAAATGGTTTCATCTTTCGTGAGAATTGTTTCGTCGTGTCCGGCACGACGAAACATTCGCCGGAAAATCCCAATCTTTTCAGGTGGGTCGCGCCATGGCCCAGACCTCGCAGTCGTCAGTGAGTGAAGAACTCGCCGCACTTCTGGACGCTTGCGTCCGCTGGTCCCCACGGCATGATCGGCACGGTCGAGGTCGAGTTCTTCGGTGAACCCTCGATTAGTTTGTCCGAATAGACCATGTAGACCAGCACGTTGCGCTTGGCGTCACAGCCGCGCACGATCTGCATCTTCTTGAAGAATAGCGAGCGGCGCTGGCGGAACATGTCGTCGCCCTGCTCCATCTTGTTCTTGAACTTGATCGGGCCGACCTGGCGACAGGCCAGCGAGATGTCCGAGACCTCCTCGGCAAGGCCGAGCCAGCCCTTGAAGCCGCCCTTCTCCGGCACGGTGAAGTGACAGGCGACGCCCTCGACCTCGGGGTCGTCGAGGCCGTACGTCGCGAGCTTGTCGTTCGGGCTCATCCATTTGAATACGGTCGAGCGGCGGAAGATCAGATCCGGCTCGTCGGCAGCAAGGGCGGGCGCCGCGCAAACCGTCAGAGCCAGGAGGAATAAAGCGAGGCCCTTCAAACGGATGCCGAAAAGACCGTCGAAACGAGATGACATGAAGTTCTCCGGTAACAAGTCCCCGCAATGTAGGCATCAGGCGGCCGGTCAGGAAGACGAGCGGCCAGTTGGCACGGCCGCCGTTTACCGCTCTGTGAGGCTTTTTTGCTACGCGTTGAACAAAAGTAGCTGACGGCAGAACCACCTTAAGGGTGAACGCGTATCCCTTTTGCGAGACTAACGATTGATTTGGGTTGTGGATTCGAGGATGAACAGCGTGAACGGGTCCGGTTTTGCTGCCAAGCCAACGCGGATTTGGCGGATCGCCATTTTGACGGCGGCGGGTGCGATCGGGACGGCAAGCCAGGCTGACGCAGCGTTTTATTATTGGACGGATTATTCTGATGGGTCCTATTACGCCCGACAGGATCGGCTTCCCGAAATACCGCGCCAGAAGCCGCCGAAGCGCGGCACGGCGGGCAAGAAGGAGATCGTCGCTGAGAAGGAAGCCGGCACCAAGCCGCAAGGACCGCTCGTCATCGTCGTCTCGATCGACCGGCAGAAGGTGACGGTCTACGACAGCAAGGGCGTGTTCGCGGAATCTCCGGTATCGACGGGCATGAAGGGCCATTCGACGCCGATGGGTGTGTTCAGCGTCATCCAGAAGCACAAATTCCACCATTCCAACATCTACAGCGGCGCCCCGATGCCGTACATGCAGCGGATCACCTGGTCTGGCGTCGCCATGCATGCCGGCGTGCTGCCGGGCTATCCGGCCTCGCATGGCTGCATCCGCATGCCAATGGCGTTCGCGGTGAAGATGTGGAACTGGACCAGGATGGGCGCGCGTGTGATCGTCGCGCCCGGCCAGATGTCGCCGCAAAGCTTTTCGCATCCGCTGCTCGCCTCGGTGCGCGTAGCGCCGCAACCCGCCGCCAGCCTCGCGCCGCAGATCAACGCCAGCGACAAAGCCGATAAGGGCGCGGCGCAAACCAAAGTCAGCGAAGCCAGGCCGGCCGAGACGAAGACCGCGAGTGCAGACAGCGTGCTCGAGCTGCGCGCGTCCGTCGGCCACACCGTGATGTCGGATGTGACTACCGGCAATGCGCCCGCCCGCGAGGAAGCGGCTGCGCCGGCCGACAAGATCACGACCAAGACCGCCGAGGCATCTGACGCGGCCAAGCCGCAGTCCGAAGAAACCGCCAAGCCCGCGAACATGGACGCAAAGCCCATTGAGGCCGCAGAAGCGCCCAAGGCTTCGACAGTGAGCGACGACAAGCTCGGCGCTGCCAAGACCGAAGCTGCCGATTCCCGGAAGAAGCCTGATGCTCCGGCACTCGCCACCTCGGCGGACGCGGACAAGGACGAGACCCGCGTTGCCGATCCGGCACCTGCGGCGAAGCCGGATGCGCCGCGGCGGGCCGGCCAGATCGCCGTTTTTATCAGCCGCAAGGATTCCAAGCTCTACGTGCGACAGAACTTCGCGCCGTTGTTCGAGGTGCCCGTCGTGATCGCCCCGAGCGACCGGCCGCTCGGCACGCACGTCTTCACAGCCGAAGTCGATAAGACCGATTCCAACGCGCTGCATTGGTCGGTGGTGTCGCTGCCGATCTCCGTCCGCGCCGCTGCGCGCGATGACGACGGACGCGTGTCACGCCGCCAGCGTGGCGCTGCCGTGATCCCCGTTGCCGCAAGGCCGGTGGTCACGCCGGACAGCCCGACTGAGGCCCTCGACCGCATCTCAATTCCGGCCGACACCATGGCGAAGATCAACGAGATGCTGACATCAGGTGGCTCGATCATCGTCTCCGACCAGGGCATCAACCAGGGCGAGACCGGCGAAGGCACCGACTTCATCGTCCGCCTTTACTAGCGCCTTCATTAGCGAGAGCGTTTTGAGCGAAGTGGAGACCGCTTCGCGCAAAGCAAACGCGTCAAACGTCTAGTGCTTCGCCGCGACCGATAACACGGGTGTTGACGAGTGAGATTGCAGCGGCGGAGTAACATGCACCCCTGATCATTTCGGGGGACGGCGTCATGATGAACCGCAGGACCATGCTCGGCGCGCTTGCAGGCGCACTCGTGCCAATGACGCGCGCGTTTGCCGACGGCGGCATGAGCCGGATCTCGGCCTATGCCTTCTCCTTCCCCGCATTGTCCGGCGAGAACATCCGCCTTGCCGCGTACACCGGCAAGCCGCTGCTGGTGGTGAACACCGCTTCGCTCTGCGGCTATACCCCGCAATATGCAGGCCTTCAGGAGCTCTGGGACGAGTTTCGCGAGCGCGGGCTCACCGTGATCGGCGTGCCCTCCAACGATTTCGGTGGCCAGGAGCCCGGCGGCGCCAGCGAAATCTCCGAGACGGCCCACCACCAATACGGCGTTTCCTTCCCGATCACAGCCAAGTCCGTCGTGATCGGATCGAAAGCGCACCCCTTCTACAAATGGGCCGCCGACGCGCGGCCGCGAGAAGTTCCGAAGTGGAACTTCCACAAATATCTGACCGGCCGTGACGGCTATATCGCCGAGGTCTTTGCGTCCGCCGTCGCGCCGACCGATACGCGGGTCAAAATGGCCATTGCCAAGGCGCTGGCCGACACTTGATGCCAGTTGCGCCCCATCCCGTTGGGCACAATTGTGGCGGGGCATCAAACAGCCGTTGCAATGGCGAGGGCCCACCCTCTAGGCTAGGATCGTTTGGGGCGGGACGGTTTTGCCGCGGAAAAGGCGCGGCGGAACAACGGGATCAATCTCGAGGACAACACCATGCGTGTGGCGGCAGGACTGATTTTGGCAAGCGCGATGTCTCTAGGCATGACCGGCGCGGCGTGGTCGCAGACCGCCGCAAAACCGGCGGCCACCACCCAAGCAGCACCGGCGATACCGGCCGCTTCCGCGCCGGCGGCTGCGCCGGCACCCGCTCCCGCAGTAGCTGCCGCGCCAGCGGGCTTCGTTAACCCGCCACCGAAACAGGCGCCGCAGCCGCCGCGTGCAGCCTGCAGCACGCCGGGCGCGCTCGGTGTCGCCCGCACCGTCGAGATCGACACCACCGGCGGCCCCGGCTTCGGCTTCGAGCATTTCAAGGAGCTCGACTTCCTGCGCGACCACGAGGTGGTGCTGACCTTCGACGACGGCCCCTGGCCCAAGAACACGCCCGCCGTGCTGAAGGCACTCGCCGACGAGTGCACCACCGGCATCTTCTTCTCCATCGGCAAGCACGCGACCTACGAGCCGGAGATCCTGAAGCAGGTCTATGCGGCCGGCCATACCGTGGGCAGCCACACCTGGTCGCATGCCAACCTCAACAACAAGAAGCTCAACGAAGCGCAGCGCAAGGAAGAGATCGAGAAGGGCCTCTCCGCGGTGAAATGGGCGCTCGGCGGCATCTCGCCTTCGCCTTTCTTCCGCTTCCCTGCGCTCCAGCATCCGCCGGAGATGGTCACCTATCTCGGCAACCGCAACATCGGAATTTTCTCCTGCGACATCGATTCGTTCGACTTCAAAGCCTCCAAGCCTGAGAAGGTGGTCGAGACCGTGATGAAAAAGCTCGACACCAAGGGCAAGGGCATCATCCTGATGCACGACTTCCAGAAGCACACCGCCGAAGCTTTGCCCGAGCTGCTCAAGCGCCTGAAAGCCGGCGGCTACAAGGTTGTGGCGATGCGCTCAAAATTCCCGGCCTCGACGCTGCCCGAATATGACCAGGAGCTGCTCAAGGACGTCAAGCTGCCGACGGTGAGCCAGCGCCCGGTCAATTCCGTGGTGACGACCGTTTCCGAATAGACGGCAATTGTCTTTCCGGTTTGAAGGCTACGTCATCGTCTCCGCGGACGGCATGCTCGCCGACGCCGCGCATGTGATGCCGGACAGCCTGAAGTTCGAGGGCGACAAGCTGTTCTTCGAGCAGGCGCTCGATCGCGCGGCGCTGATCGTGCACGGCCGCAACTCGCACGAGCACCAGCCGAACTCGCCCAAGCGCAAGCGACTGATCCTGACCCGCAAGATCAGGGCACTAACCGCCGATCCTGAAATGCCGAACGCGACATTGTGGAATCCTGGTCACGCCAGCTTCGCGGAAGCTTGCGCCTTCGCCGACGTCGCTTCCGGCACGGTCGCGATCATCGGCGGCCCGATGGTGTTCGACATGTTCATGGACCGCTACGACACGTTCTGGCTGTCGGAAGCGCCGCATGTCCGACTGCCCGGCGGCGAAGGCTGTTTTAGCAGCGTGCCCCAGCGGACGCCGCACGAGGTGCTCGCCTCGCACGGAATGAAGCCCAGCGCGCCGTATCTGCTCGATGCGGCACATGATGTCACCGTCACGCCGTGGCGGCGGGGATAGCTCAAGATCAAGGTGCGCATCGCCGCTGTGAGCCAGGCCTGCCCTCAGGGAACAACAATCGCCGCGGCCCGTGCCCGTCATCGCGCCCGCTCCTGCGTCTCTGGCGATGGCTCAATGTGCCAAGAGTTTCAACAATCCGGAAATCGGCTTGCGCGGCAGATTCGCGTGCGCGAGTGTTGGAGTCTGAGAGAGCAGCGCCGAATGGCGACGGTGCGGCGGAGTTACGACGTTCCTCATCCCGAGCCTGTTTAATGCGGCGTGAACCGGCGAGGCCAAAGCTCCTTCCCACACGAGCGAAAAATTAGAACTTCTCTGTTATGCAGATCGCATATGGCGACTTCATTCCGCTCTCTGGCGATACCCCGGCCCTTCATTAAGGACAAAGAGATCATGAGTTCGATTTTTTCTCCCCTCTCCTGCCGGAAGTTTCTCGGCGCCATCGCGCTCCTGGTGTCGCTGACCTTTCTGTCAGTGATGTCGCCGTCATCGGCCTACGCGATCGATCTGCCGACCGACGACGAGCAGGACGTGCTGGTCCGCACGACGCTGATGACCTTCAACGATGCCAACATCACTGGCAACTACTCGGTCCTGCTTGCCAAGGGCTCGAGGCAGTTCCAGGAACAAATGACGGCCGAGAAACTGGGGGCCGCGTTCGAATCCTTCCGCAGCAAGAAGCTGTTCTTCGAGGGGATCGTCACCGACGACTACGAATCACAGCAGAAGGCCAAGCTCGATTCGGAAGGTGCGCTCGTCCTCGCCGGCGAGTTCAAGAACGACGAGGTCCGGGTCAAGTACAAGCTGCGTTTTGCCCAGAACGACAATGCCTGGAAGGTCATCGGCATCGACGTCGATGCCAAGAAACACCGACAAGAAACACTGACAAGAAACACTGACAAGAAACCCCTGACAAGAAGCCGAGACGGGAAATCCTGAGCGGCGATCCGGCGCGGCTGCCAAGAGGAGGCTGCTTCGATGTCGACGAGCGATACTCCATCGACGTCCAAATCCTTTTGGCGCCGTGGCCTCGCCGGCTTTCTCGACTTCCTGACGGTGTTCTTCGTCGGCGGCTACTCCATCGGGGCCGCCACTGGCGAAACGACGACGGACGGTTTCAGCCTGCACGGCGCATCCGCTCTTGTGCTGTTTGCCCTGATCACCCTGTACTTCTATCTTGGCTGGAAGGTGCTGGGTGGCACGCTCTGGCAGCGCATCCTTGGGGCGCGTTAGGACATAGTCTGGAAAAGTGCGAAGCGGTTTTCCGAAAAGATCATGCTTAAACGACAAGCTAAAGCGCGGTGATGATTCATCCCAATCTCATCACGCTTTTAGGGTGCGGGTTGGCGTCAGCATAATCCACCCTACAGCACCGCGCGGAGCGGCGGTCATACCCTGCCCTACACGTCCCCGTAGGCCGCTTCGGCCGGACGTGTGGTTCGGCCGTAGCCGATGATCATGCACAGTGCGCCGATGATCGACAGGTTCTTCAGCGCGTCGATCACCACCTTGGCGTTGTCGGGCGGCGCCTGGTTCCAGAAGTCATCGAACAGCACGGTCGCAACCGCGATGTAGATGATCAGCAGCATCGCGAAGAATCGCGCGCCAAAATTCAGCGCAATCATCAGCCCGGCGATGACCTCAAGTCCTCCGACCGCGATCGCCAAAAGTTGCGGCGTGGTCATGGCGGTCGCGGTCTCGACCTGCTTGGCGTAAGGCGCAATCATATCGGGCACCATGATCTTGGTGGCGATGAAGTCCGCCGTCGCCTGGATGGCGAACAGCTTGGACGCGCCCGTGTAGATGAACAGTACGGCGAACAGGATCCGCCCGAAAGTCACGAACGCTGGCATGATCGGCCTCTTGGCAAGAGCGCTAAGCACGGGATGCGCGAGGGATTATGAAGAGTCCGCTTGAGGTTTTCAAACAGGGAAATGGAGAACCGCGACGAATTCAAATAAGCCGCGCGACCGGTGCCCCTCCTCCCCTGTCGGAGAAGGATGTGCATCTTTCGCGCAGATCGACCCTTACGTAAACAACGTTGGCTGCTGCCTCGCCGCGCGCTCCTGCGCTTCCACCACCGCGACCGCGGTCATGTTGAGGATGCCACGTGCGGTCACCGACGGCGTGAGGATATGCGCCGGCCGTGCCGGGCCGATCAGGATCGGGCCGACCGGGAGCGCGTCCGCCAGCGACTTGATCATCTGGTAGGCGACGTTGGCGGTATCCAGGCTTGGCATGATCAGGATGTTAGCCTCGCCCTCGAGCTTGGAGTGCGGAAGTACCATTTTCCGCGCAGCCGCTGAAAGCGCGGTGTCGCCCTGCATCTCGCCATCGGCCTCGATCTCGGGATGCTTCTCCTTGAGAAGCTGGGTCGCCCGGCGCATCTTGCGCGAGGAATCGGTATCGTAACTGCCGAAATCCGAATGCGAGACGAAGGCGATCTTCGGCTTGATGTTGAAACGCTGTACGTGGACCGCCGCGAGCGAAGCGATCTCGGCAAGCTCTTCCGCGCTCGGATTTGGGCGCACCTGCGTATCCGCGATGAAAAATGCGCCCTTGCTGGTGATCAGCAGTGCCAGCGCGGCGTAGTCGCTGACGCCGGCTGAGAAGCCGATGATCTCGCGGACATGGCGCAGATGACTCATATAGCGACCTTCGACGCCGCAGAGCATGGCGTCGGCCTCCCCGCGCACCACCGCAAGTGCCGCGATCACCGTGTTGTTGGTGCGCACCACCGTGCGCGCCGCGTCGGGTGTCACACCGCGGCGGCCTGCGACCTCGACATAAGACTGCACATAGGAACGGTAGCGCGGATCGTCCTCGGGATTGATGAGGTCGAAATCCTTGCCGGCCTTGATCAACAGGCCGAACCGCTTGATGCGCGCCTCCACCACCGAGGGGCGGCCGACCAGGATCGGCCGCGCCAGCTTCTCCTCCAGCACCACCTGGGTGGCGCGCAGCACACGCTCGTCCTCGCCTTCGGCGTAGATCACGCGCACCGGCTGAGTCTTGGCCTTGGCGAACATCGGCTTCATGACGAGGCCGGAGCGGAAGGCGAAGCGCTCGAGCAGCGCGGTGTATTCATCGAAATTGGTGATGGGCCGCGTTGCGACGCCCGATTGCATCGCCGCCTTCGCCACCGCCGGCGCGATGCGCAAGATCAACCGCGGATCGAACGGGCTCGGGATCAGCGAGCCCGGGCCAAAACCCTGCGTCTCGCCCGTGTCAAAACCCTGCGCGACTGCATCCGACGGCGCCTCGCGCGCGAGCTGCGCAATCGCCTCGACGGCCGCGTGCTTCATCTCCTCGTTGATGGCGCTGGCACCGACGTCGAGCGCGCCACGGAAGATGAAGGGAAAGCACAGGACGTTGTTGACCTGGTTCGGATAATCGGAGCGGCCGGTGCAAATCATGGCGTCAGGGCGCACCTTGCGCGCCTCCTCCGGCATGATCTCCGGCACGGGATTGGCGAGCGCCATGATCAACGGCTTGTTGGCCATCGCCTCGGCCATCTCCGGCTTGAGCACGCCGGGCGCGGACAGGCCGATGAAGATGTCCGCGCCGCCGATGACGTCGGCAAGCGTTCGCTTGTCGGTCTTCTGCGCATAGACGGCCTTCCAGCGGTCCATCGAGGTGTTGCGGCCCTCGTGCACCAGGCCGTCGATGTCGCAGACCCAGATGTTCTTGCGCTGCGCGCCCATCGACACCAGGAGATTCAGCGTCGCGATTGCCGCGGCCCCTGCTCCCGAGGCCACGATCTTGACGTCGGACAGTTTCTTGCCGTTCAACCTGAGGCCGTTGGTGATGGCGGCAGCGACGATGATGGCGGTGCCGTGCTGGTCGTCGTGGAAGACCGGGATCTTCATGCGCTCCTTCAAGCGCGTTTCGATCTCGAAGCATTCCGGTCCGCGGATGTCTTCCAGATTGATGCCGCCGAAGGTTGGCTCGAGCGCCGCCACGGTCTCGACCACGCGGTCGATGGTATCGGCGGCGATCTCGATGTCGAACACGTCGATGCCGGCGAATTTCTTGAACAGGACCGCCTTGCCCTCCATCACCGGCTTGGAGGCCAGGGGGCCGATATTGCCGAGGCCGAGCACGGCGGTGCCGTTCGAGACCACGGCGACCAAATTGGCGCGGGTGGTGAGCGAGGCGGCCTCGGCGGGATTCTTGGCGATTTCGGTGCAGGCGGCGGCGACGCCCGGAGAATAGGCCAGCGCGAGATCGCGCTGGTTGGCAAGCGGCTTGCTCGCCTGGATCTCGAGCTTTCCGGGCCGCGGCAGACGGTGATAGGCGAGCGCCGCCTGGTGGAGATCATCAGAATAGGACGACATGCGGTGTCTCGCCTCGCGTTACCGGCCTCAAACCAAATTGTCCCGACCGGCCGCCTCGGGCGGTATTCCGGGTCGTGGAAACCGGATGAAGCACGGCCGGCGCCTCAGTGGCAACATCCGATTGCAACCTTACTCTTTCGCCCGACGAATCGCCGGCTACGCCGCCATCGGCGTTCTCTATGCAAGGCTCCAAGACAAGGCTCCAACACGCGGATGCCCGGGACAAGCCCGGGCACCCGAAGTTGTAGACGTCGATCGACTCACTTCTGCGGCAGGTTTACCCGGATGTGCAGCTCGCGCAGCTGCTTGGTGGTGGCCTCCGACGGCGCGCCCATCAGGAGGTCCATGGCCTGCTGGTTCATCGGGAACAGCGAGATCTCGCGCAAATTCGTGGTGCCACAGAGCAGCATCACGATGCGGTCGACGCCCGCGGCCATGCCGCCATGCGGGGGCGCGCCGTACTGGAAGGCCCGGTACATGCCGCCGAAGCGGTCGACGACTTCCTGCTCGCCGTAGCCGGCGATCTCGAACGCCTTCACCATTGCTTCCGGCACGTGGTTGCGGATGCCGCCCGAGGCGATCTCGTAGCCGTTGCAGGTGATGTCGTACTGGAACGCCTTGATGGTCAGCGGGTCCTGGTCCTTCAGCGCGTCGAGGCCGCCCTGCGGCATCGAGAACGGGTTGTGCGAGAAGTCGACCTTCTTGTCGTCCTCGTTGTACTCGTACATCGGGAAGTCGACGATCCAGGCGAGCTCGAACCGCTCCTTGTCCGTGAGGTTCAACTCCTCGCCAACCTTGTTGCGGGCAAGACCCGAAAACTTCCAGAACTTGTCGGGATCACCGGCGACGAAGAAGGCGGCATCGCCTTCCTTCACGCCGAGCTGCGCGCGGATCGCGGCGGTGCGTTCGGGACCGATGTTGTTCGCGAGAGGACCGGCGCCCTCGCCGCCCTCACGCCACATGATGTAGCCGAGGCCGGGCTGGCCTTCGCCTTGCGCCCAGGAATTCATGCGATCGCAAAACGCGCGGCTGCCGCCGCCCGGCGCCGGGATCGCCCAGACCTGGCACTTGCGGTCCTCGAGCATGCGCGCAAAGACCTTGAAGCCGGAGCCGCGGAAATGTTCGGAGACGTCCTGCATCTCGATGGGGTTGCGCAGGTCCGGCTTGTCGCTGCCGTATTTGCGCAAGGCTTCGGCGAACGGAATCCTGCGCCAGCCCTTGGTCACCGGCTTGCCCTTGGCAAATTCCTCGAACACGCCGGTGATGACCGGCTCCATCGCAGCGAACACGTCGTCCTGCGTGACGAAGCTCATCTCGACGTCGAGCTGGTAGAACTCGCCGGGCAGACGGTCGGCACGCGGGTCCTCATCGCGGAAGCAGGGCGCAATCTGGAAGTAACGGTCGAAGCCGCTCATCATCAGCAGCTGCTTGTACTGCTGCGGCGCCTGCGGCAGCGCGTAGAATTTTCCCGGATGAATGCGCGAGGGCACCAGGAAGTCGCGCGCGCCTTCCGGCGAGGATGCGGTCAGGATCGGGGTGTTGAATTCGAAGAAGCCCTGCTCCTTCATGCGACGTCGCATGGAGTCAATGATCGACACGCGCGTCATGATGTTCTGGTGCAGCTTCTCGCGGCGCAGATCGAGGAAGCGGTACTTCAGGCGGATGTCTTCAGGATATTCCTGGTCGCCGAACACCGGCAGCGGCAAGTCGCCGGCCGGACCCAGCACCTCGATCTCGCTGACGTAAACTTCGATCTTGCCGGTCGGCAGATCGTCATTGTCGGTACCTTCGGGGCGCCGGCGGGCCTTGCCGTCCATCCGCACCACAAATTCCGAACGCAGCTTCTCGGCCAGCGAGAATGCCGGCGAGTCCGGGTCGACCACACACTGGGTCAGACCGTAATGGTCGCGCAGATCGATGAACAGCACGCCGCCATGGTCGCGAACGCGATGGACCCAGCCCGAGAGGCGAACCGTTTCGCCGATGTTGCTCTCGCGGAGCGCGCCGCATGTATGTGACCGGTAGCGATGCATGGTCGTCCCAAATTCAATGTCGGAGGAAGCGAATCGAACGGCCTGTAACTGCCGGTCCGAAGTTGCGGCAGGGTTTACCCGACGAGGCCCAAAGCGGCAACCAAGGGAACGGCCTGATTCGGACCAGATGCGCCCATTTTTGGCTTATCTGGGGTCCAACCTTTGCCATCAGGCGTTCCAGCCCTATCTTGAGGTCATGACGGTTCATTTCCCCTTCCAGAACTCCTATTCGGCGCTGCCGGACAGCTTCTTCGCCCGCGTCGCGCCGACCCCAGTGGCGGCGCCCCGGCTGATCAAGCTGAACCGGCCGCTGGCGGTCCAGCTCGGGCTCGACCCGGATATGCTGGAGACCCCGGAAGGCGCCGAAATCCTGGCCGGCAAGACGGTTCCCGTGGGCGCCGATCCCATCGCTATGGCCTATGCCGGCCACCAGTTCGGGCATTTCGTACCCCAACTCGGCGACGGCCGCGCCATCCTGCTCGGCGAGGTCATCGACAAAGACGGCATCCGCCGGGACATCCAGCTCAAGGGAAGCGGCCCAACCCCGTTCTCCCGCCGCGGCGACGGCCGTGCCGCGCTCGGGCCGGTCTTGCGCGAATACATCGTGAGCGAGGCGATGTTCACGCTCGGCATTCCGACCACGCGCTCGCTCGCCGCGGTCGTCACCGGCGAGCATGTGATCCGCGAGACCGCCCTGCCCGGCGCGGTGCTGACGCGCGTCGCCTCCAGCCACATCCGCGTCGGCACCTTCCAGTTCTTTGCCGTCCGCCGCGACACCGAGGCCATCCGCCGGCTCGCCGACCACGTCATCACCCGTCATTACCCGGATTTGCTTCGAGCGGAGCGGCCCTATCACGCGCTGCTCGCAGCCGTCGTTGCGCGGCAGGCTGAGCTCATCGCGCGCTGGCTCCTGGTCGGCTTCATCCATGGCGTGATGAACACCGACAACACGTCCATTTCCGGCGAGACCATCGACTACGGCCCCTGCGCCTTCATGGATGCCTACAATCCCGCGCAGGTGTTTTCCTCGATCGACGAGATGGGCCGCTACGCCTACGCCAACCAGCCGCGCATTGGCTTGTGGAATCTGACCCGGCTCGCCGAATGCCTGCTGCCGCTGTTCTCAGACGAGCAGGAAAAGGCGGTCGCCGAAGCTCAGGACATTCTCGGCGCCTTCGCCGAGACGTTCAGTGCGGCCTATCAGGCCGGCCTGCGCAGGAAGATCGGCCTGTTCACGGAGCGCGACGGCGACGAGGCGCTGATCCAGGACCTGCTCGATGCCATGGCGAAGAACCAGGCGGACTTCACCCTCACCTTCCGCAAGCTCGGCGATGCCGCAGGCGACGCAGGCGCAGACGTGCGCGCGCAGTTCATGGAGCCCGCGGCGTTTGACGAATGGGCCGGACGCTGGCGCGAGCGCATCGCGCTCGAGCCGCAGAGCGCGGCCGAGCGGCAAGCCACCATGCACGCCGTGAACCCGATGTTCATCCCGCGCAACCACCGCGTCGAAGCCGTGATCCAGGCCGCCGTCAACAATGACGATTACGCCCCGTTCGAGGAATTGGTGAAGGTGCTGGCCAGGCCCTACGAGGACCAGCCGGAGTATGCAGATTATGCCGATCCGCCGCTGCCGGACCAGCGGGTGCTGCAGACGTTCTGCGGGACGTGAAGCGGTTCGGCCGCGCACCACCATCTCTGATTGATGCATTGCATGGGTTGCGCCTTGCGCTGGTCGGCGCCTGACTCGCGGGCGTTGTGGACACGTCCCATTCGTGGAACCGCTGTCATCAAACTGAAACACACGCGCTCTAACGGGCTGCAGGGTTGTCTTGTCGGAGGCGCCCGTCCTCCAATCACAAAAGCGCGCCATGCCCTTCAAATTCATCCACCTCACCGACACGCACCTGGCGAACCCCGGCTTGAAGCTTTACGGCCTCGATCCGCGCGCGCGGCTGGATGCGGCGATTGCGGACATCAACGCCCATCAGTCCGACGCGGCGTTTGCGGTCGTGACCGGCGATCTCACCCATTGGGGCGAGCTTGAATCCTACGCCAATTTCGCCGAGGCGATGGCGGCGCTGAAGATTCCCTACATCGCGATGGTCGGCAATCATGACAAGCGCGTCATCTGCCTCGACGCGCTGAAGGCCGCGCCGCGCGATCCCAACGGCTTCGTGCAGGGCACACGCACCACCGAGCACGGCCTGTTCGTCTTCCTCGACACGCTGGACGAGACCAGCCATGCCGGCGAGATGTGCGCAAAGCGCCTCGGCTGGCTGGCGAACACGCTCGCGGCCGCGCCCGACGACCAGGAATTCGTCGTGTTCATGCACCATCCACCCTTTCCCGGTCGGCGTGCTCGCAATGGACGAGATCGCGCTGAAGCAGAGCGCCGAATTCGCCGAGGTGATAGCGCCTTACCGTTCGCGCATCCGCCACCTCTTCTTCGGACATGTGCACCGGCCGATCTTCGGCAGCTACGGCAAGACTCCCTTCTCCACGCTGCGCGGCACCAACCACCAGGTCTGGTTCGAGCTGAATGCCAACGCGCCGCATCTGGCGAGCCACGAGCCGCCGGCCTACGGCGTGGTGCTGATCGACGATGAGAACCTGGTCGTGCACAGCCACGACTTCCTCGACCAAAGCCCACGCTTCCCCTTCGCCGCGCCAGCGGGAATCGGCGACCGCGACTATGCGCTCAATTTCCCGGCGCGGTGACATGAGCCTCGCTGGACCCGCGGCTCTCCCGGTCGCGACCTCGGCAGCACCGCGCCTGCACGTCCTGACGCGTTTCACCGCCGGCTTCACGGCGTCGCTGCCGGCCTATCTGCTGCTGCTGCCCTCGCTGGTCTTCCTCGCGCTGTTCACGTATGGCGCGATGGGCCGCGTGTTTATCGATGCGCTCTATCAGCGCACGACGCCGAAAGCGCCCGTCCGCTTCGTCGGCATCGACAATATCAGCGCAGTGCTTGCCGACCCCGCCTTCACCGGCGCGGTCGTCAACAATCTCATTTATGCCCTCGGCACAGCGATCCCGAGCATCGGCCTCGCGCTGTTGTTCGCGCTCGCGCTGGCGCGCACCAGCGCGGTGACCAGCGCGCTGCGCGCCGCGCTGTTCCTGCCGGTGCTGATCCCGATGGTCGCGGCCTCCGCGCTGTTCCTGTTCATCTTCCTGCCCAATGTCGGCCTGCTCGATTACTACATCGGTCGGCTGCTTCCGGTGCTGCCGAACTGGCTCGGCGATCCCGACATCGCGCTATCCGCGATCATGGTGATCACGATCTGGAAGAACGCCGGCTATTACATGCTGTTCTTCCTCGCGGCTTGCAGGCGGTGCCGGAGGACGTCATGGAGGCCGCCCATCTCGACGGCGCCGGTCCGATCCAGCGCCTGCGCTACATCATCCTGCCCGAGCTCAAGCCCACCTTCCTGTTCGTCACCGTGATCGCGACGCTGAATGCGGTGACGCAAGTCGACCACGTCTTCGTCCTGACCCAGGGTGGCCCGTCCAACTCGACCAATCTCGTGCTGTTCTACATCTATCAGCAGGCCGTCGAGCATTATGACGTCGGCAAGGCATCGGCGGCGACGCTGCTGACGCTGGCGGCGTTGATGGGCCTCACCGCGCTTTCGTTCCGGACGCTGGCGAACCGCGAGAGCGGCCCATGAATTTGATCGACCGTCTGTTCAGGGATGCTCCGCTCGCCACCCGCCGCGAGATTACGCCAAAGCTCGGTTTCGTACTGACCGTGCTGCTCGCACTGGTCTGGCTGATCCCGTTCGTCTGGATGGGCGTGGCGACCTTGCGCCCGGCTTCCGATTGCATCAACCTGATGGCCGAACTGATGCCGAGCCTGAAGCCGACGCTCGACAACATCAGGGATGCCTGGGAGATCGGCGACTTCCCGCGCTACACCCTCAACACCACCATTATCTGCACCGGGATCCTGCTGGTGCAGTTCGTCACGATCACGCTGGCGGGCTTTGCTTTTGCGCGCCTCGCCTTCGCCGGCAAGACGCTGATCTTCTACCTGTTCCTGATGCAGCTGATGCTGGTGCCGGTGCTGCTGATCGTGCCCAATTTAAGCCTGATCGCGCAGCTCGGCCTCTACGACACGCTCACTGGCGTGATGATGCCTTTCTTTGCCTCCGCCTTCGGCACCTTCCTGATGCGGCAAGCGTTCGAGGCCATTCCAACCGAGCTGGAGGATGCCGCCCTGATCGACGGCGCCGGCCTATTCCAGCGCATCCGCCACATCTACGTGCCGCTGTCGCTGCCGAGCTTCTCGGCCTTCGCCATCATCTCTGTGACCAGCCACTGGAACGACTTCCTGTGGCCGCTGATGGTGATCAACTCGCCGGACAAGCGGCCGCTCACGATCGGGCTCTCCGTCTTCACCAAGACGGCCGAGGGCACGCAGGCCTGGGCACCATCGCCGCGGGAACGCTGATGGTGATCGCACCACTGCTCGTGACCTTCCTGATCTTCCAGAAGCGCTTCATCAGCTCTTTCGTCACCTCAGGCATCAAATAGGAGATTTTCCGATGCTGTTCTCCCGCAGGCTCATGCTCGGCCTTGCCATCGCAGGCACGATGGCCGGCGCCCTCGCTTTTCCAGCCATCGCCGGCGAAGGCCCGACCGAGATCGATTTGTTCTTCCCCGTCCCGGTCGACGGCAAGCTCGCCCGCGACATGGGGACCTTGATCAAGGAGTTCAACGAGACCCACCCCGAGGTCAAGGCGACCGCGGTCTACACCGGTTCCTACGATGACACGCTGATCAAGACGCGCGCCGCGATCAAGGCCGGCAAGCCGCCGTCAGCCGTGATCATGTCGGCCAACTTCCTGCTCGACATGCAGATCGAGAACGAGCTTACCAATCTCGATCCTCTGATCGCCGCTGACGGCACCACCAAGGAAAAGTTCTTGGGCCAGTTCTTCCCGGCGCTGCAAGGCAATGCGGTGATCAACCGCTCGGTCTACGGCGTGCCTTTCCACAACTCGACGCCGCTGCTCTACATCAATGCCGATCAGGCCAAGGAGGCCGGCCTCGATCCGAACAAGCCGCCGCAGACCTGGGCCGAGCTTACCGAATGGGCCAAGAAGCTCACCAAGCGCGAGGGTGACAAGGTCATGCGCTGGGGCATCGCGATCCCATGCGCCTATGATTATTGCGGCTGGATGATGGAAACGCTCACGATGTCCAACGGCGGGCGCTACTACAACGAGGAGTTCGGCGGCGAGGTCTATTACGACACGCCTTCGATGCTCCGTGCGCTCACCTGGTGGAACGACCTTATTTATAAGCACAAGGTGCATGCGCCCGGCGCGACGCCCGGTCCGGCCGTCAGCACCTCCTTCATCTCCGGCAATGCCGCGATGATGATGCTCTCGACGGGGTCGCTGACCTATGTCCGCGACAACGCCAAGTTCAGCTACAAGGTCGCCTTCATTCCTCGCAACGTCCGCAATGCCGTGCCGATCGGCGGCGCATCGCTGATCATTCCGGCAGGACTCGAAGCCGACAAGCAGAAGGCCGCCTGGACGCTGATCAAGTGGATGACTTCGCCCGAGAAGAGCGGTTGGTGGAGCCGCGCCACCGGCTATTTCGCGCCCAATATGGCCGCCTACAAGACGCCCGAAATGGTGGACTTCCTGAACAAGAACCCGGACGCCAGGACCGCCGTCGAACAGCTCGACGTCGCAAAGCCGTGGTTTGCGACCTACAAGACCGTGCCGGTGCGCAAGAACCTCGAGGACGAGGTGATGCTAGTCCTCAACGGCAAGAAGCAGCCGAAGGACGCCCTCGCCGCCGCTCAGAGAGCCGCCGACGAGACGCTCAAGCCGTACAACGCTGAGACGTCGCTGAAACTGCCGTAAGGCCGGCAACTCATCGCACGAACAAACTTCGGCGCGCCGTCACGCGGGGCGCCGAATGCGTTTCGACGGGCCCCGCCCGTTAACCCCTCGTCCACCATCCGGCCCGCCCCGCGGCCGGTAACCACGAGAATTAACAGACCCTCAATTCGCCCCGGACAAGTTTAGCAATGCTTCTGAGGGGTTTTCACCGTGGACCTGTTGGTTTTCGAGTTCCTGGGACTGGCTCTGGTCGCCATGTGCGTGCTTGTGGTGGCACTGCCGTGTGCCCGGAAATCCTCGCAGCGGGTCCGCTACGAATAGGATTTTTGTCGGAAAAGGCGATTCCGGCCCAAATGCAAGGCTCGAATTCGCATCGAGCCCCTTGACATCACTGCACTTTCGGCAGAACGGCTGATGGTCTCGTCATGGGCCGTTCATGGATTTGATTACCACCACCGCTGACCTTGCGGCTGCCTGCAGCCGGCTGGCCAAGCACCCCGTCATCACTGTCGATACCGAGTTCCTGCGCGAAACCACCTATTACCCGCTGTTGTGCGTGGTGCAGATGGCGAGCGCCGAGGAAGCTGTCGTCATCGACGCTCTGGCCGAGGGCATCGACCTCAAGCCGTTCTTCGAGCTGATGGGCAACGAGGCCGTGCTGAAGGTCTTCCACGCCGCTCGCCAGGACATCGAAATCATCTGGCACCAGGCCGGCATCATTCCCCACCCGGTGTTCGACACCCAGGTCGCGGCCATGGTGCTCGGCTATGGCGACAGCATTGCGTACGACCAACTGGTCGAGAAGGTCACCGGGCACCGCCCGGACAAGACCCACCGCTTCACCGACTGGTCACGCCGGCCGCTCTCCAAGGAGCAGATGCACTACGCGGTCTCCGACGTCACCCACTTGCGCGACGTGTTCGCGGCGCTCGATGCCGACCTGAAGAAGCGCCGCCGCAGCGAATGGGTCTCCATCGAGATGGAGGTTTTGACCTCGCCCAGAACCTACGACTTCCACCCCGAGCGCGCCTGGGAGCGGCTGAAGACCCGGGTGCGCAAGCCGAAGGATCTCGCCGTGCTGATGGAGGTGGCGGCCTGGCGCGAGCAGGAGGCGCAGAGCCGCGACGTGCCGCGCGGCCGCGTGCTGCGCGATGAAGCGGTCAGCGACATCGCAACGCATGCGCCGACTACGCTTGAGAAGCTCGCCCATCTGCGCTCGGTGCCGAAGGGATTTGAGAAATCCAAATGGGGCGCGGACATCGTCGCCGCCGTCGAGCGCGGACTGGCGCGGGATTTCTCGACGCTGCCGAAGCTGGAGAAGCCGCGCAACAATTCCAATGGCGCGGCCATCGTCGAATTGTTGAAGGTGCTGCTGCGCATGACCGCGGAGCGCCATGCCGTCGCCAGCAAGGTGATTGCCACGGTCGACGATCTCGAAGAGATCGCAGCCAGTGACGAGGCCGACGTGCCGGCTTTGCGAGGCTGGCGCCGCGAGCTGTTCGGCGATGCCGCGCTGAAACTGAAGCGGGGCGAGCTGGCGCTCGCAATCGAAAAAGGCCGCGTGGTCGGGGTGCAGCGGGCGTAGGCCCGCGAAAGCCTGTGGCTGGCGCACTGCCAGCCGCATCGTCTGTGCGAGCCAACGGGTCCGCGCAAAGCGCGACCCGTTCACAGGCTCCGCGAAGATTCCATGGGGGTGGATAGCGACCAAGTCTGAGGCCAGACTGAGGTTGCATCCATTCAACCTGGAGACGACGATGTTGCTCGATCATCCTATCGACGGACCGGCCGCTATCCGCACGCAGTTTGGCGCAATTTTCGTGTCGTTGGAACTGAGTCGTTCGACATGGCTGGTGACCTCGCTCTCGCCGGGCAAGGGCGAGAAGATGTCGAAACACAGCGTGGAGGCCGGCGGTCTTGCGGAACTGCTGAAGCTGTTCGCGGAGCTGAAGCGCAAGGCGCAGGTGCGAATGGGCGAGAGCTATCCAATCATCACGATCCAGGAGGCGGGGTTGGACGGGTTCTGGCTTCACCGGGCCCTGCAGCAGGAAGGCATCGAGAGCCACGTGGTGGATCCGGCCTCCATCGCGACGCCGCGCCGGCGCCGGCGAGCCAAGACGGACAGGCTGGACGGCGAGACGTTGTTGCGGACGCTTCTGGCCTACAAGCGTGGCGAGCCTCGGGTCTGCGCCATG